>DATNNZ010000062.1:0-3501 GCA_035601575.1 Chthoniobacterales bacterium
GGCAAACAACGTCAGGTTTTCATTGAAGCCGTTGGCGCTGGCTCCCGGTGGCCCGTCGGCTTTCATGAGGTCCACGTAAAACGTGATGGCTTTCTTCCACTCCGGGGTATCGATGGTGGGGTTCCACTTTTCGTCAAACCAAGTGCACCCAAAGGTGTTGAGGAGGGTGTCGACATAGGCCATGTTTTCGCCCCATCCCGGTTTGCCCCGCAAGGTGATGCCGTAAATGCCTTTGGCTTTGTCAGTCAACGCGTCGGCAAACTTCTTAATGTCGTCGTAAGTGGGCTGCTCTGGCATGGTCAAGCCCTTAGCCTCCAAGAGGTCCTTGCGGTACATGAGCATTGAGCTCTCCCCGTAAAAGGGCAAGGCGTAGAGCTTGCCTTCGTAAGACAGGCCAGCGCGGATGCCTTTAAAGACATCCTCTAGGTCGTAGTCTGCCGGCAGGTTGGCCATTTCCTTGAGCCAGCCACGTTTGGCAAAAATGGGCGTTTCGTACAGGCCGATGAACACAAGGTCAAACTGCCCGCTGCCGGTCGATACGTCGGTGGTGACGCGCTGGCGCAAGACGTTTTCTTCCACAACTACCCAGTTCAATTTAATGTCCGGGTTTGCGGCTTCGAATTTGGGTGAAAGCTTTTTGAGCTCAATCATTGCTGGGTTGTTGACCGTCGCGATGGTCACTGTCTTCTGCTCAGCGATGGCGCTAGCGCCAGTGAACAGGACGGTTACAAAGATTGCGAGATGCCTTTTCATAGTTCTTGGGGGGTATCGGTTGGTTTATCTTTCGTGGAGATTGGCGGGTCCTACAACATTGCTGCTTTAACCAGCAAACTGGCAAATTGCCTTATCACTGACGAGAACACTGCACACAAAATTCTTGGGTGATCGCTTGACTGAACCGCGGTGTTTGGGTCGGTCACGGCCTCCGTGATTACCTTGGGAGCGGTCTGATTGTTCCAAGGTCCTTCCAGAAGAAAGGTAATGGACTCCGTACTTAGGCATAAGAGATCCTCAATTGACCGAACCAAGTGTCGGGCCGTCGATGATATACTTTTGAACGAAGAAGGCCAGAATCAGGATCGGCAACACCTGGATCGTCGCTCCGACGCATACTTTATCTTGCTTAGTAAATCGTTTAAAAAATCTTAACGCAAGCTTTTAGTTTAGTTTTTTGAGGTTGCGAATCGTTCTTCCTTCAGCAATCCTCGAGAGAGTGCAGAAGAAAAGTGAGCGGCCTACCGAGCATCGCCGCCCGACGATTCACGACGTGGCTCGGGCCGCCGCTGTTTCGACCGCTACCGTGTCAAATGTTCTCAGGGGCACTCGCTTCGTTCGCGCAGAACTTCAGCAGAGAGTCCAGGAGGCCATCGCTTCCCTGCACTACACTCCTAATCCGCTGGCAATGGGTCTGCGTGCGCAAAGATCGGGTACGATTGGCGTCGTTGTGCCTGATATAACGATCGGCTTTTTCGCCGCCATCGTTCGGCGGATCGAAATGCGTGCCGCCTATACCAATTATCAGATTCTCCTAGCAGACAGTCAGGAAGACCCCCAATGGGAGCAGAAACGAGTGGCGGCCCTCATCAACCGTCACATCGAGGGTTTGATCGTTATTCCTTGTCGCGATGACTCACCTGCACTCTCAGATCTGCGGAGCAGCAAAATCCCAATTATCCTTGTTGATCGCGTAGGACAAGACAATCGTTTCGACAGCGTTTCGGCAAACAATGCCGAAGCCAGCCGCGAAGGAACCCAGCATTTAATCTCATTAGGCCATCGCAGAATCACTTTGTTGGCAAGCGATGCCGGCCTTCGCAATATCAAAGAGCGGATAGAGGGCTACCGCGAAGCACTTCTTAGCGCGAATCTTTCAAAATTTGAGCAAATCGTCATGGCAGGCCGCAACGACGTTGAAAGTGCGAAGCGAGCACTGGAACCGATATTGTTAAAGCGGCATAGAGCTTCCGCGATTTTCGCGGCAACCGAGTTTATGACATTGGGAGCGCTCAAACTTATCTGGCAGATTGGGCTAAATTTACCAAAAGATATTTCATTGTTGGCATTCGATGATTCCGTATGGCTCACCGCCTTGAGGCCATTCATTTCGACGGTGAGCCAACCGGCCGATGAGTTTGCTGATGAAGCTTGGGCCACTCTGATGACCCGACTCAGTAAAGATCGCTCACCCAAACTGCACAGTGAGGTGCACTGCAGCTTGATTCCTCGCGAATCGACAGTAAAATACCGACCGTAGAGATTCTAGCTACGCGGCGAATCCTCTATTGTTACTTCCGGAATTATTTGGTCGGATTCTTTCGGCGCCGCCACCAAGAAGACCAATTTTTCGCTCCGCGAATTATTTGCCCAAACTTTTTGCGCGCTATATCTCATATCCGCGCCTGACTCCTTTCTTTCGATCACAAAGACTTTCGCACCACGTTGTCCCATGCGCCAGAGCTCGTTCCCTGTCCCTGGCGCGATCCCCAGAATTCACTGCTCGGTCACGCCGAGATTGCGCTCTCGAGCTTGTGCGTCGATAGCAAAGAGCTCATCGATGGTGGCAACTAGGGCGATGGCCGCCCGATCATCAGGAGGAACTTCCACCACCTGGAAGAAGTATCTCCGGGCGTGTGCCCAGCAGGCGGCATGGATCAGTTTAGGACCGCCCACTCGATCATAGCCGCTATAACCGTCGGTTTGTAATATGCCGTTAAAGTTAATCCCGAGCAGTTCTCCAACCCGCATTACCTCCGCCTGAGTTGTCAATCATTGCATTCTAAAGTCTTCTTGCTTGAGAAGCCTATCCAATACAAGATTTATGTTAACCCCCGAAACAATGACTGCTCAACTCAACGCAGCAAACCTCAATCTACTCGATCCAAAAATTCAGGTTCCAAAGTATGACCGGCAGAAAGTCGGTCAGTCAATCATGCATGTCGGAGTGGGCGGTTTCCATCGTGCGCATCAAGCACTTTACACGGATGATCTGCTCCACCAGGGTGGAGATTCGCACTGGGGCTACTGCGGAGTCGGATTGCTAAAGCATGATGTCCGCATCCGCGATGTCATGCTTTCACAAGATTGCCTTTACACGCTCGTGGAGCGGAGCTTGGAAGGCGACAAAGCTCGAATCATTGGCTCGATTGTTAACTTTCTGTTCGCGCCGGACGATCCGCAAAAGGTGATTGAACAAATGGCATCCCCCCAGACCCGGATTGTTTCGCTTACGATTACGGAAGGTGGATACTATATCGACCAGTCGACCGGGGATTTGGATGAGAAGCACCCTGACATTCAATATGATCTCGCTCACCCGCATGAACCCCGCTGTTCATTTGGATATCTCTTGGAGTCCCTCGATCGCAGGCGTATACGCGGGCTTCCGCCGTTCACGCTGATGTCCTGCGACAACATCCAGAGCAACGGTGAAGTTGCCAAGAGGATGCTGACGGCGTTCGCCGAGTTGAGGGATCCCGTTTTTAGGAACTGGCTGACTGAGAA
>DATNNZ010000063.1:0-3675 GCA_035601575.1 Chthoniobacterales bacterium
CGGACGGCTGGACGAAGCACGGACGGCAGTGGAAGGGGCGGTCTCCAATAACCGAGTTTGGGCGAAGATCGCGGTTCAGGATCGTGATCTGAGTCCGCTCTGGCCAGAGTTCAAAAAGCGACGTTTTGGTAGTCCGTTTTAGGCAACCCCTCCCAAAGAAAGCTGTAAATCCGGAGCGGAGCGTCCGATTTCCAGTATCTAGCCGCAAGGAGCGCGTCACCGCATCTTGCGTGCGAGTTTTGCGGGCTTAGGCGGGCGTTGCCGCGGCCATCGCCGGCTCCGAACTCCGCTGACGGCGAGCTATAAGATAGGAACCGATCACAAGCACAGCTGCCAGAGCCTGCGCACCCAATGTCTCTACCGTTGGATAAAACGAGAACCAGAGACCCATCCAGTCTGGCGTAAAATTAGCGAGCCAATCAATTTTTGTTGTGGGAATCCAGTGGGCTAGCTGCATTTCCTGAGCCTGCTCGCCTACCATGACGAGAAGTACAAAGCCAAGCATCGTACCGGTGAGTACAAGCATCTTGCGATACGGCAGCCGCCGATGCGCAAAGAACGTTAATACCGCAACAATTCCCGCCAGGAACGAACCAATAAGCGCCCCGGATAGGATTGGTCCGTTTCCCATTCGGAGGTGATAACTCTGCAGGAACAGCACGACTTCGAATCCTTCCCGATAAAGCGAGGAAAATCCAAGAAGACCAAGGCCCCACAGCAAGCCGGTTCGAGAGATTTGCGATCCCTTGGCGTCGTTCAAGAGCGATTTCTTTCTTCGATTATGGAAGCAGATCCAGCCACCCCAATAAACTTTGTGAAAGAACCAATTCATTATCACCACGAGAACGACAACCGCTAGCAGGCCGGTTCCGGCTTGGAGGTCGAGAGCTGAAATGTTTTGGGAAAGATCATTGATAATGCCAACCGCGATGAACCAAGTGACCAAGGTCGCAAGAAATCCAACCCCGACGCCAACCGCGACCGGTTTTCGCTGATATGCGTTGGGACCGATCATGCTTGCCATGATCGCTGACAGCACCAAAATACATTCTAGGCCCTCGCGAAAAACCAATACCCCTATATCGAGCGAAGCGACGGCCCGGCTAGTATGGGGAAGCGTAGGATCTGGAGCTCCCTTGGTGGTGATGCCCTGCCATACAAAAACGGTAGCAACAATCGCAGCGCCAAGAAGAAGCAGTGTCCCGAGAGCCGGCCGGATTTTGTAGGCGCTGGGTGGTGCAGACGGAACAACGGCAGAGCTCATATTTACTGAAAATGACTCTCAATAGCGGTTTGTCAAACGCAGGAAGTCGTTTTCTTTTGAGCGGGTAGACCATCCAGCCTGGACCGCTGTTACCAAAAGAGTGTCGGTACGGCCCACCTCTCGGAGGGGCGTCGCTCGCTACGCCCGGGAACACTCCTTGACGAATCGAATTTCCGTAGTGGTTCTGGAACGCCTTTTTTGCAATCCGTTTTCCGTCTCGATACCTCGGTGCGTGCAGGATCGGTACCGGGCGTCGCAAGCGACGCCCCTCCGGACGCTGGGCTGTTCTAACCCACCTACTGAAGCGATACGCCTCTGGCCGGAATTATGGTATCCCCGAATCCATTGCCTATCGCCAATCAGAATCAGAAATCAAATTGGTCGATATTCTCCTTGTTGAATACCTTCGGTGGCCCGAGAAGGATCTGGCTCCCATTAATGACCTTTACCTTGCCAAGTTTACCGGCATCGAGCTCGGTCGCACCCGGTTTCAGGGTCCCGTCAATCGAAGCTCGCATGGCGTAGGCCGCCAAATAACCGAGGTCGACTGGATTCCAGAGAATGACGTCTTTGACTGCGCCGTTCTTCACAAATGGCTTCATTTGATTCGGCGTTGACAAACCGACTACCGCGATTTTGCCGATTAGATTGGCCTGGGTTATCGCGTCCGCCGCACCGGGAAACGCAACACTCGACAACCCGATGACACCCTTAACGCTGGGATAGGCCTTTAAGATTTCGCCAGTCCTCTTGAACGCGAGCTGCTGATCCTCCTCCGCTGGCACGATCGTTACAATATTAATCTTGGGATGAGCTTGCGGAATATATTTTTTGATCTCAGCAATCCAAGCGTTCTGGCCGGCGGCGGTCATCGAACTCGTGACGATTGCAATATCGGCTTGCTCACCCACTTGCGATACCATGTCGTCGATGAGCGCTTTGGCGACGCCATCCGGCGTGCACATCTGCGCAAACCATTCGCGTGCGTCCGGCTGTGACTCGGCATCGTAGCCGATCACGTGAATTCCCGCCTTTAGCGCCTTGCGTAAAACCGGCGAGATCGCGACCGGATCGTTGGCCGCGAAGAAGATCCCATCGACACCACGCGAGATGGCGTTGTCAATGAACTCGATCTGCTTCTGGATATCGCCCTCGGTGGGAGCATCGGTAGTCACCTCGGTGGGCAAGCCACTTTTAGTCAAATCAGCGCACCCTTCAGCGATTCCTTTCGCGGTGGCATTGAAGTATCCGATTCCGATCAATTTCGGAATATCGGACAGGACAACCTTCTTCCCTTTGAGATCCTTCGGGTTAGTTGTTTGCCCGCCGTCATAAGCACTGTCGGCAGCGAAAGTGCTGGCAGCAAAAGCTACCAGCGACAGCAGAAGCGCTTTGAGCAAGCGCGATGGGTTAGTTGATATCATAGTCTAGGGGGCTCGTATTCGTATTACTGATTACGGTTTTCGTTTTAATCTGAAGAGGCCGCGTCCGGACAGGACGAACTTCTCCAAAAATTGATTGAGCAGAATGGAGAGAATAAGCACGGTACCAATGAGAACGACGGTGGCTTCTCCGCGAAATCCAGCTAGCTGAAGTCCGTTCTTCAGTAACTGAATGGTGACGACCCCAAGCGCAGTACCGAGAATCGTGCCGCGGCCGCCAAAAATGCTGGTTCCACCGAAAACGACCGCTGCAATCACATCCAATTCCAGACCGGTGGCGGCGTCTGCCCGGGTCGACGTAACGCGTGAAGTAAAGATGAATCCTGCTATGCCGGCCATAAAACCGCTAAACGTGTAAGCGAGCAGTTTGATTCGGCCTACCCGGAGGCCAGCGAATCGGGCGGCGACTTCATTATTTCCAATCGCGTAAATACGCCGGCCAATTGGCGTGGCGCCAAGTATTAGACCGCTGATCACGAAGACAACGATGAGGAGATAAAGCTGGAACGGTAAGCCGGCGATCTCACCGCTGCCCCAAAACGCGAATGAATCGGGAAATCCGTTAAACGACCGCGATTCGCTGATACCATAAGCAAGACCACGAAAGATTGCGAGGGTCGCCAAGGTGACGATCAAGGGTGGTACCCCGAGATAAACGATGACGAGCCCGTTCAGGTAACCGGCGAAAGCTCCGCCGGCAATTCCAACCAGCACTGCAAGCCAAAGCGGAAAACCGAGCACCAGCCAGGAGAACCCAAGCAGAACGGCGCTGAACGCGACGATCGAGCCGACCGAAAGATCGATTCCGCCCATGATGATCACGAAAGTCATTGGCACAGCCAAAAGTGCCACCTCAGTGAGAAAGCGGGTTTGATTCAAGAGATTGGCCGACGTCAGAAATCGATCCGATAGAAAAGAGAGCGTGATCAGCGCAATCACTAACACACCAGCGAGAACCGCTTCCTGCAG
>DATNNZ010000064.1:0-3356 GCA_035601575.1 Chthoniobacterales bacterium
CTGCGCGTCTCTTGGCGCCGGAAACGCCAATATATCATTGGGGAGATGTTGATGCTGGTGGCTTGCGGATTGCTGCTCATCTCGAAGATACCTTCGAAACTGCAATTCGATTGCATCAAATGGATCAGGGGCTCGCTCTGAGCCTCGGGTCGCCACTGCAGTCGACGAAAGGTCTAGAAAAGTTGGAAACTCGCTCGGGGGAAATCGGGGAGTTGACGCGCTGGCTCCGCAGTGGAGGAGCAAAGATGTTGGAGCAGGAGGAGCTCGACCCTAAAGCACCAATTTGCGGCGTTCGAGTACAATGAGTCTTAATCTAGTGGGACCGCCAATCCGAGACATTTCGGACCTTTGCTAAAAAGTCAGCGGCTCGACAAAATAACAAGCATCGATTAGCGAGCCGTTCCCGCCAGACGTTTCGGTGAAGATCATTGGAAATTTGTCGAATTTTTTCTGGATCATTTTTATTTTTTTGAAATCCAATTCAAATTTGAGCAAATGTGCATGAGCTAGCACTACTTTGGCAGATTTACCCACGCCACTGTTTTTCACGGCTTCGTCTTCGGCAGTGTGGGCATTGCTGAGATAGTGGTCGAAGAATGAGATCGACGATGGCGTGGCGTACGGCCGGCAGGCTAGGCTGAGGCGGCGGTCCGTTGATTCTTTTTTTCGCCCCACTTGTGTGAGGTGACGATGTTGCAGGAAGGCGTAGGCGATCATGGTCATCAATGCGTGACGATGAAGACCTTGCCAGGATCGTCCCTCGAAGTGATCAAGTCCGAGTTTTTCTTTCAACTGCTGATGCGCCTGTTCGCAAATCCATCGTGCCTTGATGGTGGCGGCTAGTCCGGCGCGCTTCATCCGACGAAAGCTTGCCAACGCCGAAACTGTAGCGCTGCGCGTCGTCGCGGCAATAAAGCCACGCCAAGGTTACGCACGTTGGTGTCCTTGACGACGTAGCACTCCGAATTTTCCCGGACCAACGTGCAGGGAGGTCGAAAACGGCGGCTTGATTCTGTAAGAACATGACCCGTCGACGGTCAATCTGGAATAGCGCATGTCCCCGGTCTCTCAGACGAACGAATGGGACGATGAAAAATGTCAAGTGCGGGTTCAAGAATGTCTCGACTTGTCTACTGAGCCTACCCTAGGTAATTCGTTAGTCTGCGGGGATGCGATCAGCCAAACATGGCCGGCGGCCCTTTTGTGTGCAAACAGGAGCGTGCAGTGGCGGTACGAAAGCTCGATCCGGAGGGTGCCAGGCGCTTCGCACACTTCAGTCAAGCGGTCTTGGTTGAGGTTCCCGGTCCCACACTCTACGTCGCCGGTCAGGGCGACGTGACCGGAGACTTCGAAATCCAGGCGCGGAAGGCCTGGACGCAAATCGAGGTCCTGCTCAATGAGGCCGGAATGACGTTGACCGACGTGGTTAAGGTCACCGGTTATGTTGTCGATCGAAATTACGTTTCCGCGTATCGCGCCGTTTTCCTGGAAGTGATGGGCGAGGTACGCCCAGCGTCCACGCTCGTCATTTGCGATTTGGTGCACCCGGCGATGCTGGTAGAGATCGAAATTGTAGCTACGAAGAACTAGCACTATTTTGGCAGATTTACTCACGCCGCTGCTCGCTGCAAATCCATTTTCGGCAGTGCGGGCATTGGTGCGGTGGTGGTCGAATGATGAGTTCGAGGATGGCCTGACGCACCGCTGGCAAGGTTGGTTGCGGTGGCGGCCCGTTGATTCTTTTTTTTCCCGCCTTGCGGTTTTGAGCCGGCGATGCTGGAGGAAAGCGTAAGCAATCATGGTCATGAGCGCGTGGCGGTGGAGGCCTTGCCAGGATCGCCCCTCGAAGTGGTCGAGACCCAGTTCTTCTTTCAGTTGCTGGTGAGCCTGCTCGCAAATCCATCGCGCCTTGATGGTGGCCGCCAAGGTGCGCAGGTCCGTCTTCGCTGGCAGGTTGGCGAGATAGTATTTCTTCTCTCCCGACATCCTGTGTTCGCCGATGAGCCAAGCCTCGTCGCCTGGCAGATGTTGCTGACCCTTGTCCCTGATCCGCTGCGGTGGTCCGTCGGCAACACGCACGCGGACGGCGGCAAAACGAGCCTTGAGCTTCCCCTTCGTACCGGTGCGCCAACTGATGGTATGCCATTGGGCATTGGCCAGCATGTCTTCGGCCGGGATCGACAGAATGTCCGGGACGTGCCGTTGACGAGGACGACCGCGCTTGGCTACCGGCCAGACCATCTGCACATTGGCAGGGTAAACCTTGAGGTGCCGCGGAATCCCGACCGCCCAGGCTAGCTTGCGGGCCGTGAGCTCCTGACGGAACGGCGCGCTCATCCCATAACCGGCATCCGCCAGCACGCAGCCGAAGCGCGCTCCGGCCGCGATGACACGATCGATCTCTGCCAGAGCCATCTCCGGTTTTGTCCGTGCCGTTCGATATTCGGCCGGAACGCCCGCTCGCCTTAAACGGGCGCGATCACTCGTCCAGCTCTCGGGCAGAAACAGCCGCAGAGCCATCATGACCGGTACTTCGTCTCGCGCCAGCGTCAGCGATACCAGGGTCTGGCAGTTCGAGGTCTTGCCCAGCGCCGAGGCATACTGCGGAGCGACACCGACCGAATGCGTGCCTTTCTTGGGAAGCGCGGTGTCGTCGATCACCAGCACGGCATCGCTGCCACCAACGAGCCTATCCGCTTGAACAAGCAATTCTGCTTCCACCGGCACTGCATCCCAGACCCCGGCGGCAATGAAGTGGTGCAATTGGTCGCATTCGCCGAGGCCGAGCCGCTTCGCCATCGGCGCAATGCTCTTGCGATCGCCGGGACCGATCAGCCCAGACACGTAAAGCGGACACATTTGGCGCCGCGCCTTGTGACCAAACCGATCCAAAAACGGCTTGAGAAAGCGTCCAAGCTCCCTCTTCCAATCCGATGTCCTGCCAACCATGGTCGGCCCCTCCAAAAGCCGACCTCCCATGAGTCACAGAAAAACTGATTTGGGAATCCCGTCCCGCTCAAGATCTGCCAAAGTAGTGCTAGGGCTCATAGCCATTTCTAAGAGGTGCCCCCCATTCCCGGACGACCCCGTATCTCACCTGACAGCGACGTAGATCGAACCTCGATGGTGTGCCAATCCTGAGCGCTCGCATTGGGGCTCTTAACGATGTTTCTAGGAAGATCGCTCGCATAAGTTGTCCGAAGCAATGAATGGGCGCCCCGAGATTCCGTAACATCCGATCAGCGAACGGCAGCGCGAATTGTTGAGTGCAGCAAGGCTCGTGCCAGCGTCAGGGTTGCACACCCCCGTTTAAACTGTCGCTTCTAGGGCTAGTGGGTGTCGACGAGCTTTGCCCA
>DATNNZ010000065.1:0-35655 GCA_035601575.1 Chthoniobacterales bacterium
GGTTCGCCGGTCCATCGACCAGATCCATCTTGTATTGCAGCCCGGAACAACCCCCACCAATCACCGCCACGCGGAGGGCGCCCAGGGGTCGGCCTTGACGAGTCAATAGCTGAGAAAGCTTAGCGGCCGCGCGCTCCGTCACTTTGACCAAACGCTCGTTCCCAATTTTGTAGCGGATTTCAATACCAGCACTCACGGCGAGAATATGAAGTTCAGGCCATAAAAAGCAACTTCTGGACCGAGGTGGGCAAAAGATGGAATGCGGCATGCCTACGTTGCTCCTCTTGGGCGAACTCCTTTAGTGCCCTCGGCGTACTCCCAGTTAGCGGTCCGCCCAGCGGCATTGTCCTCGTCCTCCGTAAGCATTCCGCATTCCGCATTCCGCATTCCATTTGCTTTGGCTCGCTATCTCGGTTTGCTGATGGTCCCATGGCCAGCCAACAAAAGCCCTTTCTGGCGGAACTGCGGGCTACGCTGGCCCTCGCGCTCCCAATGATGATCGGGCAGTTTGGCCAAATGCTCATGGGTGTCACCGATACGCTGGTGCTCGGCCGAGTCGGGGTCGTTCCCCTTGCGGCCGTAGGGTTTTCTAACACGCTCTTAGGAGCCTTGTATGTTGGCGGTATCGGGCTGTTGACGTCCACCGGAGTTTTCGCGGCACAAGCTCACGGAGCCAATTTGGAGAAGGAGAAGATCGAGGTCATGCGATCGGCTCTTTGGTTATCCATCTTAACCGGAGCTGCGGCCGCGGCGTTGGTTGGTCTCCTCCTACCGATCCTTCGCATTTTTGGCCAACCGATCCCGATCGAAACGGCCGCTCGGCCCTATCTCGCGATCGTCGGGCTCTCGTTGGTACCGGCGCTCGGGTCGATCGCAGCCAAGACTTTTTGTGAAGCCCTCGGAAAACCGGTGATGCCGACGGTAATCCTCTACATCGGAGTCACATTGAACCTCCTGTTGAACTTGCCCTTGGTCTTCGGTTGGATGGGGATTCCTGCGCTCGGTCTCCTTGGCTCTGCCATCGCCACATTCATTTCACGGTTCTTCGTGTTGGCAGGCACTCTCGCCTATGCGTTATCCCTGAGTCGATTGAAGTGGTCAGCCCTGGCGCTTTCTCGGGTAGATTGGCACAAGGTTCGAGCTCTTTTTCGGGTGGGACTGCCAGTCTGCTGCCAATATCTTGCGGAAGTCGGAGCGTTCAGCTTTGGCGCTGTCATGATGGGATGGATCGGAACCGTAGCGTTAGCGAGCCACCAAGTAGTGCTAACCTGCGCGGCAACCACCTTTATGTTTCCACTTGGGATCTCCATGGCAGCAGGTGTACGGATCGGTCATGCGGTCGGGTCCCAAGCATACTCCGCATTGCGACGAATTGCCTTCGGAGCCATCGGGATTTCGGCCGGTGTCTCCGCCTGCTTTGCGGCCATCTATTTTGCGGCCGGTCGCAACATTGCCGGCTTGTTCACCAATGACAGCGCGGTTCTCGATTTGGCCGCTCGCCTCATGATTGTTGCTGGGATCTTCCAGATCGCTGACGGAGTCCAGGTGACTGCTGCCGGCTGTTTGCGCGGTTTAGCCGATTTCCGGCGCCCGATGCTGATTGGCTTTTTCTGTTATTGGGCCGTCGCCATGCCAACCGCATTTATGACCGCGTTCATCGTTCCGCTGGGAGCCACCGGTATTTGGATCGGACTCGCTGCCGGCTTGTTCGTAGCGGCGACGTTGCTCGGTTGGCGTCTGCTCGGCATGACCCGCCCGGGTATTCGCGATCGGTTTGTCTTCTCAGGAACCGAAACCGCTGAACCATCCCGGTAGAGACGCGCTGCCGACTTCGGGGAAATTGTCTCCCCGCAAGAGCTGAATCTACGATTCAGGACCTAGAGCGAATTACAATCTCGACCCGTCTATTCAATTGCTGTTCTTCGACCGTTCGATCGCCCGGCACGATCAATCGCGATTTGCCAAAGCCCTGCGTTTGAATGCGGCCTGGATCGATCCCCATATTTTGGACCAGCCATGCTTTCACCGTCTCGGCCCGTCGCTGGCTCAGATCGAGATTATATTCATCGCTTCCAAACGAGTCGGTGTGACCTTCCACCCGGAAAACCGCTTGCGGGTTCCGTTGAATGAGTCGGCCTAACTTCTGCAAGCTCGCAGTCGCACCCGCACGCAAGTTGGCCGAATCATAGTCAAACAGAAGATCGGTCGGCATTAATATCGGAGCCGTTCCGTTACCGACTCGGCCGGAGCCGGAAAGAATCTCGTCCAAGTTGCTAAAACCCGAGGGAATTCCGGAATTTCCTGCGATCGCACCGTCTCCAGCGTCTTGATTCTCCGTCTTACCTGGATTGTTTTTGTTGCCGCTGGCAATTTTCGGTCGGGTAGCGACCGTCGGCTTATCGTTCATTAATTGCTGCCGCACGTCCGATAATTCCTTATCCAAAGCCAACGCACTCTCGGCTTTAGCCTTGGCCGCAGCGGTACGCGACGCTTGAGTGTCCACACTTGGCTTCTCTTTGATATCTGGCACTTCTGGAGAGCTCACTTCGGGGGTAGCTCGAAATTCCTTCATATCGTCCTCGAAGGTGCCATCGAACTGGCTGAGGTTCTTGACGCTCCCCGGATCTGCCGTTTTGGAACCCGGTGCTCCCGTCGGCTTGTCATTAGGTTCGAGCAGTTTTTGGTCGACCTGAAGCCGATTCACGCTAAATACCCGCGGCACGAGTCGGGGTCTGTCGGAAGCGGCGAAATTCTCCAATGTCTTTTTGCTTAGTCCGTAAAACAGCCCTCCATGAATCAACAATGAAACCAGGACTGCCGGAATCAGAAAACGACGAAGCGATATGGAGCTATCCGAAAAGACGTCGTCGGAGTAATAGGCCATAACGTTCGGAGAATCATACCATGGGATCATTCCGTGCCAAGTAGCAGCGCCTCTCGAATCCGGAATCCCTCGCGCAGGGTAGTTCCTCGGAACTCAAGATTCGAATCGAACCGATCGATCGGCGTCACTGGCAATTTCCAGTCAACAGAATCCGTACCCTGCGCCGGGACCCAAATGGCTGCCCCAGATTTTGTAAGCTGCAAGACCATTGGAGGTGCAGCGCCGATATAGTTCGGAAATTGGATCGGCTCCGCGTTCAGTCGAGCGAGTCCGAAGATTATCTCCACTGCCATAAAAGTTGTCGAGACGAGTATTGCGAGTTTACCGGCGGCTTCTGTTAGCTTCGCCGCCGCGATCGCCCCCAAGTAGAACAGGTCAATAGCGAGAATCCAGATGGTGGCCTGAGCAAAGCGCGGACTTGGCGCGGAGAAAAACCAAAACAGGAGGGAAAAGGGATCGGCAAAAAAATCAGAATCCACCGAGACAGTTGGGTTCTCGAGTAGCCGAGCCGTAGAAGACATATGGACACTAACAGCCCAACCACCGCCATACCCGCGGCTTTGATGACAATCGGATAGCTTGGGAGCTGCTGAGCCCAGGGGCCGATCCAAGACCAATCACCCAACACTCGCTGCCACTGCACATTAAAAGGCGCTCGCGCCCAACTGAGAACCCAATTTCGTTCATTAGCGATCAGTTTGTGTGGAGCCGTCCAATCAAAGCCGAGACGGCCAATTTCCGCCGGAAAAAAGGGGTAACCACTCGTGATGTAGCCGCGGAGAATCCAAGGCAACCAGAATAGGCCGGTGAAGAAGACCGGAAGGATCAACTGGCCGATTTTTTGCCTCGATCGGGTCCAGCCAGCGATCGCCACGCATATTCCGGCCGCTGCCAAAGCCGCGTAAGACACTTTGAATAGGACAGCCATCGTAGCGGTCAGGAAACCAAAGAACAACGTGTTCAGCCCGCTGGGCTCTCGGTCCAAGATAATATCCCGGAGGTACCAGGCGAACAAAGTGGCTGCACTAGCGGCAGCGACATCAGGTTGAGGGGACGATAGGCAATCCGAGAATAGCAATGAAATCGGAAAAGGTAACAGCAGCAAGGCGTAGATTGAGCGGGCAGAATGACCAGCAATTCCCTGGACGAGAACGGCTAGCGTGATGATAACGATCAACGAATTTACATATTTTCGTCCCAACCATAGTCCTCCCGGGGAGCTCAGCAGTGCCGCGAGAGGATGGAGGGCCGAATTGAACCCGAGCACAATTGGCAGGCTCTTAAGAAGATATCGTAGGAACCACAGCAAATGGACGACAGAAGCGAGCATGCCCTTTGAAGGAGGTTTTCATACCGGAACTTTGCCGAAGGAGTCAATCCAAGAGGCGGCGTTGGGCGTTGGGAGTTTGGCGTTCCCGGCGCTATCGGCGTTGACCAAACGCTACCCCATGCCATTGTTCCGGTTCCGCTATATGGCTCAAGCAAAGTCAGGCTCGGATCGCATGGAAAAGATTGTCAGCCTCTGCAAGCGCAGGGGTTTTATCTTCCAGTCGAGCGAAATCTACGGTGGACTAAACGGCTGTTGGGATTACGGGCCACTCGGAACCGAGTTGAAAAGGAACCTGAAGGACTTCTGGTGGCGCCGCACGGTGAGGGAACGGGACGATGTCGTCGGCATGGACGGTTCGATCCTGATGAACCGCCAGGTCTGGGTTGCGAGCGGACACGAAAATACGTTTACCGATCCGATGGTTGACTGCCGGAACTGTAAGTCCCGCCTCCGCGCCGATCAGTTAACGGAGAAAAATGGCCGAAAACAGTGTCCGGTCTGCGGCGGTTTCGATTTAACCGAACCTCGCGCCTTCAATCTGATGTTTAAAACCTATGTCGGCGCGACCGAAGACGAGTCGGCAGTGACTTATCTCCGCCCGGAAACGGCTCAGGCTATCTTCGTTCAATTCCGAAATATCTTGGAGGTCTCCCGGAAAAAGCTGCCCTTCGGAATCGCCCAAATCGGCAAAGCATTCCGCAACGAAATCAATCCACGCAATTTCACCTTTCGGTCCCGTGAGTTCGAGCAGATGGAACTCGAATACTTTTGCCGGCCCGAAAACGGCCTGGAGCTGCTAGAGTACTGGCTGCAGGAACGGCTCCGTTTTTATCGAGACATCGGGCTCCCCTCGGAGTCTCTTCATGTCCATAAGATTCCACCGGAGGAATGCGCACACTATTCCAAAGGAACCTACGATATCGAATTTGCGTTCCCGTTCGGTATCCAGGAGTTGGAAGGGGTTGCCTACCGAACCGATTACGATCTCACTCAACATCAGCAAGCCAGTGGAAAGCCGCTGGATTATTTTGACGAAGAATCAAAGCAGCATTTTATACCACACGTGGTAGAGCCAAGTGCCGGAGTTGACCGAACCATGTTGGCGTTGATCTGTGCCGGCTATGACGAGGAAGTGGTGACCGATGAGAAAGGTAAGTCCGAGACCCGCACAGTCCTCCGCTTCCATCCACGAATGGCTCCGATCAAATGCGGCGTGTTCCCTTTGCTTAAAAATAATGAGTCGTTGGTAAGGCGAGCGCGTGAGATCGTAGACCAATTGAGACGTGAGATGATGGTATTCTACGACGAAACTGGCGCAATCGGCCGCCGATATCGTCGCCAGGATGAAGCCGGAACGCCCTTTGGGGTGACCGTGGATTTCGACACCATCGGAGAAAACGGGCCGGCGCTACGTGATACCGTTACGGTGCGCCACCGCGATTCGATGGAACAAGAGCGAATCGCCATCAAAGAACTACCCGCGTTTTTGAGCGAACGAATTCGATAAATCCCAAGCATTGCAAATAGCTGGCAAATCGACTGTTATAACTTGAATCATGTCCAGTGATCGTAGGCCGTCCGGAAGGAGGATCCTGAGTACCGGATTGCAGAATCAACCCGCACCCAGAAAGACGCCGGCTGGGGTCTGGGTCATCGTCGGATTGGGCATACTCTTTGCCCTGGGCGCGCTAGGTATTGGCGCTTTTATCGCGATCAAGAGCTTAAAGGAGAAAGGCGAAAACTCTCAGGCCTCCAGCCCGGCATCGGTCACAGGTTCGTCCAATGCAGACGCCTCCCAGATAGCGGCCCAGCCTAGCCCGTCCGCATCGGCTCAAGCAGTCACCGCAGACGCGAAGGAGCAGGATCAGACACGCAAGGAGGTATTGACCCGAATTGACGTGATGAAGAATCTTTCGCAGAAAGAGAAAGATGAGCTTTATGCGCAGGTCGAGCGAGCTCGCAGCTTTTCCAAAATTGCGGTGATTCCGTTTGACACCGCCAAAGTTACTCCGACCAACTCGCAGATTGGTGATCTCGTGAAGCGTTTGCAAGAAACGGAAAACAAGAAGCTTTTGGATGACCCAACCGTGGTGCTTTTCTTTGTTGGATACGCTGACAAACAAGGTGACGAATCGAAGAACCAGGAGATTTCCAGAAGTCGGGCCGAGGCCGTAGAAAAAGCGCTGAGCAAAGGCGTGAAAATCAATAATATCACCCACTCCGTCGGAATGGGAGGCCAAGACTTATTTGATAAGGCAAACCTGGTAAAGAACCGCCTAGTAGAAGTTTGGGCTGTTCAACCATGAGCGGTTCGCCTCGCGATCCGAAATCCAAATAATCGGGGCGGAGATCTCAAAATCTCTGTGTAGAATCGGATTGGCGAGATTTGGCTGGCAGCGCCGTGAGGATCAGCCCAGATTAGCACCCCGGGAAGAGATCGGAGCCACCCCCTGGAGCGCTCTGGCCATCGCCATGGCGCGACTGACGTTCCGCTGAATCCGCGCCAGATACGGATTCGAACCATCTGCGGCCTCCAGCCATCGGTGCATGCCACCCCACTCTTCGTTGAGCGTCCGAACGACATATTTCGAGAAGAATTTCTCCGTTCCGGACAGCAAATCCAATAAGCTTTGACCGGCGGTGTTCTTTTCCAGCCGCGAGAAAAGGGCGGCTTCACGTAACTCCAGGTAAAGCGCGGGAAGCCGCTCCGGGTAATCTTCGGCTGCCATTTGTCCAAGCAAATCGCCCGTCGCGACCAGCGCTCCAATCAACCATTCCGCGTGCGAACGAAAACCGATCTGTTTCATCGTCGCTCCAACTGCCGTTGCGCAAATTGCCCGCTGAACAACGCGAATTTCGTCCCGTTCGAAACCGAACTCTGGCAACAGGTCCCAAACAAGAAAGCAACCACGCCCCACATGGATACTGGTATACTTGGCGCCCGAACCTTCATGGTCATCGCGGCACTTCAAGTACCCGGCATCGTGCAGCAATATGGATACGAGAGCGATCTCCCATTGCCGATCGCTGAATTTGCTCTCTGCAAACAGCCGATCGTGCGCCGCCAAAAGCCAAAGCACCGCTTCAGTCCCCTCCATCGTATGATCAAAATCATGGAACGCGGTGTCGCACGGCTCAAATTCCGGGCTATTCCCGTGAAATAGCCCAAAAGTGAAGTCAATCAGCCGGTATGCGACCCCGGCCAATTTCGCCCTCTCCCCGACGCAAATGCTTCGAACGGTCTCGATCGTCAGATAATAGCTCCGGGGGTAGAACATCAGATATTTGGCACGTTCAAGCCGGGAGAAGCCTCAAGCAACCAAAAAGGCGATATCAAAAAAACGCGGTTCCGTTGATCTTTTTTCTGCAAAATTGCGAAAAAAGATATTGCCATTCGTCCCGTGGCGTTTAGTGTGCTTTCTGCCAGCTCGATTGGCCCCCAGAATCGTGTTCCCCCTCTGATCGAGCTGGTTTTTCTCTTTCTTTCGGCGGCCCACTCCAAAGCTTCTTCTCACGGGACCAAACGTCTCTTATTCTCGATGAACAGCCCGTGAAGCAGACGGACCGATTCATGCACCTGACTACGGCGAACCATCCAGGTGGTGCGAAAGGACGATGTCGCCAATCCAAAACATGGGATTTGCGCTCTACGAAGTGCTTCGGAGCCCTGCCGCACCTTCTCGTACGAGGCGTTAATGCCCGCGCCGACCACGCTGACTGCACCTAGTTCATCGTTCCAGATCAAGGCAGATCCTAAAGTCCCGAGTTTCGCCTGCAGATTCGTGATCTGATGCAGGTTCTCTTTCGACATTACCAAAGTGAGTCCATCTTGCGCACCCCCGATCGACGCGACGTGGAGCTGTTTACCCGGACATCCGAATTCATCCATAATCGCCAGCAGTTCATCCACCTTTCGGCTCTGGATCATCACCACCTGCTCTTCACTGGCTACGCCAACCACCGAACCCGGCAGCCGCGGCGGCGATTTACGCACAACGGTCCCGTCTTGCGAGGGATCCAGACCGGGCAGAGGGCCCGTAGTTGCGCGCGCGTAGATTGCGATTCCTTTCTCTTTGGCAAATTCGACCGCTTCCGCATTCAACACTCTGGCTCCCGATTCTGCTAACTCCTGCGTCTCTTCGTATGAGAGGACACCGATCCGCTTTGCCGACGGCACAATCCGCGGATCTCCCGTATAGACACCATCCACATCCGAGCAAATCTCACACCACTCCGCTTCCAGAGCCGCCGCCATCGCAACCGCGGTCGTGTCGCTTCCTCCTCTGCCTAATGTCGTGACCTCGCGCCGGTAAGACACTCCTTGATAGCCCGCAACGACCACAATCTTTTTGCGTGCGAGTTCGTCCTGCACACGAAACGGTCTTACTTCGATGATCCGGGCATCCACATGCCGATCGTTAGTGATGATTCCGGACTGGCTTCCAGTAAAGCTGATTGCATCTCCTCCCAGCTCCCGAATCGCCAGGGAAAGAAGCGCCATGGAGATACGTTCTCCTGCTGATAGTAACATATCGAGTTCTCGCCGATCTGGATTTGCGGAGATCTGCTTGGCCAACCCCAAAAGATCGTCGGTCGTGTCCCCCATCGCCGAAACTACCACCACTACTTCGTGGCCTTGCCCTTTCGTCCGCATGATTCGCTCGGCAACCAGACGCAAACGATTGACATCAGCGACACTGCTGCCGCCGTACTTTTGGACCACAATTGACATAAAAAATAGCCGATAGCCAATAGCCAATAGCCGATGACAGCCACATTGGCTATCGGCTATCGGCTATCTTCTCAGCAGCTTGCCATTCGGCGTTCGCGGCAGACTGGTGACTCGTTTGAAGGTGAGCGGAATCTTTCGCCGATCGAGTCGATCGGTCAATCGCTGCGCCAGGCCCGGGATCACGAATTCATCTGCCACCAGTTCAGCCGCGAGCGATCGCGTCTGGTCATCCAAAAAAACTCGACTCTCCTTTACGCCCGGTATCGCGTCGATCACCGATTCAACCTCTTCACAGAAGAAACTGAGGCCATCGACTTCCAACCGATTCTTGTTGCGACCTGCCAAGATCAGGAACTGCTCCCTATCCAGGAAAGCCATATCGCCAGTTGGATAACCGTAGCTTGACAAAATCTCCGAACGTCCCCTCCAGGGATTGAGGTAAGCGTCTAGCAGTCCTGGACCTTTCACATGCAGTTCGCCCACTTCGCCCGGGCCTGCCGGCAATCCATCCGTCCCAACCAAAGTCAATTCATAGGACGGCATCGCCGGTCCCACCGAATTCGCCTTATCCGGACGCTGGTTCAAAGTCAGCAGGCCAACTTCGATAATTCCCAAAGCCGGATTCAGCGGTCTGTTGAAGCGCGCACTGAAGAGGTTTTGCAGTTTCCCGGAAAGAGAGGCGGTGGTTGAAATCGCTAAGCGCACGGAATTCAACTCTCCCACTTCCGCGGCGATGAGCGCACGATACGATTCCGGAGAACCGTAAATAATCGTCGGACTAAACTTGGCCATTACGTCGACGACCGCCGAGTCCTCTTGACCCAGAATCAAAGTGGCTCCCCGCGATAAATAAAGGAGTACAGAAACCACAAAATGATCGGCCATCGGCAGCCGGAACCAGATGCGATCGGAAGGTGTGACCTTGAGCACCTCATCCGCGGCCGCTAATCTCTCAACAATGGTCGTATGACCAAGAAGCACTCCTTTGCGAGTCCCGGTCGTTCCCGAAGTAAAGCGAATGTAGGCTGGGTTAATGGTGCGATATAACTTGTCATTGCCCGGGTCGACCGATCCGGCCAATGGAAATCGGACCAATTGCCGTTCGGCACGCAGCAACCAGTGTAACTGTGCCCCATTGACAAGAAAATCGAGCTCCGACGGTGGCACAAACAATCCGATAGGCGCAACACACAATCCAGCTGACAAGATAGCGAGGGCATAAACCGGGAATTCGATCCCTTCTGGGACGAATAACCCGCAGCGTTCATGTGTCCGGCAACCGCGCTCCTTCAGCCAGCGTGCCACGATGTCGACGCGCTCGCATAATCCCGCATAGGTCAATCTCTCGTTCGTGTCGGCAGCAATAAACGCCAGACTATCGGGCCGCTGTTCGGCTTGCCGCCGAATAAGGTGCAAAATACTCACTGCTTTTGATCTATCAGCCAAAGCTAGCGTTCTGGTCAACTAGGAGGCTGTTGAAAAAGTTTGGTCTTTCGCGCCGGAACAACACCCGACTTTCCTAAAGCCTCCGTCCCGGATCGCAATGGGGCGGTGGCCCCTGAAGTTTTGGATTTTGGGTGTCAAGATGTAATATTCCGTTTCCGCTATGGCAGATAAACGCAAAAGAGTGGTCGTCAAACTTGGTACTGGCATTCTGACCAAAGCGAGCCGCGACGGCCTCGATACCGGTCAGTTTCGGCGCCTGAGCGCGGAGATCGCCGAGCTAATCCACGCTGGCACCGAGACAGTAATGGTAACCAGTGGAGCAGTAGGCGCCGGTCTCATGCAGTTGAAAATGACGGAGCGCCCATCTGATCTGCCATCGGTGCAAGCTGCCGCTGCCATTGGTCAGTCGCGTTTGATGCGGTTGTATGCCACCCTGTTCGCTCGCCATGGATTACACGTCGCTCAACTATTGCTCACTCATCAGGATCTAGACAGCCGCACAAGATGTCGAAACGCACGGAATACACTGGAACGGCTGATGCGCTTCGGGAACATCGTTCCGATCGTCAATGAAAACGATTCGGTGGTAGTCGAAGAACTGAGATTCGGCGACAATGACTTTTTGTCCGCAGAAGTGGCGATACTCAGCCAAGCCGACCTTCTGGTAATCTTGACCAGTGTGGAAGGTCTGCTCGGCGAGGATGACCAGCTCATCCCGGAGGTGACCAATATCGAGGCGGTAGCGGGATTGGCCAAGCGAGAAACCGGCGTGTATTCGCGTGGGGGTATGGTAAGCAAGCTACAAGCAGCAAGACTTGCTATCCAGTCCGGAATCCCAGTGGTTATCGGAAGCGGTCTCCGGCCGAATGTGATAAGAACTGCTGTAAATGGAGGCGCCGTTGGAACGCGGTTTGTGCCTTAATGCCATGACTACCAAATACGAAGAGCGCATACTCGAAATTGGCGCGCAGGCGCGAAACGCGGCGCGTGCACTTGCTCGGGCTACCACGGCAGAAAAGAACACCGCATTGTTGGCGGCGGCAGATCAAATCGAGCGTTCTTCCGGGCGTATCCTCGCTGCCAATGAGACCGACATGAAATCGGCTAAGGCTTCCGACCTCGCCTCAGCCATGCTCGATCGACTGCGGCTCGATATCGGACGAATAAGCGCAATAGCGAGAAGCGTTCGCCAAGTCGCCGCTCTACCCGATCCAGTCGGATCGGTAATTCGCGAGTGGGATCGCGGAGACGGTTTGGAATTTGCCAAAGTGCGGGTACCGATCGGGGTGATCGGCATCATTTACGAATCGCGTCCAAACGTGACGAGCGACGCGGCTTCCCTTTGTCTCAAAACTGGAAACGCCGTGGTCTTACGGGGCGGCAGCGAATCGTTAGGTTCAAATCTGGTGATCGCCGAAGCGCTGCGTGAAGGTTGCAGAGAGGCCGGTATCATCCCCGATGCAATCCAGATCATTGACTTGACTGACCGAGGCGCCGTTCGCGCCATGGCCGAGATGGATCAGTACATTGACCTGATTATCCCGCGTGGGGGCAAAGAACTTATTGAGGCCGTTACGAAGCTCGCCCGCATGCCTGTGATAAAGCATTACGATGGAGTCTGCCATATTTACGTCGATCGAGCCGCCGATCTCGCGATGGCGGAAAGCATCGTGATCAACGCTAAGTGTCAACGCCCCAGCGTTTGTAATGCGGTGGAGACCCTCCTGGTTCATCGCGATATCGCCGACGCCTTTCTTCGCAGTTGCGGACATGCGCTCCAAGAGCATCGGGTCGAGCTACGCGGCGATGAAAGAACACGTGCTATTCTGGGACCCGCCGTCGCTTTGGCGACCGAACAAGATTGGCGCACCGAGTATCTGGACCTGATCTTGTCGATTCGGATAGTCGATTCGCTGAAAGAAGCAGTGGAACATATCGAGACCTACGGATCCCACCACACCGATGCGATTGTTACCGAGGACGAGCCGATAGCTCAGGCCTTTCTTCGTGACGTTGATTCGTCCGCGGTATTTTGGAACGCCTCCACCCGCCTTAATGACGGCGGCGAATTTGGATTCGGCGCCGAGATTGGCATCAGCACCAATCGTTTGCACGCTCGCGGTCCGATGGCGTTGGAAGATCTCACCACCTACAAGTATGTCGTGCGAGGCAAGGGCCACTTGAGAGGCTAACACACAGAAACGCCCACAGCCCCCTCATGAGCCCAGTCTCATTAGTCCCATACGTCCCAGGGTCCTATAGATCGCATCCGCCGTCACATCGCCTGCCGAGAATCCTTTCAATTCCTTCTCGAAAACTCGGCATCGCCGGCTCCCAACCAAGTCCGCGCAGCTTCGCATTCGACACCATTTTATTTGTCCAAGCGCGCTTCCGGGTGAAATTACGCAAGCCCAACGGCGGCATTGGTTTGCCGGTACGCTGAGCAACCCAACGAAACCATTCAAGCTGAGAGACAGGACAATTATCGACAACATTAAAGATGCCGTCCGGTTTTAGCCTCGCGAGCAGCAAAAGCCCGCTCACCGCGTCGTCCCGGTAAATTGAATTCATTGTCCGCTCGCCCTCTCCCTCAATGATCGCGTCCCCGGCCAGTAATCGATCGAGTGGCACGCAGCGCCCCGGTCCATAAAGTCCGGCCAACCGCGCCACCGTGCCACCCCTTCCCAAAACAATATTCTCGGTTGAGCGCAGGATCTTTCCAGTCGTGCGTTCCGGTTCCGCTGCCGAGAATTCGTCGACCGAAGAACCGTCAGTTTGCGCGTAAACCGAAGTAGAACTGACAAAAAGAAAGTGTCCTATCTCCAGAGCAGCCAACAGGTTTCTGGTGCCGCTCGAAAACAACGCTTCGTAAGATTCGCTTCCTCCGCCTCCGGAACTGGCGCAATGGACGACCAACGAAAACGACTTGGCTTTCAGGTTGCTCGTGAAATCGTGTTCACGGATATCAGCAGCCACTACGTTCAGCCCGGCCGCACGGAGCCGAGCCGCAGCATCTTCGGAGAGTGTGACACCGGTTGCTTCCCAACCGTTGTCCGAGAAGGCCTTCAACAACGGCCTGCCCACGAAGCCGCAGCCTATGACTAATGCGCTAGACAAGATCAATTGATTCTCTAAGTATCACGCATTATGAGCCTCCGAAAGACGGTGCTACTCGTGACGGTCAGCGCTCTGGTCGTGATCACTGCGCTCCACCTCACTTTTAACCTGCACGTATTTTCGGGACTCACTGGCAACGAATCTTTTCGAGTGGGGTTTTTGCCGGTCACTTGTCATCTCACCTGTCCGGTTACCGATTTCATTAACAAGCAGGTATCCGGTCGATCCGAGTTCCAACCGTTGCGATTTCAAGGCTGGCCGGAGCTGAAAGAAGCTTTTCTTTCCGGAGAGACACCGGCCACTTTCATCCTCGCCCCACTCGCCATGAAGCTTCGCGAAGATGGTGTACCGTTGAAAATCGTTTATCTGGGCCACCGAGACGGAAGTGCGATGATGGTGAACAAAGACTCGGCCATCAATTCGATCGACGACCTAAGAGGGAAAACGGTTGCGGTACCCAATCGATTCTCCAATCAATGGTTGCTCGTGATCAAAGCGCTGAAAGAGCACAACCTGTCTCCGAACGATATTCATATGGTCGAGATGCCGCCACCTGACATGCCGGCGGCCTTATTTAGTCATGCAGTTGATGCGATTACGTCAGGTGAACCGTTCATGGGCCAGACCGAATTAGATGGTTATGGCCGGATCCTTTATCTCACCAAGGACGTTTGGCCCAACTTCATTTCCTGCGTGCTCGCGGTGAATGAAAAAGCAATCAAGGACAAACGGGAGACCGTACAACGATTGGTCGACGGAATCGCCAAGAGCGGACAGTGGCTGGATAAGACGATGGATCACCGAATGGAAGCTGCTGAGTTTGTCTCGCAATATTACTACAATCAAAATCCTCGTTTGCTTCGATTTGTCCTTAGCAAGCCTCCCGATCGAGTGAAGTATACGAACTTAGCCGTACGCAAACCCGACTTCCAAGAGATCGAAGCTCTTGGCAAAGAAGCCGGCGTCTTGAAAGGCACGGCTCACTTTGAGGATTACACCGACACGAGTTTTGTTCCGCCCGACAAAAAAGTCGATGCCTACGACTGGGACTACAAACCATGAAACGATGGTTGCCAGTACTGCTCCCGGTCATCTCCATCACCGCAGCCGTATCCCTATGGGATCTGGCGGTTGTTCTCTCTCGCACCGACATCTTCCCACGTCCTCATGAAGTGATTTTGGCGATCGGCGAGCTAGTTAGCCGCGGCGTACTTTTCAATTACATCATCGCTTCTTTGTTTCGGGTCAGTGTTGGGTTCACTCTGGCCACTCTCGTCGGCGTGCCGCTCGGCCTGACTCTGGGGTGGTTCCGTCCCGCCCTCTGGGCGATAAACCCCATTATTCAAATATTGCGGCCGATTTCGCCGATTGCTTGGATCCCGGTCGCAATATTGTGGTTTCGGGTAGATGATCGGGCGCCCATTTTCCTTATTTTTCTGGCCAGCGTCTTTCCCATCACCGTTTCGTCTTTGGCTGCCGTTCAAAATATTCAACCGGTCTACGTGCGCGCGGCCGAGAACTTCGGTCTACGCGGATTTGCACTTTTTCGGAGAGTCATTTTTCCCGCCTGCCTTCCGCAAATTCTCACCGGTCTTCGTATCGCGATGGGTATTGCCTGGCTTGTTCTCGTTGCCGCCGAAATGATCGCGGTAAACTCCGGGCTCGGTTATCTGATCATCGATGCCAGAAACGCTGGAAAAAGGTACGACTTGGTCGTGGCCGGCATGCTCATGATTGGACTCATCGGTTTGTTCCTGGATTTCCTGATTCGACAACTGGAACTCTTCGACGAAGTGAAGTGGGGTTATTCGCAGAGGAGTTATTCGCAGAGGAATTGAGATTTGGATAACCCACGGCCGATCATTGAAGTGCGTGGCTTGCGCATGCAGTTTGCCGGTAAAACCGCGCCCATTGTCGTTCTGGAGAGCATCGATTTGAACGTGGTTCGCGGAGAATTCGTTTGCATTGTTGGCCCCTCCGGTTGCGGCAAATCGACTCTGCTGAACATCATCGCCGGTTTTCTCAAACCGACGGCTGGAGAAGTGTTGGTCAATGGAACCCAAGTGTCCGGACCTAATCCCCAACGCATTTTCGTGTTCCAAGAGAACGGCGTATTCCCCTGGTTAACCGTCGAGCAAAATATCGGCTTCGGACTGGATCGGCTCTCACCCGATGAAAAATCGCCAATCATCCAACGTTATGTCGACATGGTTGGATTAAACAAGTTCGAGAAATTGTATCCGCGTGAACTTTCCGGCGGGATGCGTCAGCGGGTGGAAATTGCCCGCGCACTCGCTGCCAATCCCGACATCATTTACATGGACGAGCCATTCGGTGCGCTCGATTTTCTTACTCGACTGAAGATGCGCGCGGATTTGACCCGCATCTGGCAGGAAGAACGGAAAACGATTCTGTTCGTAACCCACGACATCGAAGAATCAGTACAGCTCGCCGACCGCGTCATCGTGTTGAGTCCGCGCCCGGGAAAAATTCAGAAAGATCGAGCAATCGATTTGCCGCGGCCGCGGGATTTAGATTCTTCCGCCTATCTAGAAACCCGAGACGAAATTTTCCATACGATGGGAATGAGCCTGCGGGTCGGCTCGGAACAAGGCTCGCCCTCCTAACGCCAGTCCGGCTCGGACCGCCTTGCCGGCGGCCCATTTTGAACGCAACGACGTCACCATTATATGTGAGACGGTACACTAGCCCGCATCGCTTATCCGTCGCGACGGAAGATTTTTGAACTCAAATAAGCGGAATTGAGTTTTTCCATCGAGACGCTGAGTATTGCTCCCTTGAAAGAACTCACTGATCAGCTTCACGCCAAGGTCAATCTCTCCCGCTCGCAAGTGCTACATGCTTGCGAGCAGCTGACCAGCCAGGAAATCAATGACACCGAAAAAGCCTCTTTTCTCGCTGCCTTGCGTGATAAAGGCGAGACCGGCGAAGAAGTTGGTTATTTCGCGGAAGCGTTTCTAGCAATGGCGCTTGCACCTGTCATCCAGGTTGGAGAAAAACCTACCATCGATCTTTGCGGCACCGGCGGTGATCGCCTTGAACTCATCAATGTTTCTACTACTGCAATGTTCGTCGTGGCAGCTGCCGATGTTGTGGTGTTGAAACATGGCAATCGCGCAATCACTTCACGATCAGGAGGCGCTGATGTTCTTGAAAAATTGGGAATCCCGGTGACTGATCCCGCTGATCAGATGATCGCAGCCATCGAAGAAACGGGCATCGGGTTTCTCTATGCTCCTCTCTACCACCCTGCGTTCCAGCGGATCGCACCGGTCCGAAAACAGCTCGCAGAACAGGGTATTGCAACCATTTTCAATCTGCTTGGTCCGCTGCTGAACCCGCTGCGCCCGGAATTCCAACTAGTGGGCGTATTTTCGAACGCCATCCTGGAAAAGTACGCGATCGCGCTCAGTCAACTCGGCCGCCGTCGAGCTTGGGTGATTCATGGTTCATTGCCGGGCGGCTCCGGCATGGACGAAATCTCTCCCCTGGGAGAGACCCAAGTACACGAGGTAAAGGAAAAGTCGCTCAATTATTTTCATCTTTTCCCCGAGCAGCTCGGCATCCATCCCACCAACTTGCACGATCTGCGGGGTGGAGACCCCAAAACCAACGCGAAGATACTGGAAGCAATCATCTCTGGAAATGAACGCGGACCACGACGTGAATTCGTACTCCTCAACGCCGCTGCCGGGCTCGTCATCACCGGGCTCGCACCAAAGATGGAGAGCGGATTGCGACTAGCCGCCGATCTGATCGATTCAGGCAAAGCCGCCGCCAAACTGGAACAATTTCGCCGCTTCTTTAAACCGTAGGGTACGGCTCCCGCCAGGCCGTTCCGGGCCCTAGCCGCTAGCGGCGCGCACATCCCGTATTCCCTCTCACCTCTCACCTCTCACCGAGCAGATTGAGGCCAGAGCATCAGGCTACGGCACTATCAGCTATTTGTCTGCTCGACCGGCTTCGGTAGATGCTCCAGGCAGTACTCTTCGCCATTTGACGCCACACGAAACTCCAGGTCAGCATTATCCCGTTCAGTCCGCTTACAGACTACGCACTGGTGCAACGGTTCATCCGTCCGAACCGAATCCGCGGTAAACTTCAGACGCCGGCCCTGGACTTGACGCCGGTGCCTCGCTCCAGAAATCGCGGATGGCAGGAAGAACGCAACGTAATTCAGGAACGAAAAAACGATTGCGAGCTTGTCCAGCCAATCACCAATGAAAAATACAAACAAGAGTGGAAGTAGACTGATCAATGCCAGCCACTTCACGCGGACCGGAAGGATCAAGAGGACATAGACCTGGACGTTTGGGTAGACCGTTGCGAAAGCAAAAAAGAGCGACGTATTAATGTAGAATGGCGCAACGTTTCCTTCGCTCTGTCCCCAGTTGAGCAGAAAGGTCACGAGCGTCACACCTAACATCCCCAGCAAATAATAGATGGTCAGCCGAAAAGCTCCCCATGCTTGTTCGAGTGAATTACCGATCCAAATCATCATCCAAATATACAGGAGGAAGAAAAGGGGTTGCATTCCCACCGCACCATGGCTCAGAAAAACCTGCGGAATAAAAATGTAAGAAAAGATCCGCCAAATTTCTCCATGCAGAATGCGGGACGGCTCGAGCGTAAGATAGTAAACGTACTCGGGCTGAAAGAGATTCAGCAAAAAGACAAAAGCGTTCAGCAAAGCAATTGTCGGTATCAGCCGTGGGATGGCGAGGAATCCTACGCGATGTTCCAACCAGTTCAGCCAAGTCATAAATAATCTTTCTTACTGACCACTCGAAAAGCCTTGGCCGCAACAACGGTTGTGGGCTGCACCGCCGGAAAAATAATCCAGCCCTCCTTGGCTGCTTCGAGCCACGGTCTGCTCGCGGGCAGCGGGCAAATCAGCCCGGGTTGGTACGATTTATTCCCCAATTTGCGCGCGATAGGCGTTCGGATCTTTTAACCCTGTAAGTTCCTCCTGGTTGCTCAGTTTCAACTTGAATAGCCAGCCGGCACCGTAGGGATCCGTGTTGACCAATGCCGGGTTCGCTTCAAGCTCTTTGTTGACCTCGACCACTTCACCTCCGACCGGCGCGTAAATGTCGCTCGCTGCCTTTACCGATTCGACCACGGCCGCAGTTTGTTTTTGCTCCAATTTTGTGCCGATCGCAGGCACCTCCACGTACACAATGTCAGTGAGTTCGGCCTGAGCGTGGTCAGTAATTCCGACCGTTCCCACGCCTCTATCCAAACGAATCCACTCGTGGGTATCGGCATATTTTAGATCGTCCGGGACTAACATGGTCTTTTGTATAACGGTTTTTTTTCAACAGTCGCGGGAAATCTTCGCCCCCTCACTTCAATCTCGAGCTGTTGACCCGGCTTTGCGTACTTGTTGCCCAAGTAGGCTAGCCCAATGCCAGTGCTCAGCGTCGGCGATTGACTCCCGCTCGTTAGCTCTCCAATCTGCTGGTTTTCGGCGTAAACTGGATAATGAGCTCGCGGAGGCGCCGATTTTGGAGCTAACC
Organism: Chthoniobacterales bacterium; assembly: GCA_035601575.1. Lineage (GTDB taxonomy): Bacteria > Verrucomicrobiota > Verrucomicrobiia > Chthoniobacterales > JAFAMB01 > DASTDH01. The sequence continues at coordinate 19,050 of DATNNZ010000065.1, forward strand.
GAATCGCGCATAGTCGCTCCTCCACGCCATTCGTTTTCTGTTTCAGCAGGGGTTCCCGACCAATAAAGTCGCTTTTGCCCAAATCAACAAAAAAACCTAAGCCTGCTTCCATCGGCGTTCTCTCCGGAGAGAGATCAGCCCCATTGAGTGGATAACAGGCTTCCAGCCTTAGCGTGTCTCGCGCACCCAATCCACACGGCAAAATTTGCCATAACTGGCCCAGCTCCAGAAATTGATCCCAAGCCGCGCTCGCAGAATCTGCTGGAAAGAAAGCCTCAAACCCGTCTTCTCCGGTGTATCCGGTTCGAGCAATCAGGACTTGAGCGGCTCCCAATCGATAGGCTCGGATTCGGTTGCGCTCCGGCAATTCGCCGATTGGACGGAAAAGCTCGGATGATTTTGGCCCTTGCACTGCGACCGCGGCAAAATGATCGCTGCGGTTCAATAGAGTCACCTCCCCGGCGCGGTGCCCGCTTAACCAGAGAAAATCTTCTTCAATTTTGGCAGCGTTTACGACCAGGAAATAATGGCTGTTTTCCAATCGATAGACTATCAGGTCATCGATCACTCCACCCTCGTCATTCAGCATGAGGGTATACTGGCCTTCTCCCACCGCTAGCTTGGAGAGATTGTTCGTTAACATACCGTTGAGCCAACGTTCGGCCTCGGGACCGAAGACCTCAATTTCGCCCATATGGGAAATGTCGAATATGCCAACCGCGTTACGCACCGCCAGATGCTCGTTAACGATGCCGCTGTAATAGACCGGCATTTCCCACCCACCAAATGGCACCATCTTCGCGTTGAGCTTAACATGCTCGGGATATAGTGCTGTCCGGTGCAAACCACTTGAAGCCATGGCAGCAACATAGAGAGGTTTGTGAAACGTCAAAGCAACGAAACGCGACCAACGCAGGCTTGCCCGACGACGTTTCCGCCATAGCTTTAGCGCAAGAGGAAGCTTCCGGAGTTTCGAACGACGGGCGAAGTCGGGTAACGCCGGGAACGCCAACAACGCCGGTAGCGCCGGAGAAAGCCGACGTGCCCTCCGAAGCTTTAGCGAAGGAAGAAGCCTGCTCCGACGATCGGATGACCGCTAATGCGTGGCGAAGTCGGAGAATGCCTTCACGCCTCATACGTCCCATATGTCTCATATGCCCTATTCATTTTGTCATTTGTCATCGGCCTCGGCCCGTTTCATGTTTTATAATGTCGCAGATTGGAACTGAGGGCCTGGAGCTGCCATCCTTTACCGAACGCCACGTAGGACCGAGTTCCGAGGATCTTGAGGCTATGCTCAAGGAACTCGGGTTCGACACACTCGATTCTTTGACTGATTCAGCAATACCGGAACGCATTCGGTTTCGGGAAAGCCTTGGCTTGCCAGAACCTCAAAGCGAGTTTGAGGTCCTGCAGACTCTTCGAAGATTCGGTGGCCAAAACGAGGTCGCCAAATCGTATATCGGATTGGGCTATTACCCCACCGTCACTCCGCCGGTGATTCAACGTAACATTTTTGAGAACCCGGGTTGGTATACGGCTTACACGCCGTATCAGCCGGAAATCGCCCAGGGTCGGTTAGAGGCCTTGCTCAATTTCCAGACAATGATCACCGATCTCACCGGTCTGGAAATCGCGAATGCTTCCTTACTCGACGAAGCAACCGCTGCGGCCGAAGCGATGCACCTTTGTCATGCTATCGCCGGCGGTTCTAAGCGTCATCGGTTCTTCGTATCTGCCGATTGTCATCCTCAAACCATTGCAGTGGTTCAGACGCGTGCTAAGCCCCTAAGAATTGAGATCGTGGTCGGAAATCATCGATCGATTGATTGGACCTCCGCATTTTTTGGTGTCCTGATTCAGTATCCTGATACCAACGGAACGATTCATGACTATCGATCTCTGGTCGCAGACGCCCACTCTCACGGCGCCCTGGTCGTTGCTGCAGCTGATCTTCTTAGTCTGACGTTGCTCACCCCGCCCGGAGAATTTGGCGCAGACGTTTGCGTCGGCTCTTCCCAGCGCTTCGGCGTCCCAATGGGATTCGGCGGACCACACGCCGCCTTTATGTCCACTCGCGATCGGTTCAAACGCCATCTACCTGGTCGTTTGGTCGGAGTGTCCAAAGATTCGACCGGAAGAGCGGGCTACCGTCTTGCCCTGCAAACTCGAGAACAGCATATCAGACGTGATAAGGCTACGAGCAATATCTGTACCGCCCAGGTATTGCTGGCGGTAATGGCCTCCATGTACGCCGTATACCATGGCCCTCAACGCCTCCGCGCAATTGCGACGGAGATTCATCGTAAAACCGAACGATTGGTTTCCATTCTCGTCGAACTCGGTCATGAGGTGCTTGCCGGTCCGCGGTTCGACACGATTAAGGTTAAGGCAGGATCGCTCCGCGACCGGGTTGCCGGAAGGGCCGAAGAAGCCGGAATTAATTTGCGGCATTTTGCGGACGGCCAATTCGGTATATCACTCGATGAAACCACCTCCGAGAAAGACCTGGAGAACCTGATCCGATTGTTTGATCTGGAACAGCAAATCGTTTTCCCGAATTACTCGAGCTACCGAGAAGAAGAGTTGCCGGTCGGCGTTCGCCGCGAGTCTGGTTACCTCCAGCATCCGGTGTTCAATCGGTATCACACCGAAACGGAGTTGATGCGTTATTTGAAGCGGCTCGAGAATCGAGACCTTTCGTTGACGACCTCCATGATTCCGCTCGGGTCTTGCACGATGAAGTTAAATGCCGCCGTCGAAATGTTGCCCGTGACCTGGCCCGAATTTGGGCAGATCCATCCTTTCGCCCCGCCAGTCCAAACCAAAGGCTATCTGCTGCTGATCGCAGAGCTGGAAAATTGGCTCGCAAAGATTACGGGATTCGATGCGGTGAGCTTGATGCCCAACGCAGGATCACAAGGCGAATATGCCGGTCTTCTCGCCATTCGTGAATATCATGCCCGGAACGGTTTCCTGGATCGGAACGTCTGCCTGATACCGACTTCGGCCCATGGAACCAACCCAGCATCCGCTGTGATGGCTGGCTTTGAAGTGGTGCCGGTGCTCTGTGACAGCGAAGGAAATATTGATCTGACCGATCTCCGTGCGAAAGCGGAACGTCATCGGGATCGCTTGGGAGCCCTAATGGTTACCTATCCTTCGACCCATGGAGTCTTTGAGGAGGGGATCATCGAGATCTGCGACATCGTGCATGCTCACGGCGGTCAGGTGTATATGGACGGCGCGAACATGAATGCGCAGGTCGGTCTTTGCCGGCCGGCCGATTTCGGAGCTGATGTCTGCCACCTCAATCTGCACAAGACTTTCTGCATACCGCACGGAGGAGGCGGACCAGGAGTAGGCCCCATCGGTGTGAAATCCCATTTGGCCGATTTTCTTCCCACGCATCCCTTTACGGATTTCGGGCGACCCGCGATCATCGGCCCGGTCTCGGCCGCCCCGTACGGGAGCGCAAGCATCTTGTGCATTTCCTGGGCGTACATTGCGCTGATGGGCTCGGCCGGCCTTACTCATGCCACCAAAGTCGCTATCGCGAACGCAAACTATGTCGCCAAACGATTAGAGCCGTTTTATCCAATCCTTTATCGTGGCAAAACCGGGCTGATCGCTCACGAATGCATCATCGACTTGCGGCAATTCAAAAAAACGGCCGGCATCGAAGTTGAAGACGTGGCCAAACGGCTGATGGACTACGGGTTTCATGCTCCCACCATGTCCTGGCCAGTTCCGGGAACCATGATGATCGAACCTACCGAAAGCGAGTCGAAGGCGGAGCTGGACCGCTTCTGTGAAGCGATGATTTCAATTTACGGAGAAATTCGTGCGATTGAGACCGGCGAAGCAGATCGACAGGATAATGTCCTCAAAAGGGCGCCGCACACCGCTCAAGATCTGTTGGCGGAATCATGGGACCGAAGCTATTCGAGGGAGTCTGCGGCTTTCCCGGCTCCTTGGACCCGCGAATATAAATACTGGCCTCCGGTAGGTCGCATCGACAATGTGTATGGCGACAGGAACCTTTTTTGCACTTGCGTTCCGATGGAAGCGGCCGAAGCGGATGACAGATGATAAATGACGGACAAGCGTGTCAGTGTATCGGCGTGGCGGCGTATCGGCGTTTCCTACCCCGAGGGGTATCAGGACTCAGCCCAGGGTGGAGGCTTTACGGAACCGTGGGAGCAAGGATTTGATACCCGTCCAGACTTCCGTGTTCCCTCTCCAATCACTCGCGTCCCGCTTCTCCGATGTTCAAAATTCTTGATCGATACGTAAGCGGTCAGGTAATTAGCACGGTCACCTGGTCAGTGGGCATGCTGAGCCTGATGCTAGTGGTCGGTAATGCCCTGCGTGACCTGCTCAATCTACTGATTAGCCATCAATTGCCGATCAGCTACATCCTTACGTTCATCGGTTATCTACTGCCTTTCTCGATGATCTATTCGATCCCATGGGGAATTTTGGTGTCCGTCCTGCTCGTATTCGGCAAGCTTTCTTCCGATAACGAATTGGTCGCACTCCGGGCCAACGGCGTCGGCATCATGCGAATCTGTTTTTCGGTATTCGTCGTTTGCGCTGTTCTGTTTGCCCTCTGTTTATGGATTAACCTGTATCTCGCTCCGATCTCCGAGGTGCAGGCGCGCGCAACCCTGGTCAACTTGGCCTCGAACGATCCGCTGGCTCTTTTCGGGAGCGATGAGGTCATTGATCAGTTCCCTAATCGCAAAATCTATGTTGGGAGAAAAAACGGTGCCTCTTTGGAGGATCTCCATATCTACGAGATGGACGGCTACCAAGTCCCAATTCGCGTGATCTATGCGCGCAGAGGTACCTTAGAAGTCGACAAGCAAAACGAACGCATTCTCCTGCACATTTACGATGCGCATTACGAGGAACGAGACGAAGCCGATGTGAACGACCTGAGACTGATGCGCTACGGTATCAGTCTCAAGGAGGGTGTCCTTCCGATTTCTTTGCAAGAACTTATCGACAAGGCGAAAAACAATCGACGTCCCAATGAGCTGACATTAGACCAGCTTCGCGACACACTTGACCAACAACAAGGTAAGGAGAAGCTCCGGCAACGAACGATTCTGCGGACCGAACTGAGTAAGCGGTTCTCCAACGCGCTGGTCGTTGTCACTTTTGTTCTGGTTGGTATTCCACTCGCCATTACTGCCCAGCGTCGCGAAACGTCAATCGGTATCGCCATGAGCATCTGCATCGGGTTCACCTATTTTATTTTCGTCGTGTTGACCGATACGATGAAAGGAAAGGCCAACTTCCATCCCGAAATACTCATTTGGTTGCCTAATGTCGTCTATTTGACGCTGGGATCGGTTTTGTTTTATCGCCTAGCCAGACGATAAGACGTCGTCACTCCATCACGCCGTTCCGCTGTTTACACCCATTCCCTCTCACCATTCACCTCTTACCCTTTGTCATTTGTGATTCGCTTCGAGCGCCGGCTGCTGCTGCGTAAGACAATGAAACGCGCCGAGTCCCCAAACCAACGCGCGGCTATCAATCGGAACTATTTTCCGGCCGGGGAAACATTTTTTTAATATGGATGAAGCTTTGCGATCCGTCGGCGTACCAAAAACCGGCAGCAGCACTACTTTATTGGCGATATAGAAATTAGCGTAACTGGCTGGTAAACGCCTCGCCTCCCGCTCTATCCGAGGCGGCATTGGCAAAGGTATTATTTCTAGCGCCGAACCGTCCGCCAGCCTTACCGCTTGGAGGAGTTCCAGGTTTTTCTGGAGTGGTTCGCAGTTAGAATCTTTCGGATCTTTCTCCAGCGCGGTTACGACCACATTGGGCGCAACAAAGCGGGTGATATCATCAATGTGACCGTCCGTATCATCGCCTTCGATTCCATCGCCCAACCAGACAATTTGCCTAACCCCGAGGTAATCGCGCAGCGCTTGTTCGATTTCCGCCTGCGAACGATTCGCGTTTCGATTCGGATTAAGCAAACAAGATCCGGTTGTGAGCAGTGTGCCTGCTCCGTTCACATCGACGGACCCACCCTCCAATATCAGCTTGGGATAGTAGACCGGCAATTTGAGTTGTTCCGCTACTTTTGTCGGTACTACCTCATCCAAATCATACGGCGGATATTTGCCACCCCAGGCGTTGTAATCCCAGTCGACCACTGCCGCTCGAGGTTCTTTGTCGCGCACAATGAAAATGGGTCCATGATCTCTGCACCAAGGCTCATTGGTCGGGATCTGGAAAAATTCGACATGCGATATATCAATGTCTTTGAGAATGAATCGGATGCCATGCTCGTGGTCATGATCCGCCACGTTGATCCGGACTTTTTCTGATCCACGCAGAACATCCACCATCTGAACGAATACCGGCATCACCTCGTCGTAGGCGTCTGGAAAGCTGATACCCTCGCGTCGCGGCCAAGAGAGCCAGGTAGCCTCGTGCGGCTCCCATTCCGCCGGCATTCGATAGCCCATCGAAGCAGGCAATTCTGTTGTGAAATTACTCATGAGAAATGAAACCCTAAAAACCCTAATCGATGAAGCGCTTGGTCAACTCGGCATAGGCGTCGATCCGCCGATCCCGAAGAAAAGGCCAATGAGTGCGTTGCACATCGATCAACGATAGATCGACATCCGCCAGCAGAACCTCTTCCTCCGCCAAACTTCCCTTGGCAATGAGTTTTCCCGCTGGATCGGACACAAAACTTTGTCCCCAGAATTCAAGTCCAGGACCGCCGTCGGGTGCCTCGTGTCCCACGCGATTCGGCACCGCAACATAGCATCCGTTGGCAATTGCGTGTCCCCTTTGAACGGTCTCCCACGAAATATGCTGGCGCTCGCCATATTGTTCCTTTTCTGAAGGATGCCACCCGATCGCCGTCGGATAGAAAAGGATTTCAGCACCTTGCAGCGCCGTTAGGCGGGCTGCTTCCGGATACCATTGATCCCAACAGACCAGGACGCCTAACTTTCCATACTGAGTGTTCCAGGAATGGAAACCGAGATCGCCAGGCGCGAAATAAAATTTTTCGTAAAACAGAGGGTCGTCCGGAATGTGCATTTTCCGGTACTTACCCAGGAGCTTTCCATCAGCGTCAATGACCACTGCAGTATTGTGATAAAGACCAGCCGCACGTCTTTCAAATAACGAAGCGATAATGACCAAATCCAGTTCCGCCGCCAACTTTCCCAATAGTTCCGTAGTCGGTCCGGGAATCTCCTCGGCAAATTGGAAATACTTGTGATCTTCGACCTGGCAAAAATACACCGTCCGGAAAAGCTCCTGGAGACAGACGATTTTAGTGCCCTGCGCAGCGGCTTGCCGGATCAACTGGATCGCCTTGTCTAGATTCTCCGGCGGATTCGGCGAACACCGCATCTGAATGAGCCCTATCCTCAACATTCCATTCCTTATGTTGGAACTATTCCCATCGCAAAGAATGATTTGTGAAAATTAAGGATGAACCACGAATGGACGCGGACTGTCCATTTTCAATTTGTCATCGGTCATTGGTAATCTGTCATCATTCGCAAACAGACAATGCTTCGTTACATTTAAGCAGAATCATTTGGATTCCCCTGAGCCTGAGCGAATGTCAATTATGCTCAACGATATCCGGATTATTATTCACACCGCGAAAGGCGACTTGGAAGCGACCTTGATTCCGGCGGATGCACCGATCGCGGCAGCAAATTTTCTCAATCTTGCTCAACGCAAATTTTATGATGGACTGATCTTTCATCGGGTTGTTCCCGCTTTTGTGATCCAGGGTGGTGATCCGGCGGGAACCGGTCGAGGTGACCCCGGCTATCGCTTCGAGAACGAACCTCGAAAATCACTCTCGCATGAAACGATTGGCATCCTGGCGATGGCCAACGCGGGTCCTGACACTAACGGGTCGCAATTTTATGTCACCCTCGCCCCACTCAACCCTGCGCATGTGAAAATGCTGGATGATGGTTACACGATTTTCGGCCGGCTTACCAAAGGCATAGAAATCGCCAACCAAATCGCGCAAGGAGACAAAATCTCCTCGGTTACGGTCCTTGATCCGGTTGAACCGCTCTTCCAGAACCAGAAAGAACGGTTGCAAGAGTGGAACAAGATCCTTGATCGCAAATTCGGCTCTCGCCTCCCCCCAGCCACGGCAGTGTAGTGGCGCATCGGCCATCGGTTGTCTGTTATTGGTCCTCATCTCGTGAGCATTCGCACGGAAGACTACAATTACGATCTTCCCAAAGAGTTGATTGCGCTGCGGCCACCGTCTGCCCGTGGTGACTCCAAGCTGATGTTGATCGATCGGCGACGCGAAAACATCACCCATCATCATTTTCGCGAACTCATCGATCTCGTTACACCGGAAGAGTTGCTGGTTTTGAACAACACCAAAGTGATCCCGGCTCGCATCAGGTTCCAAACTCGCAACGCAGAAATCTTTCTTCTTCGCCCGATCGACAATTGGACCTGGCGCTGCCTGGTCCGACCCGGACCTTGGTTTACGGTCGGCCGCAAGTTTGTCGAACCACGATTCCGCGGCGAGGTCACCGCTATTTTTGAAAATGGTGATCGCCAAATTCGATTTTCCGATCCCTTGGATCTGGAACAGGCCGGGGAGATGCCGTTGCCGCCCTACATCGAGCGCGAACCAGACGCCTCCGATACGGAGCGATACCAAACTGTCTTCGCGTCCACTGCCGGTGCCGTCGCTGCACCGACCGCGGGTCTCCATTTTTCACAAGAGCTGCTCCAACAACTCCAGCACGAGTTCATTACACTTCATGTTGGGGTCGGTACGTTTAAGCCGGTGAAAACGGATCTCATCTCCGATCACGAGATGCATGCGGAATCCTTTGCAATCGAGTCGACCGCCGCACGCCAGATTAATGAAGCGCAAAAGATTTTGGCCGTCGGAACCACCACCGTTCGTACGTTGGAAACATTGATGCAGAACCACGGCCGAATTGTTCCCGGTCCGGGACAGACGAACATATTCATCTATCCCCCGTTTGAATTCCGACGAGTCGACAGTTTGCTCACCAATTTCCATCTGCCAAAATCAACGCTGCTGATGTTGGTTGCCGCCTTCGCCGGTCGCGAATTCATTCTCGAAGCCTATCGCCAAGCCATCGCTGAACGATATCGATTCTTTAGTTACGGCGATTGCATGCTGATCCGCTGAATGGCGTTTGGCGGTTGGCGGTTGGCGGTTGGCGGCGCTACCGGCGCTACCGGCGTTCCCGGCGTTTCACCCCGAAGGGGTACCAGAACTTAGCCCAGGCAGCTGCCGGATCGCAGCCACGTGTTACGATAGGTACGTGCTCAAAGCTACTCGGGCGCGCCGACGTGTCCTCCATAGCTTCGGCGAAGGAGGAAGCTTGCGCAGGGCGGCCTGGGCTAAGTTCTTGTACGCCTTGGCCCGCATTTCCCTATTCCGGTTCACCCTCACGCAATTTGTCATTTGTCATTTGTCAGCTGTCATCCGGTTTTCCGGCCTACAGCGTGCGCAACACCGTTGCCGCAGCCACTTGGCCGCCGTCTGCTGGAATTACCTGACCGGTAATCCAGCGCGATTGGTCTGACGCAAGAAACAGCACCACATCAGCGATGTCATCGGGTAACCCCATTCGCCGGAGCGCCACACCGCGCAAAACCGTCTCTCGATTCGGCATGTGTTGGGCGCTCATCTCGGTGTCGATCAACCCTGGGGACACCGAGTTCACCGTGATTCCGCGAGGACCAAGCTCGATCGCCCAACTGCGCGCGAGCGCGTCGACCGCAGCTTTGGATGCGGCGTAAAGCGAAGCATTCAATCCGGGGAACCGCGCAGCCGCCGAAGAAATGTTAATGATCTTCCCATTCCGCGATTTGGTTCGGCGAACAAATTCCCGCGTCGCAATGATCAAGGAAGTAACATTCACTGTGAGGACGCGCTGAATGTCCTCCAGCTCCACACTTTCCAAAGCGTCCCCACCAAAAATTCCGGCATTATTGATCAGTATGTCTAGTTTTTCGGCTCGGCCGCCCAGCCGCTCAAAGAGCTCGACCACCGACTCTGGCTCCAGCAGGTCCGCCACGAGAAATTCCGCCTTGCCACCCTCACTCCGAATTTCATCGGCAACCTTCTGCCCGACCTCGGCGTTTCGACTCCCATGGATAAAGACCTCGGCTCCATGCATCGCCAGCTTGCGTGCAATCGCGGCGCCAATTCCACGCGATGATCCGGTTACCAGTGCAGTTCGATTCTCAAGATTATTCACCAAAAACACTCGATCAGTCCATGGGAATGACAAGTAGCAACGCCGCTGGTAGCGCCGGTAACGCCGGTAACGCGGGAGTGCCGGGGGTACTGAGAGTGCCGGCAACGGTGACAACAAAACTGTAACGCCTCTAGTGTCAGGAACGGGGTTACTCTAATCGTACGAATGGAAGCTAAGCTCAGCAGTCACATAAAGTAACGTTAAAGAATATTGTTTTATATGGCGCTGCGTGATCGGATGAAGCGATTTGCCGTTCGGGTCTTCAATCTTATCGATCATATTCCAGACACTCCAAAGGGCCGCGTGATCCAACGTCAGCTGGCCGCCGCTGCATCATCCGCAGCAGCAAACTACAGAGCGGCTCAACGATCCCGGTCTCGGGCGGAATTCATCTCCAAACTGAGCACTACCTTCGAGGAAACAGATGAGTCAATTTTTTGGATGGAAATGCTCGTGGACACCGGAATGATTCGCCAACGACGCGTTAGCAGTCTTCAAACAGAAGCCGGTGAACTTTGTGCAATTATCGTAGCTTCCCGTAACACAGCCCGAAAGAACCTGAGATCTCAAACAGAAGGACAGCAGAAGGCTTAAGCTGAGCACCTTACCGTCGCTACTAGCGTTCCACGCGTTCCCGGCGTTCCACGCGTTCCCGACGTTACTGGCACTACCGGCGCTACTGGCACTACCGGCGTTTCGCAATTGTCATATGCCACCGCCCGTGGAGAATAAGCCGTGCACCATGAAATCGGGTTAATTTCGACCATCGCGTTCGGCTTACTCTATGCTTTGATTGGCGGCTACGCTGCCAAGCGAGTGGGCCTGCCGCCGCTTGTCGGCTATCTTTTAGCCGGCGTTATGGTTGGACCATATACGCCCGGATTCGTGGCGGACGCCAAGCTGGCTCCTCAACTGGCGGAGATCGGCGTCATTCTGTTGATGTTCGGGGTCGGGATGCATTTTTCGCTCCGTGACCTTCTGGCCGTTCGCAACGTCGCCCTACCTGGCGCCCTCCTCCAAATCCCCTTTGCGGTCGCGCTGACGTGCGTCGTAACACGTCTGTGGGGTTGGAGTCTTGGTCCTAGTTTGATTATCGGTTTGGCTCTCTCCGTGGCGAGCACAGTCGTACTGCTTCGCGCATTGGAAACGCACGGCATTTTGGACTCGACAAGCGGTCGAATTGCAATCGGTTGGCTTGTTGTCGAGGACATCGTCACAGTCTTAATTCTGGTGCTCCTGCCGGCGCTGGCTGACTCATTGCACGGGCAACCGGTCAGCATGGTCTCCGCAGACCACAATCCAGCCACTGGCCAATTACTATTACCAATCGGTATCCTCCTTGGTAAATTCCTCGGATTCATCTTGTTCATGCTGCTGATTGGTGCGCGCCTGTTGCGCTGGCTTCTGGAGCGCGTGGCTGCCACCAACTCTCGGGAGCTCTTCACTCTTGCCGTAGTCGTCGCAGCGATCGGTATCGGCTTTGGTGCATCCGAGTTATTCGGACTCTCCTTTGCTCTTGGTGCGTTCGTTGCCGGCCTTGTCGTGGGCGAGTCGGACCACCACCATCGAGCAGCAACGGAGTTGCAGCCGCTCCAAGACGCGTTCGCCGCTCTGTTCTTTGTGGCCATGGGCATGCTTTTTGACCCCAGTATTCTTGTTCGAGAGCCGCTACGGGTTCTGGCGGTGGTCGCGATCATTGTCCTTGGCAAGTTCGTGGTGACTTTTTTGATCGTCCGTCTGCTTCGTTATCCGACCGGCACCGCTCTGACCATTGCTGCCGGCTTGGCGCAAATCGGAGAATTCTCCTTTATTCTGGCCGAAGCTGCCGTGACTTTGCGGTTGCTCCCGGCCGAGGGTCAGAGTCTCATCGTCGCTGGCGCTCTTCTCTCGATCGCTTTGAATTCCTTCCTGCTCTACGCAGCCGAAGCCATTCAGAATCGAATCGCTTCGCCCGTGTCAGCGTGAAGCTTTCAGCGCTATCGTTCGGAGGAAAGGTCCAACGCCAAGACCTCATCGCAACGCCTACCGGGCAGCTTGGTTTTTGATGAAGGCAAGCCTCGGCCGACAAGTCCACCCTCGCCTGGAGGTTCCGCCCGCTAACTCGGCGCGCCAGCCAATCACCGTTTGCCGTTTCCGGCGCTCCTCTCGGCTATTGGCTATTGGCTATTGGCTATTGCGTAGGCCCTATTTCCTCCTCTTCGGTCCGTTTAACGCTTGCTCGAGAGCAAACATTGCGAAAGCGACGATGGCATAGACCACGAATTGTCCGAGGTAGAAATAGATCATGGATCAGGAAACCTATCTTAACAGAAAGATCCCGAAGGCCACGAAGAAAATTTGGGCGAAAGCTAACGGAGGAAACAGATACTTAGAACTCTTCATGATCTCTGCGATCCCTGCAAAATCATCAGTCACATGCGTCCCATCAGTCCCATCGGTCATCGCCGCCGACTAATCATAATCTCGTTTCCGTCCGGATCGACGCACATCGCCAAATGAGCAGGTTCTTCCGGAGTATCCACCGGCGGTCGCAAAACTTCGCCGCCCGCGGCTTTCAAAGCGTCGCACGCTGCGAAAAGGTCATCGACCTGGAAATTGAGGCCGGTCCAGGTGCGTTGACCTTGACCGCCGCCATGAATTCCGAGGATACCTCCAGCGACGACTAGTTCCGCCATTACTTCCGATTGATGCGTAACTTCCGCGCCAAACACTCGACGATAAAAGGCGACCGCACCAGACAGCTCTTTTGCCCAGATAATATATTTCAGTTTCTCGACACGCACGCGTCAGCATCACGAAAAAGTGACCGCACAGCAACCCACAACGCCGGGAACGCCGGCTTACCCGACGACGTGTCCGCCATAGCTTTAGCGAAGGTGGAAGCTTCAGGAGTTTCGAACGACGGGGCAAAGCCGCGACTCAGGATAGCCTCTAGGGCGAAGCCCTAGGAATTGGTCCCCAACATCGCATGGCCGAGAGGATTCGGTAAAATGAAAATGTTTCCCAGGATGTGGCAAATAGCAGACACCTAACAAACATCTGTTATTCTCACGCGCTTTCAGCGCTAGCCCGCCTGTTTTATTACCATTCCTAGGACTCCGCCTAGGCTATCCTGAATCACGGCTACGCCGTTCTCCCGGCGCTACCGGCGCTCCCGACAACTGCCAAACGCCTTTCACCCTTTTCAATCAACCTTTCCTCGCTTAGAAAATCATATGCCTCACCGGACCTTCCTTTTTCTCGGCCTCACCGGATTATTCCTGACTAGCGCCGCTCTCGCCGATCAACCCAAAAAGGAGGTACACAGCCAGGCCGACCTCCCGCGCGCTACCTATCCGGTCACAGGGTCCGTCAGCACTCTGCTCCAATCCGACGACTCCGTATTCGACTCTGCCGTGAGTAAGGCGACGGCCGATCTCGACGCACTTTTTTCCGACTACGACATCAAGGACAATGCTACTTTGATTTCCATTCTGTCGGCCAAGCTCTCCCTGCAGGAGCTGAAGGGGGACGCGGCTGGTGGGCTCGAAACGATCAGGAAAATTCGCGAACTGCAGTCAAAGCCGGATCTCAAGCTCACCGTCGGTCTATTCGATGAAGCGATCTTAAAGGCGCAACAAAGTGTTCCCGCCAAATCAGGCACAGAGTACGAGCAAAAAGTAGAGTCAATTTACCGAGACGCGGTCAATGCGCTGCCCTGGGACGTTGTCCAGGATGTGATCAAGTCAGCCCGAAGCATTTCCGGATTGCTTTCTGAACCATTTCTGCTCGGTGACGCTCAACAGAAACTGCAACCGGAAATCGACAAGTCCGGCAGTCTATCGCGCGAGTCGATCTACGCGCTATTGAACACTCGAACGAACCTCCGGATCAAACTCCCGCTGAACTCGATTCGGGTCGATGTGTTAAAGGCCTACGTGGCTGCCCATGACACGCAAAAGCCTGATATCTGGGCGGCGCGCGAGGTCACACTTTCCAGCAAAGATCATCCGGAGAACGTGTTGGTCGGGATCTGGGACTCGGGTTTTGATCCAGCTGTTTACCCTGGACAACTCTACACTTATCCCAATTCTGCTCCTTATCCTGCTCAAGGACTTGCGTTTACCGACGACGGTAATCCCTCTGACTCCACTCTGTATCCGCTGACTCCCGAACAGAAACAGCGGTACCCGGAAATCTCGGAGGACCTTGAAGCACTCTCGGATCTGCGTGCGGGTGTTGAAACTCCGGTAACGGAATCGTTCAAAAAACGCCTTGCCACAATGTCGAAAGACGACGTGAACACGATGTTCGAGCGACTCTCTTTCTTTGGCAATATGGCTCATGGCACCCACGTTGCCGGTATCGCGATCAAGGGGAATCCGGCGGCACGACTGGTCGTTTTTCGGTTCAACGACGGCTTGAGCCGCGAACTGCATTTTCCGCCAAGTACTGATTGGGCCCATCGGATGGCGGCAAATTTCAAACGGATTGGCCAATTCTGCGCCGAACACAAGGTGCGGGCAGTGAACCTGAGCTGGGGCGACGACCCGCAAGAATTTGAGGAGTGGTTGGCCCGAACCAAAGGCAATCAGACTGGCGATGAGCGGAAGCAAGAAGCGCTTGAGCTTTTCTCTATCTGGAAACAGGCGATCATTGACGCGATGAATGCCGCACCAGACACCCTCTTTGTCACCGCGGCTGGAAATTCCGATAGCGATGCTGGATTCCTCGAAGACGTCCCGCCGTCATTGGAACTTCCTAACCTCATTACGGTCGGAGCGACCAACCAGGCGGGAGATGCTACGAGCTTCACCAGCTACGGCAAAACGGTGGTCGTCTATGCCAACGGCTACCATGTGGAAAGCTTCATCCCCGGCGGGAAAAAGGTTAAGTTCTCGGGCACTTCGATGGCGGCACCTCAGGTGACCAATCTGGCCGCCAAACTGTTTGCCATCGATCCTTCGCTTACCGCCAAGAAAGCTAAGGAATTGATCATCGCGGGATCGACTCCGAGCGCAGACGGCAAACGCCAATTGATCGATGAAAAGCGTTCGCTTCAATTGATCAAACAAAAAGCTACGGCTGCCAATGGCAGATAGCGCACGAAGCCGTTGGCGAGCGGCCGAAATCGCCACGAAGGAACACCGCGATCGCAAAACCGCAAAAAAACCCAAGGTGAAGCCGTGCCTCACCCCGGGCTAAATCGATTACGCTTTTCGCGTATTCGTTATTCGTCTGGATCGCTACCCTTACGGGGTAGCCGATGGGGAGGCAGAAGGCTCTGCAGTCTTGTGGTGGTGACCATGATGCGGCTTTTTACCAGGGCTTGCGCTGGGGCTTGGATCTGCCGCATAGACGCCGGAGGCTAACCCAACGAGCGCAGCGAGGAGAAGAATCGTTTTTGTCATAAGATATTTGTTATTCTTATTAGATTGTTCGTTTCGGAGTCATTGCTCCTAAGAGCTGAACCACTCGAAGCGAAGGAAGTTTCAAAAAAGTTTGCCTTAGCGATGTTCTGACTGGCTCCCTCGTTTGCTCTCGGCTATTGAATCTGTACCTTCTCGCTATGAAATCCCGGTCGTTGATCCCAATTTTTGCTGCCCTCGCGTTGTCGTCGATGCTACCGTTCACAGCAAACGCGGGCAACGATGAGGTCGTATACCATTCGTATTCCCGTCGCTGCTGCGGAGATCCTTGTTCTTTTTGGACACGAGTCCGTCAGGCGTTCGATTTTGGCTATCCCTACGATTTTTGTTACGACTACGATAATCCGCGCCCCTGTCCGCCCGGACAATGGAGACCGTGATTACCCAGGGCTCAGCGGAAGCTTCGCCCTGCTAATCTGCGTTCCCAATCAAGAACGCAGGTCCGCCAATATCCAGGGTTGCTGGCACAATACACCGCTGCAATCTGGCTTAAAGTATTCCTGCCCTTGAACGGCTTCCGGTTCAGGAGCTGCGCCGCATAATAAATCGACTCTTCCGATTTTGAAAAACGCTTCGCTCCCCTGCTCGTCCTTAATCCCATCCAATTATTCTTGTGACGTGCTGCTGCACTTTTCCATCCGCCTGACTCGTGCGCAGAAATGGCTGCGAGCAATATCGGATCAAGATTGTACTGGCGCCCCGCTTCCACAAAAACCCGACCGTACCCAGTCGGAACCTTCTTCTCCAGGTCGACCGGATCGACCGGCCGAAAGACACGAAAGTTCTCCTCGGCGGCACGAACGGGCAACTGGAGACCCAGGAGCAAAACAGTACTGATGATCCAATTCGTCATGGAATTGCCGTATATTGATGAAAATTCTCAAATCGCAACAAGTTTGTTTTCATACCATGAACCGCGAA
>DATNNZ010000066.1:0-3639 GCA_035601575.1 Chthoniobacterales bacterium
ACCGGGGGCAACGCAGATGTTGATCAAAGGAAGGGACTTGCGGGAAAAGCAATTTGTAAGACCATGAAAACAAAGGGGCCACAAACCGTTAATCGGAGCTTTGGCTGTGGAGGTGTAGGGATAGCAGGCGTGCAGGAAAGGATTTGGAGCGAGGTTCACAAATTCTTATAGCACGCAACGTGTTAACTGTCAAGTAAATTCGTTGTTTATCGAGATTTATTAGTGGGATCTCCTTCGGCGGTCATGATTTCCATGATTTGTCTTTCCTGGAAGCTTGGGACGATCCCGGTCAAATGGGCTTCTATGACGACTTCGTTCTGCTGATTCTTGAAGACGGCTTCGGCTTTGGCTCGATTGCGGTCGTCAATTTCGGTAATGGTGAGGGAGCATTCTATGGTGTCGCCAAAATATACGGGCTTCTTGAAGCGAAAATTCATTCCGGAGGCCAGCCAGCCGATTTGCCCGCCGATCTCGGTGGCCAGACTGGCGACGGCAAGGCCGTGGCAGATGCGGGCACGAAAATCTTTTGCGTTTGCGAAGCGATCATCAAAGTGCACAGGGTTATAGTCTTTGCTGATGTCCGCAAAAGCGCTCATATCCTGCTCGGTGAATGTGCGTGAAACAGAGAAGGAGTCACCTGGCTTTAATCCGGCGATCGCTTTGTTTCGGATGTGGGACATAGTCATTTATGGTGAAAGTTCTTTCGGAGCCTTGCGGCTTGGTTTGACTGCTTGAGGCTGTTAAATCCAAACCCGCAGGGCTGCGCGGACTCCGCCCTGCGCTACAGGTCTGCGTCAGCGAAAGCTGCCAGGTTTCCGCAATCAGATTTTTGCTGAAGCTATGATGGCGCTTTTTCTCGACTAGCGAAATCCAGCTTACTTATAAATAGGGCCCGCGGCGTCCCGTTCGCTTTGCGTGGAGTACATGCCGCAGTCACAAGGATACTGGACGGAGGCGAGTATAGTGCGATTTGGGAATAAGGAACGCGGATACGGCCCAGGCCATGCGTTTCGATTAGCCGGAGTGGAGGCAGATATTCGGGAGTATACTCACGGGACGAACCATGCCTCTCGGCGCGGGCACCCAACTTGGTCCTTATGAAATCGTGGCACCGCTCGGCGCGGGCGGCATGGGCGTGGTCTATCGCGCTCGCGATGAAAGACTGGAGCGCGATGTTGCCATCAAGGTGCTTTCTCCAGGTCTCCTGACCGACGAAGCCGCCCGACGACGTTTCCGCAAAGAAGCCCTGGCGTTAGCAAGACTGAGTCATCCCAATATTGCCGCGGTTTATGACGTAGGTGAGCACGACGGAGTGGACTATCTGGTTATGGAGTGCGTGCCTGGACAGTCGCTCGCGCAAAAACTGAAATCGAGCGCGCTTTCGGTGAAGGAAGTTGCGTCGCTGGGCGTACAGATTGCTTCGGCCCTTGAAGAAGCACACGAACAGGGCGTTGTACATCGCGACTTGAAGCCAGCAAACATCATTGTTACGCCGAAGGGACACATCAAGGTGTTGGACTTCGGCTTAGCAAAGCTGTTGGCGCCCCAGGACAGTCCCGACGTCACCTTGTCGTTCGCGGAAACGGGAGGCCCGGTTGGAACGCTGCTTTACATGTCGCCCGAGCAGGCCGAAGGCAAAGTCGTAGACTGCCGCACCGATCTATGGAGTTTCGGCGTCGTGCTCTATGAATCGCTGGTCGGGCGAGCGCCTTTTGAAGGAGCGAGCGCCCTTGCGGTGCTCCGGGCGATAGTTCAAAAAACGCCGAAACCACTCCGCGACCTGCGCCCCGACACTCCGGAAGAAGCGGACCGCATCGTTTCCCATGCGCTTGAAAAGGATGTGTCGAAACGCTACCAATCTGCAGCGGAGATGTCTCGCGATCTTTCAGCAGTCCTGATGAAGTTGAGTTCGCCGACGGTGCCAGCGGTCAGCCCAAGTTTGCGGCTATCGCCTCAGTACAGCATTCCGGCAGGGGTATTCTTCCTTGCCCTTGTCGCTTCCGGAGTCTGGTTCTATCTGCGATCTGAAAGGCGGCATTGGGCGCGGGAGGAAGGGATTCCCGGGATTGCAAAGCTCAAAGCTCAAGATGAATCGCTGGCGGCATTCCTTTTGCTCAAGAAAGCACAGCATTACTTGCCAGCTGATCGACAACTCGCAAAAATTGAGGAAGAAAACACAATAATCGTTTCGATCACGTCCTCACCTCCTGGCGCTTCCGTTGAAATACAGGACTACTTATCCACGGATAGCGCTTGGTATCGGCTCGGCGTGACCCCGCTAACCGATACCCGGATTCCGATTGGATACTTTCGGTGGAGGATATCCAAAGCGGGTATTGGTGAGTACATCGCAGCTCCGATAACGGAAAAGGAACTAGACTTTGCGTTGGATAAGGAGGCGGGCGCTCCGAAGGGAATGGCCTGGGTGAACGGCCGTCAGTGGCAAGATATGATCGCGTTCGTTGGTTGGGTGGGCCCTTACAACGTGCCGTCTTTCTATATTGATCGCTTCGAAGTAAAGAATCGACAATACCAGGAGTTCGTAGACAAGGGTGGCTACGAAAAGCGCGAGTATTGGACGCGGAAAATCATGCGGAACCGGCGCGAACTAGGGTGGGAAGAGGCAAAAGCCTTGTTCCGCGACGGCGCAGGGCGCGCTGGACCATCGACATGGCAAGGCGGCCACTATCCGGAGGGCCAAGGGGACTATCCTGTCTCGGGAATTAGCTGGTATGAGGCCGCTGCCTACGCTAGCTTCGCGGGCATGAGCCTGCCAACGTTGCCTCAGTGGTTTATGGCGGCTCCATTCGACATATCGACGTACATCGTTCGTGCCAGCAACATCTCGCAAACGAAGCTCGCACCGGTCGGAGCTTTCAAAGGGTTGGGACCTTACGGGACATACGACATGGCCGGAAATGTAAGGGAATGGATCGAAAACGCGGCCGGCGAGAACACGTACTTTATTCTGGGCGGAGCGTGGAAGTCGCAGACTTATATGTACGCTGATCCGGAAGCACAGGCGCCCTTGGATCGCTCGGCAACAAACGGCTTCCGGTGTGTTCGCAACACAACTCCCCTTGCTGAGGAACTTACGCATTCCATCAAGACTATGGATCGCGACTTTTCCAAAGTGAAACCAGTTTCGAATGCAATTTTTCGCGCTTACCAGACCTTGTATTCTTACGACAAGACACCCTTGAATGAAAAGATCGAAGGCGTGGTGCAAGATTCCGCCGACTGGAGCGAGGAAAAGATCACTTTCGATGCCGCGTATAACAAGGAGCGCATGGCCGCGTATTTATTTGTGCCAAAAAAGGTACGGCCGCCTTTTCAAACAGTGGTCTTTTTTCCCAGTGCGCGAGTACTGGATATTCCCAACAGTCGGACACTTGGAGACATTAAGTTTTTCGATTATATCGTTCAGAGCGGTCGCGCCGTTCTCTATCCAGTTTATAAAGATACTTACGAACGAAGAGTGAAGGATGTCCTTCCGGGCACAACCCAGGAATTGGAGTACTGGACGCAGCACTACAAGGATCTGGCACGTTCGGTCGATTACCTGGAAACCCGGGCTGATATTGACAAAAACAAACTGGCCTATCTTGGCGTCAGCATGGGCGCGGCAGAGGGAGTCAT
>DATNNZ010000067.1:0-3514 GCA_035601575.1 Chthoniobacterales bacterium
GCTAGGATTGGCGATTCGGGCCTAATTGCGACTCCCGTTTGATTGATTCCATTTTTGCCTCGAAATGGATCTTCCGATTTGGTCCAAAAGCGAGATGTTGGTTAGCTGAGCGCAACAAGCACATATATGGCCCGGACTGAAACAAAAACTCTGCTGCTCGCTTCATTGCTGGCCGCGTCACTGATCTTGGCCGATGCCCAAGTCGAGCCCGGAGACGGAAATTGCGCCTAACTACTGAGAGTCGCCCGGCATCAGGTGTTCGTTGATCCGTCTCGAGCTCTCGGGAATCAAATGGCCGCCTTGATCGTAGCTTAGCAGGATAACCCAGTCGTAGACGGCATCGGGCCATCTTCCCTGCGGCAGAAGACTTTTGGGCTTTGCGCCGAGCGCCCGGAGAAGAGCCGATATGTTTCCGTGACGCCAGCAGATGAGAATCACTTTTCCCTGCCGGTTTGCCCGGAGGTTAGTCGCTAGTTCAGCGGACTGCTTGTTGCCAAAACGCGTATCGATTTTCAATTTAGCTGCCTTCGCAAACGGCTCCACTGTGAGACGTGGTCGGTGACTTTTTTTCGAGTCTTTAGCCGCAAAAACGACGTCGGGTTCCAGCCGCCTGGAATCGACGGCGAAATTTAGGAAGTAATTCTTGTATGCTTCGGCCCGCTTTTCGCCCAGCGGCGAGACACCATGGCCGCTGTCGGCGTCTTCCGCATGACGAATAATCAGCACGACAGAATCGTTTGGCCCGTCTTGTGCATGCGCTACCAATATCAGCGCGAAAGCAAAAAAGATCGCGGTGAAGACGCGCCTGCACATAGGATTTGACGGCGTTTTGCTCTTAGTGGTAGACCAAACCCTCTTACACCACATCAACATCGATCTTGGTGACGGCGGACTTCCGCAGTTTTGATCGCACTTCTGCTTCCAGCTTCCTTGGATCGATTTTCGCCGGGATATAGAGCAGAAACACCATCTGTCCCTTGTCCTCGTACAGCGCGGAACTTTGAAGGCGACAGTTGTGGGAGACAAGCAACGACTGCATCATACCAAAGATCGGGTTCGGATCCACGTTGTCGTCGAGCCGGATCCTGATCCTGCAGCTCGCGTGTGAATCAAGCCAGTAGACGAGTAGCCAGGTGAAGCCGGTAACGAATACTGCCATCGCCCACGATCCCATCCCACAGGCGAGCCCGACCACCACAACCGTGATGGCCTTCCCGGTGAGTTTGGGATTGTCGAGCAGGGTTCGAAATCGCAGTAGCGCGCCGATACCGAAGATAACAAACGCGAGTGTCTGGCTGGTCCCGCTCAACTCAGCGACAACCGCCCCGACCATGCCCAGGAGGATGAGCGCCTTGCGCTCCTCGAGGTCGGCAAGCGGATTCGCGAGCGACGATCTGCGCGGATGCCAGGCGATCGCCCACGCACAGCCCACAGCCAGACTGAGACTGAGGAACAGTCGCAGAATGAATTCCGGATGCCCGAACTGTTGAATACTCTGCTGAATCGAAAGCCACGAATTGCCCTTGGGATCAGTGCCGCCAGTGGCCCCCAGCTTGGCCAGCTCTTCCGCCGGGTTCGCGCCCAGCGCTTCCGACGACACCACGCCTACAAGCGCGATGAGAGCGACGGCGCCGATCGTGCGCAGCGCTCGTCCGAAGTGGCAACCAGAGTGAGAGGGAAACGTCGGCATTATATCCTTCGAGCTGATCGAAATTTTCTTTCTTAAGGCTGGCTGTTCAGAGACAATTATGTGCGGGGTGTTCATTTTCGGTGGAGTTTGAGTTTATGCCGTGTGCAAGACACCGGACGTGATCGGACACGTTGCCTAACAACATCGTCATGCCTTTTGTGATCTACCTCAAAAATTTACTCCACCCTGGATTAAGGGGCCGTTCAATTCGGTCTTATTCGTGAAGCCGCTTTGGTTGTAGTCGTACTTTAAGTAGCGCCAGCCGGCCTGCGCCCAGATCGAACGCGTGAGCTGAAATTCGAGCCCGCCTTGCACTTGGTAGCTCCAGTCAGAACTATCCACCGATTCTCGCACGATGGTCCGCCCCTGCCGGTGTAGCTCAAACGCGGAGCCAGAGTTGGCGTCAAATCCACCTACATCGCCTTCCGCGTAAAGCGATATGGCTTTCCAAATCTTCACTTTCCCGCGGGCGCCGATCACGGGATCGACCCAATCGGTCGAATCGGAGAAGGCCAACTTCTTGCGGATTCCCAGTAGTCGACGAAGAATGACCAGGCGCGCGTCACCGTTATCGAAAATACTTAGATCGCCTCCCTGATAGCTGTAGCGCGCGCCGGCGAAGAGGGAGAGATTGGCCTTATCGCAATTGATCAATCGGTAACCAACAAATCCTTCTGCAAGCCCGGTTTTGAGGTGGAGATTAGCGTTCGTAAAAAGTAAACCAGGTAGCGTAGCAGAAGCACCTACCTCCATGTACTGACCATCTCCGAAGATCTCCCACCGCTGATAGCGAATGTCAGCCGACAGCACAATGGGGACGTGAGTCAGATGCCTGAGAAGCTGGTCGAAGCTGACGTCGGGTGAGGTAACCACTCCCTTCACTCCGGTATCGCCGGACACACCCGCCAACCACCCAGGAGCACCGATGCGGATTTCGAGGGTCGGGGGCGTTTCGCACCAAGGTTGCGGTGGTGGCGAAGGCGCTTCCTTCGAAGGATCGTAGGGCTCGGGTCCAGCGAAAAGGACTGGTGCCGAAAGGACGATCGTCACGATTAGGAATTGATTAACGAATCGCTCCATTAAAGTTGATTGATTCATAACGGTACGGTTTCGCCAGAGGTTGTGTTAACGCTCGCCAGAAATAACAACTCGCCGCCCATTAGAACAATCTTTTCTTGCTACATTCTTTTGTGCGACAAAGAAAGACAATTTTATTCTCACGGGCTCCATTCTATCGTCGCCGAAGCTCAAATCCGAGGAAATTAAATAATCACTAGTCGATCCTCATGATCTTGGAGCCTTGGAGACCAAGGCCGGCCATCAGACCTTGCTGATCGAAGGTGAAGGCGTAGATGCCGCTATGTATCGTGTCTGTAGTGAAGCTGCGGGCCATCCCTTTGTCCACGATGACAACGCTCGGGCCGGTGCCAATCTCCCAGCCGCGCGTGTTGTTTACCCAGTCCACCGCCTTTTGGTTCATCAAGAACAGGGCGTAACCGAACTTCTGCACGCCGGCTTGCAAGCCGTAGGAGGCGGCTACGGTTCGGTACCGGCCGCTAGGGTGGCCGTGCACGAAGAGAATTCCCTTCCCACCCTGCGCGCCAAGGATGAAGCCAGCTTTGACTACATCCGGAAACACAAGAACGGCGACTGCTCTCGATTTACATTTGGCGCCCGCCGGATTCTGCGCTACCAGCTGTTGTAGAGCGCGACGGGAATCGCTGGTCAAATCGTCTGCGGATGCCGTGCGAGTGCTAAGTAACGCAACGGTGGCGAGCATCAAGCCAGGCGCGTATTTCCATTTCGATGTGATATTCATATATG
>DATNNZ010000068.1:0-62199 GCA_035601575.1 Chthoniobacterales bacterium
GCACCTCAAGGTGCTACGCTCGCCACATGCCCACGCACGCATCCAGGGCATCGACACCAAGACGGCGCTGACCGTCCCGGGTGTTGTCCAGATTTTTACTTGGGAGGATGTTCCCCGTCGCCTTTTCAGCACTGCCCTACATGAGGATCATCTGGTCGATCCCGACGACACCTCTGTTCTCGACAACGTCGTTCGCTTCGTAGGCCAGCGGGTCGTTGCGGTCGTTGCCGAGAGCGAAGCGGCTGCAGAAGCCGCCTGTCGCGAAGTCCGGGTGGATTACGAAGTTCTGCCCGCGGTTTTCGATCCAGTGGTCGCGATGGAGCCGAATGCCCCGATCCTCCACCATAAAGAGGGCGAGGCGAAGGGTAATATCTATGCCGAAATCCATGGCGAAATCGGCTGCGTCAAGGATGGATTCGCGGCAGCGGACGCCGTTCACGAGATGACTTACTCAACGTCGCGGGTCCAGCATGTCCATCTGGAAACGCACGGTTCGATCGCATGGAAGGGGGACGACGGCCGGATTCATGTCCGCACCAGCTCGCAGGGACCGTTCATCGTGCACCAGAAGCTCTGCCATATCTTTGGACTCAACCCGGGCAAGCTCCACGTTTTCACCGAGCGGGTGGGCGGCGGTTTCGGCGGCAAGCAGGAGATGGTATCCGAGGATCTCTGCGTGCTGGCGGTTCTTAAGATTGGCCGACCGGTCAAATGGGAGTTCACGCGCGAGGAACAGTTCATCGGTGCAACCACGCGTCATCAGATGACGACTCATGTGAAGCTGGGGGCAAAAACCGACGGGACGCTCACGGCGATTCAGGTAAGGGTCGTCTCGAATACCGGCGGCTACGGCGGCCATGGAAGCGAGACGCTCGCAGCAGCTCTCGGGAGCCCTCTCTCAGCCTATCGCTGCGCGAACAAAAAGGCGGACGGCTTCGCCGTGTACACCAACGTTGTTCCCGGGGGTGGCTTTCGTGGCTATGGCGCCTCGCAATCAACTTTCGCGATCGAATGCGCGATCGACGAACTGGGCGAGCTGCTCGGAATGGACCCGTTTGCGATTCGTCGTCAGAACATGGTCCGGCCTGACGATTGGATCGAGTCGGTGTGGAAGGATCCGAGTGACGTCGGTTTCGGCAGCTACGGCCTCGATCAATGTCTCGACTTGGTCGAAACGGCCTTGGCCTCAGGTCGTGGGAATGCCAAACCCGACGGAGACGAGTGGGCCGAGGGCACCGGCGTCGCGCTCGCAATGCTGGATTGCGGCCCGCCGACGGAGCATCGTTCCGGCGCCGTCATGATGCTTCTGCCAGATGGGCGCTATCATCTCGCGGTGGGCTCGACCGAGATGGGCAATGGATCGGTGACCTCTCACCGTCAGATGGCCGCCTCCGTGCTCGGCTCGCGCGCCGGTAGCATCGACATCATCAATGCGGATACCGATCTGACACCGTATGACACTGGGACATTCGCCAGTACCGGAACTGTCGTCGCGGGCAAGGCGGTGGCGCTGACAGCCGCTGCGCTCAGGGACAATATTCTCGAATATGCCGGGCAGCATACCGGGACCGACCCTTCGACCTGGCGGATCGAGGATGGTTTCGTCGAATCTGGCGCCAATCGGATTTCTCTGAGTGATCTCCATGCCGCCGGTATCCGGGACGGCCATCGCTTCGAAGCGAAGCGGAAGGCTTACCTGTCGCCGCGGACCACCGCATTCAACGTTCATGGGATTCGCCTGGCCGTCCACCGGATCACTGGCGAAACCCGTATCCTCCAAAGCGTCCACGCCGCCGATATCGGCAGGTTGATCAATCCAGTACAGTGCCATGGGCAGCTCGACGGCGCGATCGCCATGGGAATCGGCTGGGCACTAACGGAAAACATGGTTCACAACGCAGAAGGCCGGATCGTGAACCCGGCTCTGCGCAATTATCGGATACCGGCCTTCGCCGATGTCCCGCTCAGCGAGTTATTCTTTGCCGATACCTACGACAAGATCGGACCGCTGGGAGCGAAATCACAGGGCGAGTGCGCGATCAATCCCGTGGCTCCGGCGATCGCGAACGCCATCAAAAACGCGACCGGCGTGCGCTGCACCAGTCTGCCTTTCACTGCGGCGCGCATCTTTTCACAGTTGGTCAATGGGGAGCCACCGGCCAAAAGAGTACAGATCGCGGAGGAACCTGTGCTGGTGGCGTCTAGATGAGCGCGCCCGCAGTTCTTATCGCCAGTGCTAAACTTCGCTCCGGCGAAGACCAGGCCTTCGCCGCCTGGCAAGCGCGGCACAACATCGTCATCGGTAAATTCCCCGGTTTCATCAGCAGCGACGTCATCCCGCCCTCGCGGCCGGAAAGCAATGAATGGACGATTGTCCTGAATTTCCGTTCGCAGGACGAACTCAGCGCCTGGCAGCGCTCTAGCGAGCGGGCTAAAATTGTTGGCGAGGCCGTCCCGTTGTTCGAAGGCGGCAGTCTTGGCCAGGTGGCGCAGGCAGACCGGCCCGGTGAGCCGCCCGGCTCGAACGTCACCGAAGTGATCATCTCAAAGATCAAGCCCGGAATGGACGACACGTATCGCGAATGGGCAGTCAGAATTCAGGCTGCCCAAGGGAAATACCCCGGCTACCGCGGAATGTATCTCCAGCCACCGGCCGAAAAGGACGGCCTTTGGACGACCATCATGCGGTTCGACACCGCTGAGCACCTCGAAGCCTGGATGGAGGCCCCGGAGCGTGCGGAACTGCTTGCGGAATCCAAGGCCTTCATCGACCACGAGCAGCTCATGCGCCTGGCGACGTCGTTCCCCGGCTGGGTGCCGATCAATCCGATGACCGGCAAAGGTCCACCAAACTGGAAGACCGCTCTTCTCGTTATTTTGGGACTGTTTCCGATCGTGATGCTTGAGATGCGTTTCCTCAGCCCGATCCTTACTTCGCTGGGTTTGCACGCCTCGCTGGCCACCTTTATTGGCAACACCATTAGCGTGTTCGGAACAACCTTTGTGACGATGCCGCTCTGCATCCGCTGGTTTGGCTGGTGGCTTTTCACCGAAAAAAAGACACCGACCTGGATCACGCCAGTCGGACTTGGATTCCTGGCGGCCTTATTTGCTGTCGAGGTCGGCGCGCTCTGGTATCTGTTACCCTGGTGAGGGTCAATGATGATCGGTCTTGCAGCGTGGCCCTACCGATCGTTCGGTGACTGTTTTCGCACGGGCTTTGTTTGGTGCTTTGCCGCCGTGCTCCTGTGCATGGCCTCCTTTCTGCCATCTGCTCGCTGCGCTGAGCCGCCGGCGCAACCGGCGGTAGCGGTTTCCGACCAACCGGGCAGCAAGGCGCCCGACTCGATCACCGGCAACCCGGCTGCCGAAAACGAACTTCCTGGTACCGGCCTCGCGGGGCGATTGCTTCAGTTGCCCGCTGACTCCGGGCTGCGGCTTGGTGGTCTCTGGTTGGTGGATACGAACGGACTCATCTCCGGTGGCGCTCAACCCGGTAATTGGAGCTGGAATAGTGCGCTGATCATTGGTGCGAATTTGGACGCCGAGAAGCTCCTGAACTGGCACGGCGCATCCTTCGGGATTCAGTTTCTTCAGTTCAACGGGCAAAACACCAACGGTCAGGCCGGCAGCGTCCAAGGCTATAACAGTCTGCCAGGTGCCAAGCCGCTTGATCGCTCGGAGCTTTACCAGCTTTGGTACCGCCAGGCGCTCTTCGACGATAAGATCATCTTCCGAATCGGGAAAATAGTTCCCACGTACGATTTCAACAACGTAGCCCGGCCCGTTCCTACTCAGGATGAGGCATTGAGCATTCCCGCTGTAACCGGTCTTCTTTATACGCCCGTATTCGTCAATCCGACGCTGCTCGGAGCGATCGGCGGTTATTATAACTCCGTCTACGGCGTCACGGTGACGTTAGCTCCAACGAAAAACAGCTACCTTAACTATGGCTTCTACGATGGGAACATTGCTCGTGGAGTGCAGACCGGGCTGACTGGTCCGCACTTCAACGGCTATTACTTCAATATCTTGGAAGCGGGCCTGGACTGGGTGGCTGCGGGAAAATACCCAGGGCAGTTGGGCGCAGGTTTATGGTATCAGACCGGCCAGCTGCGAGGACCGCCGGGCATCTCGGAAAATGGCGCTGGCGGATTCTACCTCTTCGGCGGCCAGCGGATCTGGGGTCGCTCGGCGGAGAACCCTGCATCGGATCGTAAGGACAAGATCGTCATTCCGACAAGCGAGCAGAAGCAGAACGCCTCTGTTTCGACCTTCGTGCAATTCGGCATCAACAATTCCGAAACACTGCCGGTAAAGGAATACCTCGGTCTGGGCTTTACTGGTTTCGGCCTCGTGCCGCATCGGCCTGACGATTCCATTGGCGTCGGCATGGCCTGGTCATGGCTAAACCCGAATCAGTTCGTCCGCTCAAGCGAACTCATGTTCCAGGGTTACTACCAGGCCCGCTTGTTTACCGGCACATTCTTTGAACCTGCCGTGAGCTATATCCCGACACCAGGAGCGAATCCAAAGCTTGACAGCGCTTGGGCGTTAACCTTTCGGTTTACCTTCCTCTTTTAAAACAGGAAGCAGCCTTGTCGTGAGCTGGAAGCGACAGCGTTCCAACGGCAACCGCTCGAAGCGGGTAAACCGACACGTCAACCCGGGAGGCATAACAAATGTGATCGGGCGGGCGATCAGGAACATCAAAGCCCTCAAGTTCGAAGAGCCGCGAATCGTAGTGGTCTACTTCGGCTTCACTCAATTGATAAGGGATATGATAGACTCTCCCGCTGAAAAGTTGGCCTCCGCGGAAAGCAAATAAGCGATAGCGTTCGATCAGAAAAAATTCGAGAGATCCGAGGGGCGCCTCTCCAGCCACGCCCTTCTTACGATAGCGGTACTTCAGCGCCGGTTCACGACCGCTCCTGGCCGAAACATAGTCAGTCCAACCATCGCTCTGATTGGCGCGCATCGTTGCGAGTCGATAGGGTAACGCGAAGAATATCCGGGCTGCCCAGACGGCCAGAGGCTGGTTGGCATCCAACGAGAAAAACCAAATACCTGGCCTTCCTGATTCATCTCTCACGTAAGTGCGGAGGTTCAACTCCAAGAAATCGGAAATCACTGGGAGCGGCGGAAATCCGGAGGGCCGGATTCCTCTCATGAAAAAAGGAACGATGCCGATCCATGCGCTTCCGTCAAAGCAATCGATAGCAAGTCCGATTGGGAGGTGCTTCTGAATTTCGCTAGCGTCCCACTGCCAGTGAAGGAAAAGCAATTTGCTCCAACACTGGAACATAACCGGGCTCTGGCGAGGCGGGAATTGGCGTTCGATCACCTGCCGCAATATCCATTCGCTCATTGACCGGTTGGATTGGGTGAGCCGGCCACAATTTCCGGCGTCCGCGAATTTTCCGGCAGCGGACCCGGTACAATCTCTACTTTTGCGCCAACGCCAACCGTCGCGAAAAGTCGAACGATATCGGCAGAGCGCATACGGATACAGCCGAAGCTAGCCGGTCTGCCAATATTCCGTTCTTCGGGTGTGCCATGAATATAGATATACCGTCCAAATGCATCGGCATTCTCCCGTTCCAGGCCCTTCAGCCAAAGAATCCGCGTCACAATCGGGTCCCGTCCCGGAGCATCGGGAACCAGCACTTCTCCAGTCGGCTTGCGATTTTTGAACACGGCTCCTAACGGCGCGCCAGCTCCGATTTTTTTTGCGATCTCGAGCCGGCCCAAGGGTGTCCGGTAAGTACCCCGAGAATCGCCAATACCGAATTTTGAGGTAGAGACTAGGTAGTGGCCGATCACTTGGTTTCTTGCGTAGACATTCATCGCCTGATCCGCAACGCTCACTACTACGCGATGAACACTGTCTCGTTGAGCGCAAGAAGCCAAAAAGAAGGAGGCGAGAATGCTGAGTCGGTAGACCTCTGACAACCGCATAAGTTACGCGCAAAAAAGCATAAAACGAAGCTCAGACAAAGCTATTTGAGCGTTGGGAACGCCGGCAACGTCGGAAACCGCAACCGGTCAGAAAACCACAGTTAGCCAGTTACAATCTTCGGTAGCGATCCGGCGGCGGCCGGGCGGATCTCGTTAGAACACGCAGTTGTGTATGATTGAGCGGTCATCGTATGCGTTCCCCAATTGACAACTATTAGTTTTTCTAATAATCTGCATATTATGGCCTCGGCGACGGCTTCCCCTGCTCTTTCTCGGATCTTTTCTCGCAACCCGGTTCGAGCCTTCTACCAATCATCGATCGGCAAGAAATTTACGGTCGCCGTCACCGGCATCATCCTTATCGTGTTTGTCATTGGGCATCTTTTAGGGAACCTCGAAATTTACCTGGGACAGGACCACACCAACTGGTACGCCGAATTTCTACGGTCAACCGGACCGCTTCTCTGGATCGTGCGAATTATCCTGATTCTCGCGGTAATTGTGCACATTGTGGCGACCATTCAATTGACGGCAGAAAACCGTCGGGCAAAACCGAAAAAATATGCGGTAAAGGCCCCCCAAGCCTCGACTTTCGCTTCGCGAACCATGATTTACAGCGGACTACTCGTCCTTTGTTTTGTCATTTATCACCTGCTGCACTTCACTTTCCAAACCACTAACCCCGAATTCCGTACATTGACGGATGGGCAGGGCCGCCATGACGTGTACCACATGGTCATTCTTGGATTCCGGCAACCGCTGATTTCCTTGTTCTATGTCGTGGCTCTGTTTCTGCTTTCGGTCCATCTGAGTCACGGTTTTGCCAGTGTCACGCAAACGCTCGGGATCAATAACCGAAAACTGTCCGCACTGATCTCGAATGGCGGACGAGTGCTCTCCTGGCTAATCTTCGCGGGCTATATCTCTATTCCGATCACCGTTCTGGTAGGCGTCCTCAAATAAGGCTATGGACACGACCCTCAATTCCAAAGTCCCGTCTGGTCCGCTTGAGTCGAAATGGCGGAAACACCGTAATGAGTCCAAGCTGGTTAGTCCAAATAACAAACGAAAGTTCGATATTTTGGTGGTCGGAAGCGGACTGGCCGGTGCTTCGGCGGCGGCTTCCCTGGCCGAACTTGGATACAACGTAAAATGCTTCTGTTTTCAAGACAGTCCACGGCGTGCGCATAGCATCGCTGCCCAGGGTGGAATCAACGCCGCCAAGAATTACCAGAACGACGGCGACAGCGTGTTCCGGCTGTTCTACGACACGATTAAAGGCGGCGATTTTCGTTCCCGCGAAGCGAACGTCTATCGTCTTGCTGAAGTAAGTGTGGAAATCATCGACCAATGCGTGGCTCAGGGAGTTCCGTTCGCTCGGGAGTACGGTGGCCTGCTGGCAAATCGATCCTTCGGAGGCGCCCAGGTTTCTCGCACCTTTTATGCCCGAGGCCAGACTGGCCAACAGCTGCTGCTCGGTGCCTACCAGGCACTGGCCCGCCAAATCGCGCTCGGTGCCGTGCAAATGTTTCCGCGCACGGAGTTGTTGGACATTGTCGTGGTGCAAGGCCATGCCAAAGGGATTATTGTCCGCGATCTCATCTCCGGTGAAATCACTGCCCACGCCGGTGACACGGTGGTCCTCGCCACCGGCGGTTACGGCAACGTTTTTTATCTTTCGACTAATGCGCGGGGCTGCAATGTCTCCGCAACTTATCGGGCGTACAAGCGCGGCGCTTTTTTTGCCAATCCCTGTTACACCCAGATTCATCCTACCTGCATTCCGGTTGCCGGCTCTTATCAATCCAAACTAACGCTCATGTCGGAGTCGCTTCGAAATGATGGTCGAGTTTGGGTGCCGAAGCAAAAAGGAGACAAGCGGTCGCCGGACCAGATCCCAGAAAACGATCGAGACTATTATTTGGAAAGAAAATACCCGAGCTATGGCAATTTAGCTCCGCGCGATATCGCGTCTCGCAGCGCGAAGGAGGTCTGCGATGAGGGACGTGGGGTTGGGCCGGCGGGCCTCGGAGTGTATCTTGATTTTTCCGACGCAATCAAGCGCTTGGGCCAGGAGACGATTAGCGAACGCTACGGCAACCTGTTTGACATGTACCACAACATCACCGGAGAAAATGCCTACCAGGTACCGATGCGGATTTATCCGGCTGTCCATTACACCATGGGCGGACTTTGGGTTGATTACAATCTCATGAGTAATTTGCCCGGGCTGCATGTCTTGGGCGAAGCCAACTTTTCGGATCACGGCGCCAACCGTTTAGGCGCAAGCGCGCTGATGCAGGGTTTGGCTGACGGCTATTTCGTGATCCCGTACACAATTGGCAATTATCTAGCCACGCAGATGAACAAGAAAGTTTCTCTTGATCGGCCAGAATTTGCTGCGGCCCAGAAGGAGGTCCAAAAGCGAATTGAGCGGCTCTTATCGATCAAAGGAAAGAGAACAGTGAGTTCGTTCCATCGTGAACTCGGCCTATTGGTTTGGGAGAAGTGCGGCATGGCGCGCAGCGAAGCAAGCCTGAAGGAAGCGTTACAGAAGATTCCCGTTCTCCGCGAAGAATTCTGGCAGAACGTCAATGTACTTGGCGAAGGGGCCGAATTTAACCAGGCGTTGGAACAGGCGGGACGCGTCGCCGATTTCTTAGAATTCGCCGAACTCATGTGTGAAGACGCGCTAGAGCGCAATGAATCGTGCGGCGGACACTTCCGCACGGAACACCAGACCGCAGAAGGCGAAGCGCTGCGAGACGATAACGAATTTTGTCACGTAGCCGCTTGGCAATACAACGGCCCAGATTCGAGGCCGACCCGGAACGTCGAACCTCTAGAGTTCGAGGAAGTCAAACTTGCGCAACGGAGCTACAAATGAACTTTAAGCTGAAAATCTGGCGCCAACCGCGAGCCGCTGCAGCAGGTAAGTTCATCGATTACCAAGCGAGAGAAATCCCAGCGGAATCCTCTTTTCTCGAAATGCTGGATATCGTCAACGAGAGTCTGAACGATCGGAATGAAGATCCGATCGCTTTTGACTCCGACTGCCGGGAAGGCATCTGCGGGATGTGCTCGCTGGTCATCGATGGCATACCTCACGGGCCAGGCAAAGCGAAAACCACGTGCCAGCTTTACATGCGCCAGTTTCAAGATGGCGACACCATTTGGATCGAACCCTTTCGAGCTGCCGCTTTTCCGGTTATCAAGGATCTTGCGGTTGATCGAAGCAGGCTGGACCGAATTATAGAGGTGGGCGGCTACATCTCGACCCGCACCGGCTCAGCGCCAGAGGCAAACTCGATTCCGATCAGCAAGCAGATAGCCGATCTCGCAATGGAAGCGGCAGCATGCATTGGCTGCGGGGCCTGCGTGGCGGCCTGTCCAAATTCTTCCGCGATGCTTTTTGTCGCCGCCAAAGTTTCTCATCTTGGGTTACTTCCTCAGGGCCAACCCGAGCGCTCGAGTCGCGCAATCAAAATGGTTCGAACCATGGACAGCCTCGGCTTCGGAAACTGTACGAACCACTACGAGTGTGAAGCCGTCTGCCCGGCCGAGATCAGCGCAACTTTTATTTCTCGGCTCAATCGGGATTACGGAGCAGCCTCCATAACAGACGCGCTTACAGTTGGGTAGAAGAGAGCGTTTGGCACGCGGATTGGGAAAAAGGCTTACACCTGGACGCGAAGATGCAATGAAGAAGAGGAAAACGGTGGCACTAAAGCACCAACCAAATGCTTTTGAAGACGCCCGATAACGGTTGCGGGCTCCGTAGAACAGAGGAAATCGCGCAAGACTTCTCAATTTCGCGAATTTTCCCTCCCAGGGCGCTCCCAGTTATCGCGGTTTTTCGTTTAATGTCGGTCTAGAGCCGAAGCTCGCGTCGCAGACTTGATCCAAGAATCCGATAAGATGCGACACAAAGTTGACGAGTTCGTAAGTTTGTGCTCGCACAGGCGCATAAAATCCGTACGGCTTGATCCGTATGAAAAAACTAATACTAGTCGTGGCGTTCTCCGTCGCGAGTCTCGACGTTTCATGGGCAGGTGCGCCGTTTGGCCGGATGATGCCAATGCACTACAGCCCAAACGATAATCGGACGATAGTTGTTCCAAAAGCAGAGAAAACATCGAGCGATGAAGCTCGACAGTCGAAAAAAGATGGGATGGCCGTGCTAATGCCGATCAGACCCAAAAGCATCGCTGTGCTAATGCCGATCAGACCCAAAAGCGTCGCTGTGCTAATGCCGATCAGACCCAAAAGCGTCGCTGTGCTAATGCCGACCAGACCCAAAAGCGTCGCTGTGCTAATGCCGACCAGACCCAAAAGCGTCGCTGTGCTAATGCCGATCAGGCCCAAAGGCATTGCTGTGCTAATGCCCACCAAACCCCACCGCATCGCATGACTTGAAGCCCACTGGGAGCCTGAGCCTGGCTGGCTTCGGTCTGCCGGCCAGTCTTAGGGCTCGAGAAAGCTAGAGTGACCGCTGATGATCTTCCAGCCTTCCGGAAACCTCCGAAAGATCATCGTGTCGGTGGAGAATGCATCCTTATCGCGGATCCGAAACGTGAACCAAGTTAGCGCCAAATAGAACTCCGAACTAAGCCTTTGAATCTTAACCCGTTGCAAACTGACCGTGGCCATTTCGGATCTATCAGGATATCCGCGCTGATAGGCCGCTAGGACCTCGGCCCACCCGAGAATTTGCTGTCCGTCGACGACCACAAGCAAGTCCGGAGACTTCCAAAGCAGCTCCATGTAGTGTTCGATGTCGTGCGCGTTCCAGTATCGCACCTGGTCCAGAATCGCTTGGTAAACTTGCTGTTTGTCGGTCGACGCCGAAGGCGATCCGGCCGGCGTTGGTGCCGCAATCGAATCAAACACCCAGGTTGACTGGGGATCTGCCGCAAGAGCCGGATTCAGGAAAATCAGCAGCAGCGCAAGAAGCAATTTGGACGTCACCCTATTCATCGTTCGAGAGTGTTCCTTCTAAGCAGTATTTCTTTCGCCGCGCCAGCTTTTAATTGAATTAGTCGACGAGCACATACGCTTCGCTCTTGCGGCTAGTTTGAAAGTTACACGATAACAGCGACTTACGCGGCGGAGGTTTGGGGGACCCGCGCCAACTCGCTAAGCGTCGGCTCCGATCCAGTCTGGCGCAGATGCGGCTGGCCGATCGGCACTCTTGATTTCGTTTTGTACTCTTTATCGACCCAGATTCTCCAAAATCTTTGCCCCCATCTCTGCAGTCCCCACGAGTTTGTGACCCTCGGAGAAAATGTCGCGAGTACGGACCCCTTGGCTAATTGTCCGGCGAACCGCGCGATCGATTCGCCGGGCTAATTCGTCGAGCCCGAACGAATATTGCAACATCATGGCGGCAGAGAGTATCTGGGCAATTGGATTGGCAACACCCTTACCGGCAATATCGGGAGCCGAGCCGCCGCTTGGTTCATACAAACCGAAACGAAAATCCCCGCTTCGGCGAGTACCGAGGCTGGCGCTCGGGAGCATCCCGATGGAGCCAGTCAGCATGGCCAATTCATCGCTCAGAATATCACCAAAGGTGTTCTCGGTGACGACCAGATCAAACGAGCGCGGATTTCGAATAAACTGCATGGCCGCGTTGTCGACCAGCAGATGGCTGAGTTCCACCTCCTTGTAATCTGCGGCGAGTTCTTTCATCACCGATCGCCAGAGTAAACCGTTTTCCAGAACGTTCATTTTATCAACGGACGTGACCTGTCCTTTCCGAGTTCGGGCGATTTCGAACGCAAGGCGGCCAATGCGTTCCACCTCCGATGCATGATAGACCATCGTATCGATGGCAACACGTTCGCCGTTTTCTTCCCGGGTTCCCTTCGGCTGACCGAAGTACAATCCTCCGGTCAATTCGCGGATACACAAAATATCAAATCCGCCTTCTACTAAATCCGGTCGAAGTGGGGAGGCGGCGGTGAGTTCTGGAAAGCAGATGGCAGGGCGTAAATTGGCAAAAAGTTCAAAGTGTTTACGTAGCGGAAGAAGCGCGGCGCGCTCCGGTTGCCGATTGGCCGGGAGTCCCTCCCACTTGGGACCGCCGACTGAGCCAAAAAGGATTGCATCGCTCGACTCACAAATCTGCAGAGTTTCTTTTGGCAGAGCCTGGCCCGTAGCGTCAATGGCCGCGCCTCCGACCAATGCTTCTCGGATTTCCAAGGTCAGGCTGCTACCCACAGCATGCAAAACCTTGACTGCTTCCGACATTACTTCGGGCCCGATTCCGTCACCGGCGAGCACCGCGATAGAGAGTTTTTGGGTCATGAAACTCAGGACTTTTACTTTGTTTGGACCGCTGTCTGCTCAACCGCACTACAGACCGATCGAAAATAATAGCCACGAAGAACGCAAAGATCGCAAAGAAAAGAATGATAAAATTAAATAGCCGGCGATTGGAGACCTACCG
Source organism: Chthoniobacterales bacterium (assembly GCA_035601575.1). GTDB lineage: Bacteria > Verrucomicrobiota > Verrucomicrobiia > Chthoniobacterales > JAFAMB01 > DASTDH01. The sequence continues at coordinate 12,410 of DATNNZ010000068.1, forward strand.
GTTCTTTGCTGCGGCAATAAAATCGCGAAGTTTATTTCGGTCCTTTTTTCCGGGTTTGGATTCGACTCCTGAAGCTACATCAACAGCGTACGGGTCAACAGTTCGGATCGCACTGGCAATATTCTCGGAAGTGAGTCCCCCGGCCAGGATGATTCGCTTACCAATTCGGCGCCCATGAAGGATTTCCCAAGAAAAGCTTTCGCCCGTTCCTCCAAACTCCCCGGCTCGATAACCGTCAAAAAGAAAAGCAAAACCATTGAACCAACCGAGATCAGAAACGCTGCGTTCATTTTGGACCGAAATCGCTGCAATTAATGCGCGGCCTTCCATCAATCGCGAAACAAATGGATGCCACATTTCACCATGCAGTTGAACCGCGTGAAATGTCTGGTCCGCGATCCATTCGAGCGCTTGCGTGAGTGACGGATTGACTCCGATCAGAACTCTTGCAATGTCCGCCGGTAAAGTCTCGATCCAGGCCCGAGCCCTACTCAGATCGATGAATCTTTGACTGTCTGCAAAAACGTTGAATCCCAGCGCATCGGCTCCGCTCTCGATTGCTATTTCTGCGTCGAGCGGATTCGTGATTCCACAGATCTTAACAAATGGCGCGCTATCGCGCGTTCCGCTCAGGAAGCGAGGAACAAGCCCGTTAGGACTCCCTATCACTGAGGCTTTCGATTGTGAGTCTTCCAAGATTTTTCCTCTTTCTCAGGTTTTCCAGTTTACTGAATTCACAAGCCGATTACAATCACTGCGGCGACAACCTAGATTCATAACAAGAGTTGTAACAATGGGAGAAAAAACAAAAAATAAACGTGTAGAGAAACGTGGTTCTCGGAAAAAGAAAGATTCAATCAGCGTTTCAGCGCATCCGGAGGCTACGAAAAAGAAGGCCAAGAGAAAACCGAAGGTCATCGCGTTAAAAGGAAGAGAACAGAACCAAACTCAGCTAAAGCCCACCTTTGAGCAAATCCAGCTTCGAGCATACTTCATTTCAGAACAGCGGCGGGACCAAGGTATCGCAGGCGACCAGCAGAGTGATTGGGTCCGCGCCGAGCGCGAGCTATGGAACGAGCTTTTAGCGGAGAGGGTCTCAGCTCGCGATTGAAGGTCGTTTGGCGGGCTACCTCACCAAACGCAGGGACCGGCCGAGCTGTTTGTCCTCAGTAATTTCATACAGCTTGCCGATCGGCGCGTCAGCGAGCCATGAAACGCTGGTGGAAGTAACAACTCGCTGGCTCTCGGCCGGCAAGCTCGTTAATAGCCGGTTGCGACGAGCCCCGTCCAATTCGCCAAAAACGTCGTCGACTAGCAGAAGAGGCGGTTGGCGCCATTCCGCTTGTAGGACACGCGCTTGACCCAGCTTCAGCGCGATCGCCATGGTCCGCTGTTGCCCCTCGGATGCAAATAGATCGGCCGGTTGCGATTGCACGAAAAAATTGAGATCATCGCGATGAGGCCCAACCAACGTTGCGCGCAAACGCCGCTCCTCCGCGCCACTCTCGGAAAGGGCACGTTCGAAATCGTCGGTAGCGCCAGGATGATAGTTGATCGAGAAGGCCTCTGCGCGGTCGCTGACCGAAGCGAACGCGGAAACTACATAGGGCTCCAGCCTTTCGACTAGAAACGCACGCAGAGCAGTCAATTGATGGCCAAACTTCAATAGGGGTTTGGTGTAGGCAGCGACCTCTTTGGGCCGGGCCGGCACCATTTTCAAATAGGCGTTACGGGAGCGCAGCGCTTTTTCGTACGAACGAAGAATCTCTCGATAATTGCGGAACAGTTGATTGCCAACAAAATCGAAGAAACGTCGCCGTCCTTCGCTGGAACCGCGGATCAGATCGATATCGGAGTTTGCCAAGAAAACAACCCGACCGACATTGAGATACTCGGTTGGATCTTTCTGCTCAACCGAATCGATCGCTAACTTGCGGCGGCTGGCGCTGTAGTAGCATTGCAGATGATAGTTGCGGACAATTCCATCGACGACTAGTCCGCGAGCGCCGCTTCGGATGACCGGTTGCAGCGAATTGGTACGGGGCGATTGCAAGCGCAGCAGCACGGCCAAAGCCTCAAGCAGAGAAGTTTTTCCCAAGGCATTCTTACCAACCACACAGGTAAAAGCGGGATGGAGGTCGAGTTCGAACTGAGTAAAACAACGAAAATCTCTGACCAGAAATCGACTAACCATCGTAGAAGGCTGTTGAAAAATGAGTAGCCCGTTTCCAGTCAATCATCACGTCACAATGCTGCTTCAACTGGCTGCTATCTCTTCAAAAATTCCGCCACCTACAAGCATTTCTCCATCGTACAACGCGCACACCTGACCAGGGGTCAATGCCCGCTGCGGTTGAACAAATTCCAACATCGCCCTCCCCTCTCCGAACGGCTCAAACCAGACTTCCGCAGCCCGCGCCCGATAACGAGGTTTAGCCAAAAGCATCGCCTTTTGATCGAGAGGACGATTGGTGAATGACAGGGAACCGATCCGGCAATGGGTCGAATAAAGTCTACAAGTATCAGGTCGATCAAACGCAACAATCAACTCATTGGTTGCCGCGCGTTTCTCAACTACTACATACGCTTCATGAGGTGTGTTGGAGGGAACACCCACCCCTCTTTTTTGACCTAGTGTATACAAGTGAAGTCCACGGTGTTCGCCAACTACCTTGCCAAAATGATTTCGAATCAATCCGGGATTGTCCGGAACGAATGCCCGCAGAAAATGACTCATTTTGACTTCGCCAATGAAACAGATGCCTTGTGAATCTTTCTTAGCCGCAGTGGCAAACTGGTGTTTGGCAGCTAACGAGCGCACGGCCGGTTTTTGCAGTTCGCCGATTGGAAAGCGGGCCGCGGCGATTTGAGACTGCCGCAGCAAAGCAAGGAAGTACGATTGGTCTTTGTTCTTATCGACTCCTTCCAGGATTTCCCAGCTGCCGTCCGACCTCTGAAGCCGACGCGCGTAATGGCCGGTCGCCACCGCGGTAAAGCCGTTTTGACGCGCGTACTCCAGAAATACACCAAATTTCATATCCCGATTGCACATGACGTCGGGGTTTGGCGTCACGCCGGACTGATATCCAGCCAGCAAGTAATCAACAACTCTGGTACGGTACTCTCGCATGAGATTGACGACTCGGAATGGTATCCCGAGCGTGTCCGCTACCAAGCGGGCATCTTCGATGTCGGTCTGCCAGGGACAGTCGCCCACAATGTTTTCCTCATTGATCCAGTTCTTCATGTAGGCGCCTTCGATTGGAACGCCCGCACGTTCCAAAAGCAAAGCCGCAACGCTGCTGTCGACTCCTCCAGACATTGCAACCAGCACCTTCTCTGTACCTTGAGCTGACATTTTTCGAATCGGCAATTTCGCGGAAATCTGGCGGTTGGCAAATCGGGGAGATGGATTGCGGAATGCGAGATGGTCGGAGGGGCGTTGCGACGCCTCCGATACAATACGCATGCGAGTTCCCCGGGCTTGATTTCCTCTATACCCGCTGGATTATTGCCGGGAGCAGCAAGCAGCCCCCTTCGAAGTCAGGGATATTGCTCTCCGTAACAGGTCGTTACGTGCCGGTCACGGTTGTCCTCCCAGCCAGTGCCCGCGCTATGGTCAGATCGTCAGCGCTGTCAAGGCCGAGACCAGCGGGCAGTCCCTGAGCAATCCTGGTGAGTTTTATTCCTGGCTCGACCAGATGTTCCGCCAAGTAGTTGGTGGTGGCTTCCCCTTCGACATCAGCGCCAAGAGCGAGGACAATCTCTCGGGGTAAATCACGCCGGACCCGTTGAATCAATGCGTCAATACGCAAATCTTCAGGACCGATATGATCAAGTGGTGATAACTTGCCGCCTAAAGCGAAGTACAGCCCTCGAAACGCGCCTGTCCTTTCCAATGGCAGTACATCAGTCGGCTGTTCCACTATGCACAGAGTCCCTCGGTCCCGAGTCGGATCAGAACAGATAACGCACAATCCTGATTCGGAAAAAAAACCACACTCCGGACAACTCGTGATCCCTTTCATCGACCGCAAAATCGCGTCTGCGATCTCATCCGGCCGAGCGTCGCGCGATTGAACCATCCAAAGCGCGATCCGCTCCGCGCTGCGCGGACCAATCCCCGGCATCCGGCGCAGTTGCCGGATCAGTTCCTGCAACAGACTGGGATATTCCGTTCTGGGCATCGTCTGAGCGAATAAACTATGCAGACTCTATTACTCCATCCCTCCAGCACTCCAAGCTCACAGATCCTGCTTTCGCCGGATCTGCCGCCTTCGCAGACTACGGCGCGCCCTGACAGTCAGCGTTTGCAAGATCATAGAACTGAGCCGCGACTTAAGCTTGGCGGAGTCGGGTTTCGCCCTAACTTTCGCTGCGCTCGGTTCGATAAAACTCCACCACTCGATCACTCAAGAATTTGTCTGGATTGTCCAGTGCGCTTATTGGAAACCGGAACTGCAAGTTACGATCTCGGTCACGAAGCAGTTTCAATCCGTAGGGATAATCCTTGAAAAGATCGGAGCAAAAAACGCTGACCTCCTGTTGAGCGGCACGGGCACGGACGACGATTTCGGCAACCGCTCCTGCCTCGATCGAAAATTCCACTCCGTTCTTTTGAGAAAAGGCTTCCGCGAATTGCAGAACTTGGTTCGTTTGGTTCTGATCGGTTTCGGCCCGGGCCTGGGCGAGCAGCCTCTCCAGTGTACCTGCCGGATCGCGTACCAGGGCGGCGTCTACTGTCAGATTGCGAACTCCGGTGCCAGGAAGCTCGAATTTAAAATCGCGGAGCACACGCTCACAAACCGTGACCAGCGCGCGTGCTCCCGTCTTCTCCGGCTCGGCCAGTGCGGCAATTTCGCGCAAAGCATCGTCCTGAAATTCCACGTGAATGCCAAAAGCTTCGAAGGCTCGCCGATACTGCCGGATCACGCTACCTTCAGAAGTTTTCAGAATCGCAAAGTAGTCATTGGCATCGAGCTCCTCACAGATTACGCGTACCGGAAGCCGTCCGACAAATTCCGGCTCTAATCCGAACTCGATGAAGTCCTGGGTTTCGGCAGCGCGAAAAATCTGTCCGGAGTCGCGCGGTGCCGGGTCCGCAGCAAACCCGATGCTCGCTGCCCGCAGCCGCCGATCGACCTGTTCCCGCAATCGATCAAAAGCGCCACTGCAGATGAAAAGAATGTGTCGTGTGTTAATGACTTCTTTTCTTGTTTTTCCTTTCTTCTGGAATTCCAGAGCTGATTGAATCTGCGATTGGATATCCATCGGATTGCGCAACGGAACCTCCGTCTCCTCCATCAATTTAAGGAGAGTGGTCTGCACGCCACGACCGCTCACATCGCGGCCAATCATTCTGCCGCTGGTCGCGAGTTTGTCGATTTCGTCGACATAAATAATTCCGTACTGAGCTAAATCCTGATCACCATCTGCCCGCTGCACCAATTCGCGGACCAAATCCTCCACATCTCCTCCAACATAACCGGTCTCGCTGAATTTAGTCGCATCAGCCTTGACGAACGGAACACCGACCAGTTCGGCGATATGTTTGACCAAATAGGTTTTGCCAACTCCGGTAGGCCCTAAGATCACAACATTGCTCTTGGTATACTCAATCGCTCCCGCGGCCTTCGGGTCCTCTTTTTCCAGGCGGCGAATCAAATTCACGTGGTTATAGTGATCGCAGACCGCGATCGCCAGCGTTTTTTTGGCATCGTCTTGCCGAATAACGAAGCGATCGAGATGCGCTTTTACCTGCCTTGGAGTCAGACGAAATTCGAGCGGATCAAAATTCTGTGCCGGCTGGACCGGGGGCTCTTCCTCGGTCGTCTCCGGCTGGGTGAATGCCGCCACGGACACCTTGTCGCCAAAGTTCGCCTTCATGAACTCCTGGATTTTCTTCTGCAGCTCTTCTGGCGACGGATATGGTGTTTCTGCCATTGACTAGCTTAAACTGCGCGATTTCGCACCGCAAGACACCCTTCTCCTCAATTGCGGAATGCGAATTGGGAATTGCGGATTGTGAAAATCCGAATTTCGCAATCGGGCCTTTCTCCGATAACCGAGCTCGATTGCAGAGCCCTTTGCATCGGATGCACTATTCGGGCTAGCTTTCCATTTATGACGATCTTCCCCCCAAAACCCATCCGGTTTGCAGCGTTGCTCTTTGCTTGCTTCGTCACAGCCGCCTTCGCCGACCAGAAAGAAAATTTCCAAATTCGGCTTTCCGGCCTGGGGCCGAACAGCCAAATTCCCAACGACTCTGCTTTCAACCAATTTGGTTGTTACGGAAAGAATGTATCGCCGGAGATTAGCTGGAGCGGCGCACCAGCGGAGACCAGGAGCTTCGCGCTTGCCGTCTGGGATTCGGACGCTCCCAAGGCGAGCAGTTTCTATCATTGGATGATCGTGAACATCCCTGGTTCAGCCCATATTTTGCCGGCGGGAGCTGGGAACCTCGATAAACGGCTGGCGCCGCCAGGAGCCGTACAGTTGAAAAATGATTACGGAGAACCCGGCTATGGTGGCCCTTGCCCACCGGGACACCAGCTCCATCACTACCACTTTGCACTCTTCGCGCTTAAGGCAGATCATCTCCCAATCGATCAACGGACGGCCCCGATTACCGCAGCAGCCGAGTTCCAGAAAGAAGTCTTGGGCAAGGCGGAGGTCGTCGCGACCTACCGTCGGGAATAACGCCGTTATCGCCGTGAACTGAACCAGCACGCAGGGCGTTTTACGGTCTCCATCAAGCGAGGCCGGTTGCCCGTTCAGTTTCCGCGGCTCTCGGCATTTCCGGGCGCTATTCCCGGTCAGGCCTCGTAATCAGTTTGGTTACGCAACGACTCCTTGAGGAGCTCCATCAGGTAGTCATACCGGCTGAGTCCATTGATGAGTCGGTGCAATTCCAGGCGTTCGGCGTCTTCTGGGTCCAGCGCTCCCCAGAGGGCATTGATGCAAGCTTGGGTCTCCAGCTTCGAAGGCATAGCTCAATCAACGGCCAAATATATCGCGGCTTTAGCCGAGATTTTGCGGCCGGGATCGCGGTCTCGACTACCGTTCCGAACGCTTTGCCTCGTTCCAAAGCCGATCCAGCTCCGACAACGAAAGCGCCGAAAGCTGGGTACCCTTTTCTGCGGCGAGCGTTTCTATCGCGCGGAACCTTCGAGTGAACTTTTCGGTAGCCGTTTGCAAGAGGCCCTCCGCATCCAAGCTTCGTTTTCGCGCAAAATTCACAATCGAAAATAAAAGATCACCTAATTCTTCCGAAAGTTCGTTGGTATCCTTTGCCACTTCCATTTCGGAAATTTCCTCGCGAATCTTCGCCAGCACATCACTCGCTTCCGGCCAATCCAGTCCGGCACGCGCCGCTTTCATCTGCACTTTTTGGGCCTTGGCTAACGCCGGCAGTGTTCGCGGTATTCCATCAATGATCGATTTTCGCTCTTGCTTCTCCGAGCGCTTGATTGCGTCCCATTGACGCAAGACGGCGTCACTGGTGGAAAGCTTGTTTTCACCGAAAACGTGTGGGTGCCGGAGCACGAGCTTATCGGCGATCCGTTCGCCGATTTGGTCAAAATCAAATCGGCCTTCTTCAGTTGCCATCTGTGCGTGCAGGACTACCTGGAGCAAAACGTCACCAAGTTCCTCGAGAAGAGCTTCGTCTTCCTGATCATCGATCGCGTCGATGAGCTCGTAACACTCTTCCAGCAAATGGGGCTTGAGCGTTGCGTGAGTCTGCTCGCGGTCCCAAGGGCAGCCATCGGGCGCTCGCAATTTGGCTACTATTTCCCGCAAGCGATCAATAGAGGAAGTCATAGGAGGCTAAGGGAGACGAAGGAGGAAGCAGCAGCCTGCTTTGCCGTCTCAGTTATCATCCTGCTCCAGTAATTTTGCGCGTGCCCGCTCCAGACTGTCTCGCTCCTTCGAAGTGAGACTCGCTAGGCCATGCTTGGAAATTTTGTCCAGCAACCGATCCATCTCGCTGAGGTCGGTAGTCTGTTGATCGCGAGCAGACGGCTTCGCTAATGAGGAGGGCCGAGCTACGACCTTGAATTTCGGCCGTCGCCAGAACTCGAACGGATTGGGGATGCGCGGAAGTTCACCACCATGTTGCAGATACCGGATGTACCCGAAAGAAGCAGCGCAGATGAGCGTAAAGACAAGGGCGGAGAGCCAGTTCTGCCGGCTCACTAGAACCAATAGCCAAATGGCATAAGCACCAATGGCGAGCCACTTCACCGGAATTAGACCGAACCACTGCAGATTGGGGTAAAGCGTGCAGAACGCTACGAAAAAACCAGCCCACACTTCGAAATTGCCGAAATACGGCGTCGATTGACCCGTCGCCAGCATCCAGATCGTCAAAGTAACAATCGGCGCAAACAGAAAGATCGCGTAGAGAACAAGAAACCGGGCTCGACCGATATACTTCTCGACCTCGACTGCGGAAACATACAAAAAAAAGAGAGAGAACAGAGTGGAAAAAGATGGCTGATTGACAAACGTACACAGAAAGATTTGCCAGATTTGGCCGTGGAAGAAGGCCGAATTCGGAAAAAAGATGAAGTTCGCCATCAGCCCTTCAAGCAGGGCGGTAAACAGAACACCTACCGCGTAGGCGATTGTCAGAATCGTAGAACAGTAGATCGGATGACCCCGAAAGTACGAAACCGGACGATCTTCGTTAAAGCTCGATAGCAACGCCATAACCCAAAGACTGATTACACTGTGGCTATCTTAAGGGAAAACTGTTGCGCCCGCAATAAGTGCGTGGATCCATATTGGGGGCTGGGTCAAAATCGTTTGCAGCCATAGAGCAGACCCCTATGGTAGTGTGCACTAGTCTCCGGATGCGCAAATGCCAGAATCATTAGATGTATCACGAGCCCGCAACGGGTCGTTGACTGCAAAGGCGCGTCACCTCGCCGCGCACACGCTGCGACGATTTCCCTGGAGTCGGCGGGTCAAGGCGGACAACCGGAATCTTTTGCCCCTATTAATCCAAGTCCTGGCCGGTTTTTCGAAGGTGGACGGACGGATCCTGGAAGAGGAGATCGACTCAAGCTTGGGTTTCCTGCGCTATGACTATCCGGAAGCGGTTTACTCGGAGCTTCGGTTACTGTTTCAAAAGGCTTTAAAGGAACCGCAGGACCTGTCCGCGATGGCCAAGCGTCTCGCAGAAGAACTGAGCCAGGATCGCAAGATCATGCTCGGGGTTCAGCTCTACGATTTAATTGCCAAGGCGGGCATGCAGCAGGAGCAGGTCATTGCCTACTATTCGTTCATGTCGCAATTGGGTATGGCTGCCCAAGCGATTGACATTGTCTATCAACTCAACGCCGCCGATCTGGCCGACCCTTCAGTTTATCAAAAAGGAACGTCCCCGCTCGAGTCGATTGTATTCGGAGACAGCCCGCTCATCGACGTGCCGCTGAAAGAACTGAAAGAGGGCGACCGTTTGATGGCGTACCGTTATCATGAACTGATTCTCTTCAAAAATCTGAGCTCGCGGCCGGTGGTCGTTCGTGGGCGGGCGTTGGCGCCAGGCGAATTCTGCCGGATTTATCCGGGCCAAAGAATCATCATTGGCGAGCACGTCATTACTCATCAAGACCTTCTTTTCTATTTCAATGCGAAGAAGAACGTTTCGCTTCCGCACATCTTTGTCACGGTTACTCAAAACGACGAAGTGCAGCTGGAAAAGGCCAGGACTCGCGACAGCTGTCTGGAAGTGCAGTTTGGCCTCAAAGTCCAAGTGGCCGCTCTCAAAAATGTAGCCGCCACGCTCAATGAAATCGAATTGAAAGCGGGAACGACTGCGGTGGGCACACTGGAAGACCGGATTGTTTTCGAGAATTCCAGCGAGCTACTGCTTTCCGATTTGCGGCGGCGCGCTCGGGCGCTGGGCGGACGATTTCAGCTGAAGGCTTCTAAAATCACCTATTTGGTGTCGAATAATCCATCCCTGCTGGAAGCGGACGACATCCTGCTGAGCCCCGGCACGGTCGGAGAAGTGCTACTCAAAATTACCTGCGATTACGAACATCGGGTTGGCACTCTGCAGGTTCTGCAAGCGGATCGCCCAATCATGGTGGGCGATATGATCGTACGCAATACCGCACATCTGGTTGACGGTGATATTATCCGAATCGATACCGGCCAGGTGCTCCGATGTGATTTTTCGGAGCGGATCATTGAAGAGGAACGAAACATCATCCGACATCTTGAGGTACGAGATGTGTCGCTTCGGTTTTCCTCGGGAGATGTTGCGCTCGATGGGATCTCGCTTTCGGTCAGTCGCGGCGAAATGGTCTGCGTCATGGGTGCGAGCGGCTCCGGTAAGAGTACCTTGCTCAAAGCTATCTGTGGCCAGAATCAACCAACCGGCGGCCGAGTGCTGCTCAATGGCCAATCGCTCTACGAAGACCGCGAACCGTTGCGAGAATACGTAGCCTATATTCCGCAGGATGATGCTTTTGACGAACACCTGACGATCCTGGAGAATCTCGACTATGCGGCCGCCATCCGGTCTCCCCATCTTTCCGCGAAGGATCGCATGCGCAGGATCGACAGCAAACTGATCGAACTCGGTCTTTCCGAGCGACGAGACAGTGTTGTCGGGACCCCGGTAAAAAAATATTTGAGCGGCGGCGAACGCAAACGGCTGAACATCGGCCTCGATATGATCAGTTCGGCCGACATTTATCTCTTCGACGAACCGACCTCCGGCCTATCGTCCAAGGATTCCGAGCATGTCATCGAAATCATTCGCGGTCTCTCTCACAACAAGATTGTGCTGGTGACGATCCACACGCCGACCTCCAAGATTTTTCAGATGTTCAGCAAGGCGGCTCTTTTGGATAAAGGCGGCCGGCTGGTCTTCTTCGGCACGCCGCAGGAAATGTTGCAGTATTTTGCTTCGGCCGAGCACCAACAACACTTCGGCACCGAACTGGGCAGCTGTCCTTCGTGTGGGACCACTCGGCCTGAGTTTATCTTTGACGTCTTGGAAGCACCACTGCGCGATCTGAGTGGCGACGTTATTTACGAAGAAAATAGCAAAGGTCAGCTGGTGGCATCCCGCCGTTATTCGCCCGACTATTGGCGCGACAAGTATGAATCGTTTCGGTTGATCCAAGAGATGCGGCAGGTCCCGGTGGTGCATCAAACGGCCACGGCACTTCCAATCCCGGCCGCACGAAAAGATCCGATCAGATGGAAGGATGAATGGGTAAGATTTACTACAATTTTCAAGCGAGCATTCATCAGCAAGCTTCGGAATCGTACCAACGTATGGATGACCCTTTTCGAAGCTCCTCTTCTCGCTGCCCTGATCGGGTTCGTATTGCGTTACGCGGAAAATGCCAGTTACAATTTCGCTTCCGCCTTTCACATTCCCACCTATCTGTTCCTAGCGCTGATTGTCTCCATGTTCCTCGGCCTGACCAACAGCGCCGATGACATCATCCGAGATCGAACGATACTCCAACGGGAGCGGAATCTTAACATCCATCTTCCTTACTACGTCATTTCCAAGTTTGTTACCCTCTCCCTGTTCGCGCTCGCGCAATCGATCCTTTTCGTACTGATCGGCAATTTTATTCTCCAAATCCGCGGAATGTTCTGGCCCTACCTCTGGTTTATCGGAACCACTGCGATCAGTGGAGTAGCCGGAGGCCTCCTTATTTCCTCGTTGGTCGATGATGCTAAAACGGCCGCGAACATCGTGCCCCTGGTCTTGATTCCGCAAATTATTCTCGGCGGCGCTTTGATTAAGTACGATGAGATGAATCGGAATCTCGATTTCTTCTACTTTTTTACCCGTGACCGAATCGCGAAAACCCACCAGGCTTCGGGAGATATGAAGCCTCAGAATGTCGAAGTGCCATTGGTTTGCGAGCTCATCCCCACGCGCTGGGCGTACGAGGCCATCGTCGTCGCTCAGGGAAAACTCAACCCGTTTACAAAACGGCAGGATCTTCTCACGGAGAAAATCCAGGAACTTGCGCATAGGCAGAATTTGACCGATGCCGAACAGAATCGGCTAGAAGATCTAAAGGAAACTCTAGCAATTCTATCGGGTCTGGGCGGAAAGGACACTGGGCAAATCAACTCGCGGCTGCACGAGATCGATCAGGTTTTGGGTGGCAAAGATCTGAATGAAGCTGAATTTGAACGACAGGATAATCAGATCACGGCGGAGGAGCTGTTCCAGAATAAGAAGATCACGGATATGCTCACCGACGCCCAGATGAAGCAAAAAGACTACACGTCGAAAACGCGAAATGTGTTTTTTGCGCCCGAGAAAACCTATTTTGGTGTGACGGTCAGCGTTTTCGTCTTCAATTCATTGGTCATCAACGCCTTCACCGGGTTTTTCCTGGTGCTCTTACTCGGGCGTTTGCACCGGCAACTGAGCACGAGCTAGGTAAAGGTTACGAGTTGGGGGTTCCCTTAACCCGCAACCTGTAACCTGTAACCCGCAACCATCAGTGGGCCATCGCCGCTGCGTCCGCCGGCGCCTTCGCTTTCTTGAACAGCAAGATCATAGGCCCAAGCGCAAGACAGATCAGTGCCAGCCAGCGGAACTGTTCCACGTAAGCCCATAAGCCGGCCTGTTGCTGAAGAGTTTGGTATAAAACGCCATAAGCCTGCGATTGAGCAGCTTGACCTGATTGATGAGCTAAGGAGTGCTGCAGCGCAGAGAGTTGATTACGGAACGGCGCGTCCAACTTTGTGAAGTGCTCGACCAGCAAAGCCTGGTGCATTTGGGTACTCCGCGTAACCAGCGCGGTCACCAACGATATCCCAACCGATCCCCCCAGGTTTCTTACCAGGCTCGTCAGACCGGCAGCATCCCCCATGTTCTCGCGCTTCAGAGTTGCCACCGAAAAAGTAGTCATCGGCACAAAGATCGAAGCGATAGCAAATCCGCTAATGACGATTGGCCAAATGACGTTCTCCGGGGAAATGTTCAGGTTCAGCCCACCCAAGAGAAACATGGTGAGACCCAGCGCTGCCGCTCCTTGTGCCATCCAGAGACGGCCGTCAACCTTGGAAAGAATGCGGCCGGCAACGATGCTACCGATAATTGCTCCGATCCCTCTCGGGCTCATCACCAGGCCGGCCTGCAGGGAGGGATACCCAAGCAAGAGTTGCAGAAACTGTGGCAGTGCCGCCGTCGTGCTATAGAGCACGGCGCCAACGCTGAAGTTCAATAAAACCCCGGTCGCGAGATTTCGATCCTTCAACACCCGCAGATTGACGATCGGATTGGGTGTCGTCAGTTCCCGTACAAGGAAAACGATGAAACCAATAACTGCGAGGACTGCCAACCAACAAACCAAATTCGATGAAAACCAGTCGTCATCCTGACCCTTGTCGAGCAGTACTTGCAGGCAACCGATCCACAGGGCCAGGAACCCGAATCCAAAGAAGTCGATTTTTCCGGCTTTCGCGTTTTTCAGGTAAGGAGGGTCTTCGAGAAACCGGAGACACATAAAGATCGCCGCAATGCCAACTGGAATATTAATGTAGAAGACCCAGCGCCAGGAATAGTTGTCCGTAAGCCACCCGCCCAAGGTAGGTCCAAGGATTGGCGCCACCACCACGCCCAGGGTGTAGACTGACATTGCCGCTCCCCGTTTCGCCGGAGGGAAAGTCTCCAACATGACCGCCTGGGAGACCGGTTGCAGAGCGCCTCCTCCGGCACCCTGGATAATTCGGGCTAAAATCAAAAAACCCAAGCTGGTAGCTAATCCGCAGAGCACCGAAGCAAGGGTAAAGATCGTAATGCAAGTGATCAGGAAGCGCCTGCGGCCAAAGCGTCGTGAGAGCCAGCTGCTAGCAGGCAAAATTATCGCATTTGAAACCAGGTAGCTGGTAAGCACCCAGGTCGCTTCGTCGGTGCTCGCCGAGAGATTTCCAGCGATGTGCGTTAACGAAACATTAGCCACGGAGGTATCAAGCACCTCCATGAAGGTCGCTAACATCACACCGGCCGCTATCAACCAAGGATTAGCGGCTGGTTTCCACGGCTGCTCCGTTGGAGCTGAGGTTTGATCAGCCATCAAGATCAGGCAGACGCAGCGCCGTGGCTCAACGAAATATTTGTCGCGCCATCGCGGCGGGTGCGCGGCCAGACCCAACGAAATAGCCGCCAACGCCGCTTACCACTTAAAAGGAAGGGATTGCGCTCATGAGGCACTTTCTTGGTTTTCATAAGACATTTAGGTGTTCTTCTTTGCTTTGGACGGCCTGGTTCCCCACCAAAGAACCCCCAGAATTGCTGCTCCGGTCAATGCAGCTGCCACCAGCAATCGAAGACCGGAATAGTGAAAGTCTTGTACTTTGACCGTCGGAAGGACCGATTCACCTGGTCCAAGTGGCAAGCCCGCATCGGGAATCGGGTCGAAAAGGATTTTTACCGGAACACGCTGAACCACCTTCACATAGTTCCCAGTGGCATTTTCCGGCGGCAAAAGGCTGAACGCAGCGCCGCTACCCATCTGGATACTGTCGACATGACCCTTGAATGTTTTGTCCCCGAGCGCATCCACTTTGATTTCCACCGGCTGGCCCGGCCGCATCAGCCGAAGCTGATTTTCCTTAAAGTTCGCCGTCACCCAGATGTTCGAGGGAATCAAAGCAAGCAGGTTTTGACCGACCTGGACGTAGTCACCCAGTTCGACTGACTTGCGAGTGACCCGACCGGAGTCTGGCGCAAAAACTTTTGTATACGAGTCGTTTAGCTGGGCGGTTTCGACGTTCGCCTCGTTTTCTAGTTCCTGGGCAAGTACATACTGGAGGAGCGCTGCAAAGGTGCGGACCCCGGCCTGTCCCGCCGCTATCTCCGCCTCGGCCGAGAGCACCTTCATTTTTGCCGAATCCACGTTTGCCTCGGCGGAGCGATTCGAATCCCTGGCATTAGTCAAATCCTGGATGGAGACAACGTGGTGATCATACAGGTCCTGCTGCCGGCGCAGATTGTCCGCGGTTTGATCTGCCTGAGCCTCAGACGATCGTTGATCTGCCTTGTCTTGATCGAGCGTCGCCTGCAGACTTTTGACCCTGGCGATCTGCTGGTCGACCCCGGCCTGCGCAGCTGCTGCCTGTGCCTTGGTACTCTCCAACGCAGCCTGTTTCTGTCTTAGCTGGGCATCGTAATCCCGGGGATCAATCTCGACGATCGGGTCTCCTTTTTTCACCAACTGGTTGTCGTTAATAAAGACTTTATCGATCCTCCCGGCGATCTTCGGTGCAACGTTGGTAATGTGACCATCGATGAAAGCGTCATCCGTTGACTCGTAGCTTATCGATTGGGCAAAGAAATGAAGGCCGACAACGGCCAGGACCAGGACCAGACCGATTCCGACGACCGTTGGTTTAAAGCGCTTACCAAATCGGTCGCGTAACGATGCTTTGCGCACCCTGCTCCGCCAATCGGCCGGAACATCTTGGTGGCGGCCCTCGCGTAGATCTCTCTCTAGTGTTTCTGGCATCCTCAGGATTCTCTTCAGTCGTTGGCCTTAATTCCGCGGTAAAAAATATCGGTGATCCCGCGCAGGTGAGCATCGACCGTTTCGGGATCGGTACGGTACAAAGTGTGCCTTAGCATGGCGCTATGAATTGAATCGCGAATGAAATCGGCCGCGACTGACACATCAACTTCCTTCCGCACCAAGCCGAGTTGCTGGACTTCCCGTAGCGCCGCAACAAAGCGAGCCTTCTTGGCCAACATGAAGTCCTGGAGCGCGCTGCGGATCGATTCGGGCAACGCGCGGGCCTCGCTGATGAACGCGCGCACGATCGACTCACGCTGCCTGATGGCAGCGTACAACTCGCGGACATAGCGTTCTAGACGGTCGGCCAACTCGCCCTTCCAGGTTTCGTCCGGGTGGATCAGTGCGCTAATGGCTGCGCATCCGTGCTCCAAAGTTGCGCGGAGCAACTCTTCTCGGGTGTGAAAATGACGAAAAATAGTCACCTCATTGACGCCGGCCTCTCGAGCGATCTCTCGAGTGGTGGCCCCGTGGAAACCGTCTCTGGAAAAAACCAGTTCAGCCGCCGCGAGGATTCGTTGCTTGGTCGCGTCTGAAGATCCGCGTGGGGATTGCGGACGTTTAGAGGTGAGCTTAGATAAAGCCATGCAAGTATTTACTTTACAAAGAGAGTTGAATGCACTTGCAACATCTTAGCGTACACGATCCGGTGCCTCTGACCGACCATCCTCACTCGATTCGACCCTGGCCTGATCGTCTCGAACCTGGTCATTCGCAGCACCCTTCAGTGGCATGGACGACGAAGCGACCGCGATGGCGATGACGCTGGTATAACGGGCGAGAATGCTTAACCCATCGAATTGATTCGATCTACTCATAATGCAAGTATGTACTTGCACTCTATCGAGAATGCAAGTGCTTACTTACAATATCTGTAAAAAGCTTTATCGATGATCATAACCGATTGAGGTAGATGCACTTACCTACAGAAGGGGATGAGTCGGGGTACTTTGTGTGGTCTAAAAACAAGCTGGGTCGACGATCTGACAATGTCTCAATTGAGCTGGGACGATGGGGCTCGACCTTCCGAATGGAAGGGGTAGCAATGGTTTTTACACCATTTCGAGCCTAGAGCGCAGGTTCATTTTTCGCCGAGGATTTCCTGATTCCTTGAATGAAGATGGCGACCACCGTCAGCAGATAGGTGTCAACCGAGTAGTCACCGGTGCCATACATAGTGTGGCGGAGCATTCCGGTGTGTATCGTATCGCGGAGAATGTCGACGGCACAGCCGAGGTCCACATCCTGGCGTATGCATCCGACCTTCTGGGCCATCTGAAGACGCTCAACCAAAGCGGCCCGCATTGGAACCATTTTTTCCAAAACAGCCTGGCGCACAGTCGGAGGCAGAAGTCTGCCTTCGCCGACCACGGCTCGAACCAATGCTTCCCGCTCGAGGAGTAATGCGTAATATTTGCGAACGTACTGTTCTAACTGGCTGGGTAAATCGCTCTTCCAAGCGGCCTTTGAATTGAGCAACTCCTCCGGCGCAATGGTCCTGTACAAAATCGTCTCACGGAGCAGGTCATCCCGGGTTCGGAAATGGCGGAAGAGAGTCACCTCGTTTACTTGCGCTTCGCGGGCAATTTCGCGAGTGGTTGCGCCTTGGAACCCATCCCGGGAAAAGACTTTCTCCGCGGCTTCGAGGATCCGCTGGCGGGTGAGATCTCGGTAAGGGCTGGCGCGCCGGGCTAAATTGGGATCAGGCTTCTCGATGCAAGTAACTACTTGCATTCGGTGCTGAATGCAACCCTTTATTCGAGCCGCCAAACCAACGCGCCTTGGTCTTACGCCGCCCCTATGCTATGCATAACGGAATCGTATGACCCAGCGTCGCGCCTCTCGTCAGCGTACAACGGCCGAAACTTCGGTAGCCGTCGATTTGCAGATCGACGGAACCGGCGCCGCCACTATTGGCACCGGCATTCCGTTTTTTGATCATATGTTAACGCTGCTGGCAAAGCATAGCCTTTTCGATCTTCGAATCGAAGCGCGAGGCGATCTTGGAGTCGACTTTCATCATACGGTCGAAGACACCGGCATTGTTCTAGGGCAATGCCTGAATGAAGCGCTCGGAGAAAAGAGCGGGATTCGGCGTTACGCATCAGTCCTCTTGCCGATGGATGAAGCTCTCGCCCAAGTGGCAATCGATTTAGGTGGACGCCCCTTTCTCAGTTTTCGAACGACCGAAATACCCGGTTCGATTGGCAGCTTTGATTTCGATTTGGTCGAAGAGTTCCTTCGCGCTTTCGCGAACAACGCTGCGATGAATCTCCATGTTGAGATACGGTACGGCCGAAATAGTCATCACATGGCCGAAGCGATCTTCAAAGGACTTGCCAAATCGTTAGATCAGGCGTGCCAAATAGATCCGCGGGTAAGCGGTGTCCCGAGTTCTAAAGGAGTGTTGTAACGCAGTGAACACCCGCAAAAAACCACGGCTGGGTCTAATCGATTACGGGTCCGGTAATCTACGAAGCGTGACAAAGGCATTGGAATCGGTCCGGTCGGAGATTCAAAGGATTTCCCATGGCCCCATTCCGCAAAACCTTGATGCTTTGGTCCTACCCGGCGTCGGATCATTTGGGGATTCTGTAAACCAGCTTCATCTGAGACAGTTATTTGATCCGGTGCGCAGCTGGCTGGAAGCTGGAAAACCATTTTTGGGAATCTGCCTTGGCTATCAACTCCTCTTCAAGCATAGCGAAGAATCACCTGACATCCCGGGGCTGGATGTTTTGCCGGGAGAGGTGCGAAGATTCGCCGGTCCAAACGTGAAGGTGCCGCAAATTGGTTGGAATACCGTGCACTGGAGCGAGCAAACTCTGAAGCGCCTCCCAGAGTTACCGCCTGAACCGTTCGTTTATTTCGTCCACTCCTATTATCCGGTACCCACAGATCCAGAAGTAGTAGCAGGAACGACCGACTACGGCGTTCCATTCGCCTCAGCTATTGCGACGGATGGGCTCTTAGCGACTCAATTTCACCCCGAAAAAAGCCAGACTGCTGGTCTCCAGATTCTGCAAACCTTTGTCGGCTCGTTTTCATGATCATTCTTCCCGCTATCGATCTATTGGACGGCCAAGTGGTCCGGCTCCGACAAGGCCAACTCGATCAACGCACAGTCTATCCGGAGGGTGCTCTCTATTATGCTTCGCGTTGGGAAGAAGAGGGCGGTAACTGCTTGCATGTGGTGGACCTGAACGCCGCGTTTACCGGCGAGCACGGCAATCTGAAGTTGATCGAGAAGCTCGTCTCCAGCCTCAATATTCCAGTCCAAGTTGGCGGTGGCGTGCGCTCGCTCGAGGCCGCTCAGCGATTACTGGCGGCGGGCGCCGCGCGCGTGGTGGTAGGTACCCGGGCAGTTCAGGACAGGGATTTTCTCAGCGAACTGGTGAAACGTTTCGGTGGAGACAAGGTCGCGGTCAGCGTCGACACCAAGGGAGGAAAAGTCGCGGTTAAGGGTTGGGCAGAGGTCAGCGAACTGAACGCCCTGGAATTTGTTCGACAGATCGATCGCGCCGGAATCGGCTCTGTGATCTTTACTGATATCGCTACCGATGGAATGCTCTCGGGACCGAATTTCGCTGCTTTGGAAAAAGTGCTTGCGATTACTCGTTGTGAGGTGATCTCCAGCGGAGGGGTCGCTACGATCGAACACGTCAGACAGTTAGCGGCGATTCCCGGATTGCACGGCGCAATTATCGGCAAAGCTCTATTCGACGGCACCGTCGACCTGGCGGAAGCCGTAGCCGTAGCTAATGCGGGATCAGACGCTAAAGGGGCGGTGTGATGAAATCCGTTGTCAGCGTCCCGCGGTCCGAGGCGTTTTCACAAGGTCTACGAGATCGGTGGCAATATTTAGAGTCTCCCGCCGGATGGCGTCTGCATCCAACGTAGTCCCGTTCTCGTCCTCAATCGTCGCGTTCGGATCAGAAGTATTCGAATTATTGTCCTGCGCCTTCTGATCTTTCTGAGCCGGAGTTTTCTCGATCGCTTTTAGCTGCGGCTTATCTACGTCGGCGAGAGTCAATTCAAAGCGTTTATCATGGACCTGACCCTGGATTTTCTTTTCGTCCGCCTGCTCTTTTTGCTTTTGTCCGTTGTCTTTATCGAGTTGGTCTCGACGATTCTTTTCGTTCAGGGATAAGCGATTGCTCTTCAGGCGATCCTTCAATTCTTTCGCGTCAGCAAGAATATCCTGGAACGACTGATCTTGGGCGATCCGATTAGTGGAGCGTTTTTTCAGATCGTCGATAAAGAGTTGCTTATGGTTATTGGCAACGTCGATAGCGGCCGGCTCCACCTCATCGTAAGCGAGCGGATGCTCCAGAGCGGACTCGCCGATTTCCGCATTATCGGACAGGGAGGGCAGAACAACATCGGAACTAACGCCGTGCAACTGAGTCGATCCACCGGCAACACGGTAGAATTTCTGGACGGTCAATTTCAGTGCACCGGCGTCATTGCTAGAGCCTCCGAGCAGAGGGATAAATCGACCCAATTCCAACAAGGTTTGAACCGTACCTTTCCCAAAGGTACTCGAGTCTCCGACGATTACCGCACGTCCGTAGTCTTGTAACGCGGCGGCAAAGATCTCGCTGGCCGACGCGCTCAATTTATTCACCAGGATGATAAGAGGCCCGCTGTACGCCACCGAGGGATCACGATCTTTCAGCACCTCAATATCGCCACCTGACTCCTTCACCTGAACGACGGGACCCTGCGTAATGAAAAGCCCAGTCATCTTAATTGCTTCATCCAAAGAGCCTCCGCCGTTTCGGCGAAGATCGATCACCAATCCCTGAATCCCCTCTTGCTCCAATCGTTTGATCAAAGCCGCCACATCTCGGGATGTGCTCTTTCCCGTGCGGGAGCGTTCCATATCTTGATAGAAAGAAGGCAAAGTAATCCAGCCTAGCTTTTGCGTGGTACCATCCGGCAGAGTTCGGTCGATCAATTCCGCTTTCGCCTCTTGTTCGGTGAGTTTGACATTGTCGCGAACCAACTCGACCACTTTCCGCTTGGACGGATCGGAGGTATCCGACGGAATAATCTGGAGCCGAACCGTGCTGCCCTTCTTACCCCGAATCAACTCGACCACCTTCTCCAGTTTCATATCGACAACGTCGACAAAATTATCCTTGCCCTGGCTGACCGCCGCGATCCGATCGCCGACGCTTACTTTGCCACTCATCTGAGCAGGACCGCCAGGAATCAGGCGCTCGATCTTGGCGTAGCCATCCTCGACTCGCAGTTCTGCGCCAATACCGGTCAGGGATAAGCGCATGTTGATCTCGAAGCTCTCTAGATCGCCTTTTCCAAGATATTCAGAATGCGGATCGTAGGTTTGGGCGACCGCGTTCAGAAAAAGCTGCAACACATCGTTGTCGTCCCGCTCTTCCAGATTCTTTACCAACTGATCGTAACGTTTGGAGACAACCTTGGGACCGGGATCAATCGCAAGCTTGTTCAACTTCTCTTGCAGCAACTCGCCTTCGATCCGATCCCGCCAAAGGTTGTCGGCATCCTGTTCGTTGGCCGGCCACGGCTCTTTGCGCCGGTCAAGAGCGACGGTACGAGTGCTTTTGAAAGTAAAATTTTCGTTAACCAGTTTGCGGATCTTGGCTGCGCGGCTCTCGACTCGTTCTTTGAACGTGCCGTAAATATCGCGAGCGGGCTGAACATTTCCGACGATCAAGTCTTGGTCCAGCGTACCGTCATACTTCTGATGGATTTTATCGATGTCCTCTTGGGTGAAAAATAGTTTGGTGTAATCGAGAGACTCCAAGTAAGTGTCGAGCACCTTGCGGCTCATCGACGAATCCAGCTTTTGCCGAGTGAAATGCGCCTGTTCAAGCAATTTCGCCACCGTGATGGCGACCTGGCGCGAGTCCACAGTGTTGGACTTGAGCTGTCCCTGGCTAAGTGTCGTCACCGATACAAGCGTGAGAGAGACGACAAGGTATTTGAAAATTTTCATGCCTCGACCGAGTACAAATTGACAGAAGATTTACTGAACACGATTTTTGCGGCCGCCATAGCCAGCCTTGGACCCAGTTTCACTCAATATGATCGACTTTCAATCCTTTATTGGCGGTATCTTCGAAACCAATGCTTACCTCGTTTCCGCCCCGAACGGCCTGATCCTTTTCGATGCTCCGGCTGGAACCTGCGAATGGTTGGAGAAAACCGGACGCCGCCCCAATCTTCTCCTGATCACGCATGGCCATGTAGATCATATCGAGGATGCGCACGCGGTGAAAGAACGATTCAGTTGCAAAGTGGGATATCATGCCGACTCCGCGCCACTGATCACTGATCCCGGTTTTTTCAAGCAATTTGGTTTCGCTTTGGAGGTCCAGCCGACTAAATCTGATTTCTTCATTGATGAAACGGATTCGTGCGAATTTCTAGGTCTTCAATTCCGAATATTCCTCGTTCCGGGCCATTGTCCCGGCAGCCTTTGCTTTTATGTGCCTGAAGAGAAGGTCCTGGTAGGCGGCGACGTACTCTTTGCTGGAAGCATTGGCCGCACTGATCTGCCTGGTTGCGACCATCAAGCCTTGATTACCAACATCAGGCAGAAACTTTACCTGCTTCCGGACGAAACCAAGGTGCTCCCCGGTCATGGTCCCTCTACGACTATCGGATACGAGAAGCGTCACAATCCATTCGTTCGAAGCAGCCCGTCGGAATTAGGAATCGAGGGATTGGGTGGATCGTAGATATTTAGTGACATCGGGCAGGCCGTAATTTGCGAAGGCGGCTCGTCTACACGGTCCGTTCTTCTTCTTACTGAACCTCATTGTCTATCGTACCGCTCGATCTCAAGTCCCGACGGGCTGTTGCTGCCGCGAGAATCAATTGCCCCTCGGCGACTAGTTCCCCCTCTACACGAGCTTCGACGGCACATTGCACCAAGCCGCCGCCCTCACCCACTCGCTTGGCCCGGAAATGAATTTCCTCTCGCGGCCGAATCGGCCGTAAGAACTTCATTGAGCGAATCGCAGTAAGCAGAAACGTCTTTCCCGGTCCACCGATTGCGATCCCGGCGGTCTGAGCCATCGCCTCGGCCAGGAGGACACCAGGGACGATTGGATTTCCGGGGAAATGCCCTTGAAAGAAGGGCTCTTCTCCACTGAACTGCTTACGCGCCTCCGCCTGCAGTCCGGCTTCCAATTTTTCTATCTCGTCAATAAAAACGAAGGGAGGCCGATGGGGAAGTCCGAGGCTCAAAGGATCCATCGATCAATAGCAGATAGCAAATGGCAAATGGCAAATGACGAATCGATCCGCGTTCCGTGTTGTCCATTCGGGCCCCAGTTGCAACTGACTCGCAACTGTCCGAAGGTATAAATTGTGAATTTCCCCGGTTTAGCGAATCAATATCGCGCTGACTTTCCCATTCTATCGCAGGAGGTCAACGGGCATCCGCTTGTCTACTTGGACAACGCTGCCTCGACTCAACGCCCGACCGCGGTAATCGAAGAATTGGCAAGATACTACCGCGAGGACCACGCGAACGTGCACCGCGGGCTACACACACTGAGCAATCGCGCAACCGCGCTGTATGAAAAGGCACGCGCCTCTGTTGCCCATTATCTGAACGCGAAGAAGGCGGAATCAATCGTTTTTACGCGCGGTACCACTGAAGGGATCAACTTGGTCGCTGAAAGTTGGGGGAGTCGGAACCTGCGCCGCGGTGATTTAATAGTTCTCACCGAAATGGAACACCACGCGAACCTGATTCCCTGGCAAATAATTGCTCGGAAGACTGGTGCGATCCTCCATTTTCTTCCAATCCAGGATGACACCGGAGCGATTGAATGGAGCGAGCTCGCAGAGCTTTGCCGGCAGGGCAACGTGCGTCTGGTCGCGCTTACGCATATTTCGAACTCCCTGGGTTGCGTCAATCCGATCAAACAAGTTTGCCAAACGGCAAAGAAATATGGTGCCGTGACCTTAATCGATGCGGCCCAAAGCGCCGGTCACGCTTCTTTGGACGTAGACGATATCGGGTGCGATTTCTTGGTCTTTTCCAGCCATAAGTGCTGTGGACCGACCGGCATTGGAGTTTTGTACGGGCGCCAGGAGTTACTCGATTCCATGGAACCGTACCAAACAGGGGGTGAGATGATTGTCAGTGTGAGCTGGAATGAAGCGAAGTGGAAACCGGCCCCGCATCGATTTGAAGCCGGAACTCCACACATTGCAGGGGCGGTTGGCTTAGCGAAAGCGCTCGAGTACTTGGAGTCCATCGGTCGCCGCAAGATCGAAGAGTCGGACCATTTCTTTGGAACGGCGGCGGCAGAGCGGCTACGCGAACTCCCGAAAATTCGCTTGCTTGGTCCGGTTGCGGATCGAGCTGGGATTGCGAGCTTTCAGCTGGGCACGATTCACGCCCATGACCTGGTAGCTTTCGCCGATCAGTATGGTGTCGCTCTCCGAGGTGGGCATCACTGCAACCAACCTCTGATGAGGAAGCTAGGCCTCATGGCGAGCGCCCGCGCCAGTTTTTACTTTTACAACACGGAAGCCGAAATCGATCGCTTGATCTCAGTGCTCCGTGATGCCGCCAAGTACTTTGGGGATTAAAATGGACTTTGACGAACTTTATCAATCTATCATCCTGGATCATTCCAAACGGCCGCGAAACAGGGGGACTCTGTCACCACCAGTAACCCATGGTTCCGGCTACAACCCAGCTTGCGGCGATGAGGTTACTGTCTTCGTCCGGCAAACCCCGGAACGTGGCATTGAACAGGTCTCCTTTGAATCGCAGGCCTGCGCGATTTGCACCGCTTCTACATCGCTGATGACTACTCAAGTGAAGGGAAAAACTCGGGAGCAAGCGCTGGCGCTCCAGCGGCGTTTCATTGATTTCCTGACCAAGGACACTCCGGAGGAAGGATTGGGCAACCTGCAGGCTCTCGGAGGAGTCAAAAAATTCCCGCAGAGGCTGAAGTGCGCGACGCTCGGTTGGCATGCGCTTGAGGCTGCATTGAGCGGCCTCGATAAAGAGCCGGTCACATCGGAGTAGCGCGGCCCTTGAGGCCGAATAGCAAATCGCAAATAGCAGATAGCAAATCCGAACAAGCTGCCCTTTGCGATTTGCGATTTGCTATTCGGCCTCAAGGGCCGCGTTACCGAGTCGAATCTTCCACTTCCGGGCTTCCTAAGTCGAGCGGACTGCCTGGCATGGTCGAGGGATGCGTCTCCAAAATGCGGTGGTTTAGCAACTCGCGATTGACGCAAAGATAGATTCTTTCCTCGGGGCGGCTCTTCCCGACATGCATCGACCAGGCGCGATCCAGCGTCGCTTTTTCGGTTTTAGTCAATCGCTCCTGTTGCAGAAGATGCTCATTCCAGGAAGGAACCATCATTTCGAGACGGTAAGTGTTGAAACGCTCCAGGTCTTCGTGCAATCGCCAGCTGAAAGCGCCGTTTCGCAGGTGAACGAGGCGGACCTCGCGCATTATCCGAACGAAATCGCTGCCTTGCTTGCGATCGACTTCGAACTCGACAGTGATCGAAACCGGGCCGTCGTGAGGCCGCGGCATATGAGTCAGACGATGATGGATATATCCGCCGACCGCCGCCGGGTTGAAATCGAGATCAGATATAAAATTGATCGAAAGCGGTATCGTGAGCAGCAAGCTGAGCAGCAACGTACCGGCCGCGACCAACACCGTTTGACTGATCCCAAAGGTACTGGCGCTGTACCCCCAAACAATTCCGCCCAAAGCCAGCGCGCCTTGTGCAGCCATAATGACCACCGCGTTCATTCTTCCGCGCGCCCAGGAAGGCATCGCCCGCTGACCGGCTACCCACAACTCCGAAGCGGCCAAGGTCCAGCCCACTCCAGCAAACGCCGACACCAACATGAAAATCACAGGATCGCGAACCAGAGCCATTCCTAAATAGACAATGACCACAACAAGATTGGCCAACAGAATGAGAGAATTGGAGGACAAGCGATCGCGCGCTCGAGGGACAACAAAGACCGCTCCGAAAACTGATCCGGCACCCATGCAGGTGAACAGCAGCCCCAGGCTGGCGGGCTGGAGGTGAAGCTGCTTCAATCCGACGACCGGCAGCAGCGCAGGGATAATCGAAATGAAAAATGCGAACAGGATGTTACGTGCCATTACCACCTGAATACCCGGAGCATATCGGACATAACGGATCGCGGTGGTAAACGATTCCAAGAAGTTTTCCAGGGGCAGCTTGCAACTTACTACATTTTCTTTCCAACGAAGGATCGCGAGAATCACTACGAGGAAACAAGCCGCATTTAAAGCGAACACCCAATTGGGCGCAAAAAACCGTAGGAGGATTCCGCCAATGGC
Source organism: Chthoniobacterales bacterium (assembly GCA_035601575.1). GTDB lineage: Bacteria > Verrucomicrobiota > Verrucomicrobiia > Chthoniobacterales > JAFAMB01 > DASTDH01. The sequence goes on from DATNNZ010000068.1 coordinate 38,328, forward strand.
TGGACCAATAATCCCCGAAATGTTGAGCTGAAGACCGCCCAGTGTTGCCGCCGACGGTAACTCCGCGTCAGTGACTATATCCGGAACGACCGCCGTCCAAGCGGGCGAGTTAAAGGCAAAGCCGACGCCGGTAAGAAACACACAGACCAATATAATCCAAGGACTCAAGAGACCGAACAGGCCAACTATGGCCAATAACGCGGCGGTGCCAGACAGCCAAAAATTCATGATCAGCATCAGTTTCCTGCGATCGACCATGTCGGCCAAGGCGCCAGCCGGGAGCGTAAAGAAGAAGAAAGGCAGAGAAGCTACCGTTGACATCAGCGACAATAAAAACGCTGATGGACTCAACATATTCATTGCCCAAGTCGCTGCCGTATCGTGGGCAGAAACGCACGTGCCCGAAAGGAGTGTCGCGAACCAAAGGTTGCGGTAGACCGGATTACGGAGTGCCGTAAAAGTAGAGCTTTTGGGAGCGACGCTCGCGGGGGCGGCAATTGTGGAGCTTTGGGCCATGACGCTTGGGGGAGGGCGGTCTTCGCCGAAATATTCCGCAAAATACAAAACTAAGCAAAAAAACCAACTGCGATTATGAGTCGGCTGCGGAGCGAACCCGATTAGGCCTTTGCTGGTAGATCCTCAACGGGTGCGTCCTCAATCGGGATGGTGACGTTCCTTCGCATCAGGACCTCTCGGTTTCTGGACAGATAGTGTTTCACGATCGGTTCACCTTTGCCGCGATGGAGCAGCCAGACTCTTTGCCAAGTTTGCAACTCTTTCCTGGTCATCCGCTCATGCTGTTGCAGATGTTCGGACCAGGACGCGACGAACATTTCCATTCGGAAGTAATTCGGCTTCTCCAGGTCTTCATCTAATTGCCATCGGAAAGCGCCGTTGCGCAGATAGGTTAGCCGCATCTCGCGCATGAGCCGAAGAAACTTCCATCGGTCAGTCGAGGCAATCTCGAATTCCATGGTAACGACTACCGGCCCTTCGGACGGTTCTGGCGCGCGAAACATCCGATGGTAATGCGTAGATAAAGGAGCCGGCTCCAGATCCAATTGGCGAGTAAAGTCGATGGAAAGGGGGAAAGCCAATGGGAGACTGAATAAAAGCAAAAGCGCCGCAGCCAATAGCGCGAACTGGACGCCAGCCGTTGCCGCCAAACCGCCCCAGATCAAGCCTCCCATAGCGATACCCCCTTGGGACACCATCATGTGAGTGGCATTCATGCGCCCTCGCGCCCAATTTGGCATCGCCCGCTGACCAGCGACCCAAAGTTCCGCCGCCGTTAAAGTCCAACCGAGTCCAGCCAGAGCGGCAATCACCCAAAAGAGTCTGACGTCGGATACCAACGCCATCAGGACGAAGACGCAGGCAACGAGCACGTTAGCGACGATCGTCAGCGTATTTGCCGACAACCGGGCACGAGCCTGAGGAATGACAAAAACCGCTCCCACAACCGATCCGACCCCCATGGAAGTATAGAGATAGCCTAAGCCGCGTGAATCGAGATTGAGCACCCGCAAACCGACTACCGGTAGGAGCGCAGGGATCACGGAGATAAAAAAAGAAAATACGACGTCTCGAGCCAGAACGACCTGAATGCCCGGCGCGTACCTGACATAGCGAGCCGCACTCACAAAAGCCTCAAAAAAATTCTCCAGCGGAAGTTTGGCCTGCAGGTTCGATCTCCTCCAGCTCAATACCGCACCGGTCACCAGGAGAAAGCAAAAGGCATTGAGCACGAAGACAACCGGCGCTCCAAATTCCATCAAGAGGAATCCGCCAATGGCTGGGCCAATAATGCCGGACAGATTCAACTGGAGGCCACCCAGGGTCACGGCCGATGGCAGCTCGGCCGGAGAAACAATCTCAGGAACCAGAGCCGACCAAGCGGGCGCATAAAAACTAAATCCAGCGCCGGCGCAAAAGACCGCCACCAGAATGATCCACGGGTTCAATGCGCCGAGAAAACCGAATATTGACAGCATTCCTGCGCAGGAAGCCAACCAGAGATTCATCACTGAGAGAATTTTGCGACGGTCGGCCATGTCAGCCACAGCGCCGGCGGGTACGGTGAACAGAAAGAAAGGGAGTGAAGCCACCGTCGACATCAGCGAGATCATGAATGGCGAGCCGGAAACCGTGTGCATCATCCAAGTCGCCGCTGTATCGTGCGCCGAGACACCGCAGCCCGAAATGAGCGTCGCGATCCATAACCGGCGAAAATTTCGATTTCGCAGCGAAATCCAAATGGAATTGCTACTCATACGGTAACGAACGATAAATCATCCAACAAATAGCCGAATTGCGAACCTTTATCTCATGGTAGAGCGACGCGAAAGACCGATAATCGTTCTCCAAGCCACAAATTGAAGGGAGCTACCGTGGTTCTGACAAAACAAAGAAGTTTTGAGTTGGAAAGGTCCACCCGCTACGCTTCCGACACTCCAGGAGACGCAACGCACCTTTTGGATACCGTCTATGGTTATTAAACGTTGTCCAAAGGTTATTCTCGAAGGTACCAGGCTTACTGGCAAGACGGATCTCGCCTTTGCATTGAATGAACACCCGCGCATCGTTGGCGTGCGGAAGTATCGATATCATGCACCGATTATTTCTGCCGAGTGGAACGGCTTCACCGATAGCCCCTACGGCGCGAGTCTGATCAATTTTGAGCCGGAGTATGAGGAACGGGTGCTCGAAGCCTACCGAACGTGGGCGAAACTGTTCGAGTTGTACCGATACTATTCGTGGGTGGTAGATCGTTTCCATATATCGACTCAGGCCTGGCAGTTGATCTATGCGAATCGGCGGTATGATTTCACCTGGTTGGAAACGCGCTTAGTGAAGCTTGGATTTCGCCTGATTTTCTGCTGGCGACATCCTGATTCATTCGAAGAAGCTCGAAAACGGCGGATGAAAATCTCCAGCAACCCCTCGCAATACGATGACCTCGGATTGTTCTTGCGCGAACAAGAAGTGCTCCAGGAACTGATCGACCGATCGTTGCTGTCGAAGTTTGTAGTTGATGTGAGTGAGAGTACATTGGAACAGAATGCGACCCGAATCGCGGATTGGCTGGAAGCGACCGGCGGATTGACTGCGCCGGAGGAGTCGACTTCCTTGCCAAAATACCGCCGCCGAAAATAGAATTGACCCCCTGGAGTTCCCCCCATGCATCGAATTCTGAACCTGCTTCTGCTATTGACAGGAGCTCATATTGCTAACGCTTGGACGAACGGGCAATTGTTAATCTGGATGGATGCGGACCGCGCCGCCGCCATGCAGCTCGTCGCCAATAAGTTCGAACAGGATTACGGGATTACGGTACGGATCGAAACCCCGGAAAAGATCACCGATAATTTTCCGCTCGCGGCCCAAGCAGGTAAGGGGCCCGACATTGTCGTTTGGGCTCACGATAAGGTCGGCGAGTGGGCAGATGGCGGGGTCATTGCTCCGATCGAGGTAACAGCGGCCTACAAACAGCAATTTTATCCGATGGCCTGGGATGCTGTGCTTCATCGCAGGCAACTCTGGGGATATCCGATCAGCCTCGAAGCGATCGGCTTGATCTACAACAAAAAGCTGGTGAACGGCAAACCTCCCACTCAGCTCAGCGATCTGATTGCTTTTAACCAACGACTCAAGTCAGAACACCCGGACTTTCATTCGATTCTCTGGGATTATAACAATCCTTATTATTCCTGGGGCATCTTGGCTAGCGGCGGCGGCTATATCTTCGGAAAGACAAACGATGGATACGATCCTCGCAACGTCGGGGTGGCGACCGACGGAGCAGTCCAGGGATTATCTGAAATCGTCCACCTGATCGATATTGGAGTCCTGCCTAGAATGGCTTCGAGCGGTGACATCGCGCAAGAGTTAATGGCTCGAGGCAAGCTAGCGATGATGATCTCGGGGCCTTGGGATTGGCCGAATCTCATGAAGAGCGGCATCGATTTTGGCGTGGTACCGATGCCCGGAACAAACGGGAATTTGGGCAAAGCTTTCATAGGCGTCCAGGTTGCCTATATCAATCGCAGCTCACCGAATCGAGACCTGGCGAAAGAATTCCTAGAGAAATACGCCTTCACCAAGGAGAGCTTGTGCGCGTTAGACCATCTCAAGCCGATTGGGATCCCGGCAATGGTTTCGCTCTACGACGAGCTCTCCCGAAGCAACCCTTTGCTCGGTGAAATGAAACGGTGTGCAGAGGCAGGAGAAGTAATGCCGAACATTCCGCAGACGGGCAGGTTCTGGACCTCGATGGCCACTGCCATCGAGGTTGCCACGAGCGGCCGTACCAGTCCAGCAGCGGCATTGGCCGAAGCTCAGCGCGCTATGCTGAAAGGGATTCCGGAGCCCAGAGGCAGACCGTAAAGGGAGCGCCGGGCGGAAAGAAATCCTTGCGAGGGCATTGGGCCATGTTAGAAGTTCGTTCTCCTCGAACTCCGCTCGGGTGGTGAAATGGCAGACACGTACGTTTGAGGGGCGTATGCCGCAAGGCGTGGGGGTTCAAGTCCCCCCCCGAGCACCACTCTTCACTTATGGACAGCGCGCTTCGCTCGATCACAGTCGATCTCGGCCCTCGAACCTACCAGGTTGTCATTGGAAGAGACCTTTTGCGGCAAGCGGGGCCAGCCATCCGCAATCTCGGATTCGCGGGACACGCGGTGGTCGTCACGGACGAGATTGTCAGCCACCTCTACAGTGAACCGCTGGTTGCTTCTCTTTCGCAGGCTGGTTTTTCCTGCAGCCAAGAGATCATTCCTAGTGGCGAGAATTCCAAGTCTTTTTTTGTTGCGGAGAAATTGTGCGAAGCACTGGCTCGGAATCGCGTCGATCGGTCCGGCATCATCATAGCTCTGGGAGGAGGAGTGGTGGGCGATCTTGCCGGCTTCGTCGCCTCGATCTATGCGCGTGGTATTCCGTACGTTCAGGTAGCGACCACGGTCATGGCGCAAGTCGACAGCGCGGTTGGAGGAAAGACCGCAATTAATCTGCAGGCCGGAAAAAACCTGGTTGGCGCTTTTCACCAGCCTTCACTCGTGCTCGCGGATACCGGTACGTTGGAAACGCTACCCGAGCGGGTAAAAAACGAGGGCTTCGCGGAGGTCATCAAATACGGCGTAATCGAGCAGCCGAATTTGCTGGATACCTTGTCGCAACCCGATCTTTCCGATCTTGGTCCGCTGATTGCCGACTGTGTGTCGATCAAGGCCCGGATTGTTGCCAGCGACGAACACGACAATTCGGGCGAACGCGCGCTCCTGAATTTCGGCCATACCATCGGCCACGGCATCGAAGCAGTTGCCGGATACGGAACGATGCTCCATGGCGAGGCGATAAGTTTGGGAATGCGGGCCGCCCTGTGGCTTTCCACCCAAAAGGCAGGCTTTGCAGAAAGCGAATACTCGAGAATTGTGTCTTTGCTCGAGAAATTCAGTCTTCCGATTGTACTGCCAAGCCAATTTCCCACCGAAGCTATAATCGAGAAGGTCTTTACCGATAAAAAATTCGTTGGTGGAGAAATACGCTTTGTGCTGGCTTCTGGTTTAGGTGTGGCATTCGTGTCGGACAAAATTACAAGGAGCGATCTTGCCAGTGCGGTCGGCGTCTTGAGAGAATCACGCGTGTGACACGCACCGAGGCGTATATAGCTCTGAACATGGTGGCCCATCTGGGCCCCATTCGATTGCGCAAGCTTCTCGATCATTTTCAAGATCCACAACGTATTCTTCAAGCGAATCGAGCCGAACTGCAGGCGATCGAGGGTCTCCCCAAGGCGGCGATTGAAGCGATCTTGTCGTGGGAGGCAGAGGTCGATTTGACAAATGAACTCGTTCGAATCCGCGAATACGGCGCCAAAATTCTTACCCAGGAAGATGAGATTTATCCTCGGCTTCTACGCGAAATCTATGATCCTCCAATCGTTCTGTACGTTTGGGGCGAAATTCTAGAACGAGACCAACATGCGATGGGAGTGGTCGGCTCGAGACGGACTACGCATTACGGTCTCGAGTGCGCCAGGCGACTCTCCTACCAAATCGCTTATTCCGGAATAACCGTGGTGAGTGGGCTGGCGCGCGGAATCGACACTGCCGCCCATCAAGGAGCGCTAGCGGCCAAAGGGCGAACGATCGCGGTGCTTGGCACCGGATTGCATTACATCTATCCGGCCGAGAACCGGGAACTCGCGGAAAAGATCAGTACGTCCGGCGCCATGGTTACGGAATTTCCGATGGACACCACCCCGGATAGACAAACGTTCCCGATGCGCAATCGCATCATTAGCGGTCTGAGCTTTGGCCTTCTGGTAGTCGAAGCGGGAGCGAATAGCGGCGCATTGATCAGCGCCTCGCAAGCTGCCGAACAAGGCCGATCTTTGTATGCGGTGCCCGGGCCGATCGACCGTCCCACTTCGTTTGGATCGAATCGCCTGATTCAACAGGGCGCGAAATTGGTGATGAGTGTCGATGACATTCTCGAGGATTTACAAACGCTTTTTCCCAAACCACCCGAACTCGTTGCCAGTCAACCGCCCGATCTGGAAGGCGATCTTTTGATCGTGTACAAAGCTATTGGCTCAACCGAGACTTCTATCGATACGATCATCGAAGCATCCGGTCTGACCGCAGGAGCGGTAAGCGCGGCTTTGCTGCAGCTAGAGATGCGCCGCCTGGTCCGGCAACTACCGGGAAAGTTTTTTGTGAAGCTCCTTTGACGCCAAACTCCAGCCGAGTTTTCAGGTCTGGCAACGTGAAAAGCTCTAGAGGCACAGTCGCCGCCACCGAAGTCTGCGAACAATAAATGAGTTGCCACCTATTGGGTTGCCCTTTACTGTCCCGATCCGAATTTGGGAACCGAACGAAACGAACTTTGCAGATGGGTAAAACGCTGGTCATCGCAGAAAAACCGAGTGTCGCCCTCGATTTCACCCGCGCTCTAGGGAAATTCGAGAAGAAAGGCGAATACTTCGAAAATGACCGGTTCGTTATTTCATCGGCCATTGGCCATCTGGTAGAGCTGTGCCTGCCCGGCGAACTGGACAAGAGGCGCGGCAAGTGGAGCTTTCAGAGTCTGCCAATTATTCCGGAAGAATTTGAGCTGAAGCCAATTGCGAAGACGGAAGCGCGGTTCAAGCTTTTGCAACGGCTGATGAAGCGCAACGACGTCGATCTGATCGTCAATGCTTGCGACGCCGGGCGAGAGGGCGAACTGATCTTTCGCTACTTAATCCGACTCGCTGGGGTCCATAAACCGTTGCAACGACTCTGGTTGCAGTCGATGACTTTTGAAGCGATTCGATCCGCGTTTGAGCACTTGCGTAGCGATCGAGAAATGATTCCGCTGGCCGAAGCAGCTGTCTGTCGTTCGGAAAGCGACTGGCTGGTTGGAATAAACGCCACCAGAGCGATGACGGCGTTCAACTCGAAGGTTGGTGGCTTTCAGTTGACTCCGGTGGGTCGAGTGCAAACTCCTACTCTGGCGATTCTGGTCGAGCGGGAAGAGAAAATCCGCAGTTTCGAACCACGAACCTATTGGGAGCTATTTGGTGATTTTGAAATCGCTAAAGGATCTTATCGCGGACGCTGGTTCGACGAAGCGTTTACCAAGGATACTGACGAAGATCGTCGAGCAGAGCGGATTTGGTCGGTTGAAAAGGCGGAGGCAATCAAGGCCAAAGTTGTCGGTAAAACCGGGACAATCTCCGAGGAAAAGAAGCCGACGACTCAGGCTCCCCCGCTACTCTACGATCTCACTTCGTTACAGCGCGAGGCCAACGGTCGTTTCGGTTTTTCCGCGCGACGAACACTGCAGATTGCTCAGCAGCTTTATGAGCGCTACAAGCTGATCACCTATCCGAGGACCGATTCCCGGTATCTGCCGGAAGACTATTTGGCCACAGCCAATAATGTCCTTCGCAATTTGCGCGATCCAGCACTCATGCCGCACGCTCACAAAGTCCTACAAAATGATTGGGTGCGGCCCAGCAAACGGATTTTTGACAACGCAAAAATAACCGATCATAACGCTATCATTCCTACTGGCGAGAATCCCAAGCATTTGGATGAGGCTCAGCAAAAGCTTTTCGACCTAATCGCTCGCCGGTTTGTGGCCGTCTTTTTTCCGGCTGCACAGTTTGAAGTCACCACCCGGATTACGCGGGTTGAGGAAGAGGCTTTCAAGACCGAGGGAAGGATCATCAAAGATCCGGGTTGGTTGGCAGTCTATGGCCGGCAAGCCTCCGGTGAGGGCGAAAGCGATGTTTTGGTGGAATTGAATGGTGACGAGTCCGCGTTGACGCGTGACGCGGAAATCAAGGAAAACCAGACTAAGCCGCCGGCCCGCTTTTCCGAAGCGACGCTGCTTTCAGCGATGGAGAGCGCCGGGAAACTAGTGGATGACGAAGAGTTGCGAGATGCAATGTCGGCAAAGGGCCTGGGAACGCCGGCCACCCGCGCTGCGATCATTGAAGGATTAATCCAAGATGGTTACATCAGCCGAGAAGGTCGCGAGCTAATTGCGACAGCTAAAGGAATTTCGCTGGTTACATTGCTGCGGGGAATCGGAATCGAATTACTTTCCTCACCTGAGCTGACTGGAGAATGGGAGTATCAACTCAAGTTAATGGAACAGGGCCAGCTCGAACGGCCCGCGTTCATGTCTAAGATCAAGGATCTGACCCGACAAATTGTTGATAAAGCAAAGAATTTCGAGAGTGATGTGGTCGAGGGCAACTATGTGACCCTGGAGGTTAAATGCCCGAATTGTGGAGCGCCCCAACTCAAAGAGGATTACCGCACTTATCATTGCGAGACGTGTGGCTATCGACTTTTCAAAAACATCGCCAGCCGTGAACTGAGCCCGGAAGAAGCGACCGTTTTGGTACGGGAAAGAAAGCTTGGACCGCTTGATGGTTTCCGCAGCAAGACGGGGCGCCTATTCTCGGCGCAACTGGTTTTGAATGAGGAGAATAAGCCACAGTTCTCGTTCGAAAATAATGGGTCATCCGCCAGTGTAGAAGTCGATCCGGCGATCCACCAGGTAGTCGGGCCCTGCCAGGTTTGCGGGACTGGTTCCGTTTACGACTTAGGTTCAGTCTACATTTGCGAGAATGTGCCCAAAGGCACCTGCACGTTTAAGATGAGCAAAACAATTCTGCAGCGCGAGGTGCCTGCCGATCAGCTTAAGAAGATGCTCACCGAAGGAAAAAGCGAGCTGCTCCGTCGATTCATATCCAAAAAGGGGCGGCCTTTTGATGCGATTCTTACCCTGAACAAAGGGAAAATCGGCTGGGAGTTTGCCAAGCGAGAGTCGACTCGAAAAAAGCGAGCGACCCCACAGAAAACAAATTCGGAGAATACAGCAACGTAGCGGCTATTCTCTGAATTTGTTTGCTAGGTCGGTTGACCAATTCCCGCTGGGGCTTCCTTTTTTCCAGGAGTCTTCACGACAACCGGCTTGGCTTCGATATCAACCCGTTTTCGCTTAGGAATCTGCTCGAGAAAGAGCGCCTGCACATCGATTCGATCCCCTTCGATCGGCCGCCGACGGTAGATTAGTTCATCGGATACCTGCTCTCTTGCTTTCACGTTATCTTGCCAGTAGTACTCCAGCATTTGGTCGATTTGTGCTTTGAGATCCTGCTCTTCAACCGGAAAACAGGTTTCAACGCGCCGGAAAAAGTTTCGAGGCATCCAATCGGCGCTGGCGAGATAAATCGCCGGCTTGCCCCCATTCTCGAATCGAAAGATTCTACTGTGTTCCAAAAAACGTCCGACCAGACTGCGTACGACGATATTCTCGCTCACGCCAGGAACCTGAGCCCGCAAAGAGCAGATTCCTCGAACCAACAACCGGATCTGAACACCCGCTTGTGATGCCAAGTAGAGTGCCTGAATTGTTTCCGTGTCGACGAGTGAGTTGAGTTTAGCAAAGATCGTCGCCGCTTTGCCGGCCTTCGCATTCTCGGTCTCGCGTTCGACCATTTCGAGGACAAACTCATGCAACGCCTTGGGTGCAGCTTTAATCTTCTTTAAATCGGGAAACACGGAAACACCGGTGAGCCAATTGAAAAGTTCCGCACAGTCATCAGTTAGAATCGGATCACATGTCAGGTAACCCAGGTCGGTATAGAGGCGAGCAGTCGAAGGATGGTAATTTCCGGTACCCAAGTGCAGATAACGACGGATGCCATCTTCCTCCTTGCGAACCACCAGCGCGAGTTTGGCGTGAGTTTTCAGGCCAACGATTCCATACACGACATGGACTCCGGCTTCCTGAAGCGTTCGAGCCCATTTGATATTCGCCGCTTCGTCGAAGCGGGCCTTGAGTTCAATCACTACGGTTACTTGTTTGCCGCTCTCTGCTGCTTCTGCCAGGGAAGCCACGATTTGTGAGTCACCGCTGGTACGATATAAAGTCTGCTTGATCGCGAGTACGTTGGGGTCCTCCGCCGCCTGCTCAATGAAATCCAGAACGCTTTGAAAGCTCTCATAGGGGTGGTGGAGCAGAATGGATCGACGCCGAATTTGGGAGAAAATATCTTCCTGATCTTCGGGAGCAGTAACTATCGCTGGGACGAACGGCTTATATTTGAGATCCGGCCGATCAACCCCTGAGATCACCGGCATCAATCGGAAGAAATTGATCGGTCCATCCACCGCAAACAGATCGGTATCAGTAAGACCGAACGTCTGCAGAAGCTGATCTGAGATATGCGGCGGGCATTCCTGTTGAACCTCAAGCCGGACGGCGTCCCCTCGGCTACGCTTGCGCAGCTCCAGTTCGATCGCTTTGAGCAAATTCTCCGACTCTTCTTCATCAAGATAGAGATCACTGTTGCGAGTTACGCGGAACTGATAAGCGCCTTTTACTTTGATCCCATGGAACAAAGCGCCCACATGCGCCTGGATCAGATTGCCGACGAAGATATAGCGATAGATGCCGCGTTCCCCGGCCTTGTACGGAAGCAACCGAGGCAAGATTCTTGGAACTTGGACAATGGCCAGATTCGTGTTCAATTCCTTTCCCTCGAGCTCCACAACCACATTCAGGCTTTTGTTAAGAAGTTGCGGGAAAGGATGGACCGGATCGACTGCTAATGGGGTCAGTACCGGATATACCGAGGTCCGAAAATAATTGGAATAGTAGTTCTTTTCGTCCGCACTAAGCTCATCGTAACGCAGGAAGAAGATGTTTTGCTCTTCCAATGCGGGGACCAGAGACTTGTTCCAGAGCGAGTACTGGTCGTCCAACATTTTGCGAACGCGAGCCGAAACCGCCGCTAGTTGCTCGGTCGGACTCATCCCGTCCGGACCAGCAGTACTGATTCCGCTCTGGCGCTGTTGATTCAGGCCAGCGACTCGAACCTCAAAGAACTCGTCTAGATTAGAGCTGACGATACAGAGAAACTTGACCCGCTCCAGGAGTGGATTGCTCGGATCTTGGGCTTCCTCCAAAACCCTTTGATTGAACTCGAGCCAACTTAACTCTCGGTTGATATAAAGTGAGGGTTCGGTCAGCGAGGGGATAGGAAGATGCTGCATGAGTTTCCTTTTCGTTGTGAGCTGATAGGGGCGTCTCGCCTGCATCCTTTTATACGTTCCATCTCTGAACCGCCACCTGACGGATGTGACAATTCGGTTACGCTATCATACTTAGGGCGATCCGGTAGAGAAATGAACGCGAAGGTCGCTGGAGAGGTGTTCGGCGCCGCGGCGACTGTCCGGCGAAGGATCTCCGCCTCCCCCGACCTCAAAATCCGAACGGAGCCGGCTCGTCCGTCTCGCCTTAGAACGCAGTCGCCTTGATGTCGTCCGCCCGAACAGAGCCCGCATGGTAATGGCGAGCGATGGCGACTGCGCCTTGAGGTCGGGCATACCAATCGCTTCGTTCCACCGCTTTGTTTGGAACATCGGTTGACCTAACTGGACAGTCGCCGCTACCGAAGACAAGCCAGAGGCCCGCTCTCGTTATATTCCCAGCGTTCCCTTCTCAGTCCCAGTTCCGCCGGCCGCCTCCTAGAAGAGGTAGCAGGTAGTACAGAAGATAGCCCAGAGCGGTGATAAAAGCAGCCACGTAGGTCAGCGCCGCAGCATCCAGTACTTTGTTAACGCCCTCTGCGTCCGCTTGACTCCGGTAGAAGCCCATCTCGCCCAAAATTCGCTTCGCTCGCGCTGAGGCATCAAACTCCACTGGAAGAGTGATCAAATTAAAAACCATAATGATAGCCCAGGCGAAGCACAGGATGATCAGCATCGGCCGAAGCATGTGCGTAACGAATCCAAAAATTGGAAGAAATGCGACCGCCATGTTCGCAAAACCGACCAAATGAACTGAGGCCATTCTCCAACCCAGAGGCGCATAAGCCAGCTTATGCTGTATGGCATGGCCACACTCGTGCGCAGCCACGCCCATGGCAGCCGTCGAATTGCCACGAAAATTATCCGAGGAGAGCACCAGCCGCCTGTTCATCGGGTCGTAATGATCTCCCAGCAGCTGGTTGGATTCCACAATCTGGATGTCACCAATTCCGGCTCGCTGCAGAATATGGGCGGCGACATCGGCGCCAGATAAACCGACCGAGGAAGGGACCTGGCTATATTTAGCGTAAGTCGCTTTGACTCTCCAGGTGGCCCAGAGCGAAAGCGCAAAAGTTCCAACGAACAACAGAATACTAAAAGCAGTCATTGTTGCTTAAGGAACATACTCCGAACCCGCCTGGCGGCAAATCGTAAGCGAATTCGCCCGCTAGGCATAGTGCCTGCTCAATGATAGCTTGCTTCGCCTCGGCAGAGGGGTTTAACCATAACTACGATCATTATGGGAATGCTGTTCGATAATTATGACCCCGGCCCGTTTTTCGACGAGATGTTTGAACCCTCAGGTCAGATTAGAACGCACTACGACCGGCTTTACCAGCGGTACAGCGAGTTAACCCCCGAAGAATTCGAGCGGAAAAGATCGGCTGCGGACAATTCGTTTCTCAACCAGGGAATCACATTCACGGTCTACAACAATGACGAAGGGACCGAGCGCATTTTCCCATTCGATTTGCTTCCGAGGATAGTTCCGTTTGGCGAGTGGCAACAAATCGAGCGGGGCTTGGTCCAGCGAATTACCGCGCTGAATCTTTTTTTGCAGGATGTGTATCACGAACAGCGGATTATCAAGGATAAGGTGGTGCCGCGCGAGATCGTGGAGAGCGCGGTACATTTCCGTCCGGAGTTCATGGGAGTCAATGTGCCAAAGGGCATCTACATGCACATCTGTGGGACTGATCTGATTCGGGACAGCGATGGAACATACCTCGTTCTGGAAGACAACGGAAGATGCCCTTCGGGAGTTTCCTACCTCCTGGAGAACCGCCAGGCAATGAAACGCGTGTTCCCCAATTTATTTTCGAGGCACGCGGTGCAACCGGTCGACAGTTACTGCCAGGAGCTGCTAAACGTTCTTCGCTATATCGCGCCAGATGATAATCCCGAGCCGGCGGTCGTGCTGCTAACCCCAGGGATCTACAACTCCGCTTATTTCGAGCACTCGTTTCTTGCCAGGACAATGGGCATCGAGATTGTCGTCGGTGCCGATCTGGTGATCCAAAATGGTTACCTGATGATGAAGACTACCAAAGGCTTACGCCGAGTCGACGTAGTTTATCGCCGGATTGACGATGACTTTCTCGACCCGGCGGTGTTTCGAAAGGATTCTTTGCTGGGTGTTTCCGGCATCGTGGATGTCTATCGAAAAGGAAATGTAAGCCTGGCCAACTCGATCGGGACAGGAGTGGCGGACGACAAGGCGACCTACTACTTCGTCCCCCAGATGATTAAGTACTATCTCGACCAGGACCCGATTCTTCCCAACGTACCTACCTATCTTTCCCACTTCGATTCAGATCGGGCCTACATCCTTGAGCATCTTCCGGAACTCGTGGTGAAATCTGCAAACGAAAGCGGAGGTTACGGAATGTTGATGGGACCTAATTCAACTGCTGCGGAGAGAGACAAATTCCGCGCTGCCATTAACGCGAATCCTCGAAACTACATTGCGCAACCGGTGGTCCAGCTTTCCCGGTGTCCGTCCTACTCGGATGGTCGTTTTGAAGGCCGGCACATCGATTTGCGACCGTACATTCTGTTCGGCGAGAAAATTACGATCATTCCCGGTGGCCTCACCCGGGTTGCTCTCCGGAAAAACTCTTTGGTCGTAAATTCTTCGCAGGGCGGTGGTAGTAAGGACACCTGGGTCTTAAATGAATGATCTGATAATAAAATCCGTTCACGGCAACATCGAACCTTTGCACTAAAGAAATGCTTTCCCGAGTCGCCGATTCGCTCTACTGGCTGGGCCGCTATATCGAGCGCGCGGAAAATCATGCCCGAATGCTTGATGTGAACCTCCAGCTTATGCTGGACGCGACCCTGGTGAAAAATCGGTACAGTCAACAGCATTGGGAATCGATCATTTATTCCCTCGAGGACACCAAACTGTTCGAGAAGTTGTATCCCGCAATAAACGGAGAAAATGTTGTCGAGTTTGTTTCATTTGAGAAGAAGAACCCCAACTCCGTTTATTCTTGCCTCTGTTCAGCGCGCGAAAACGCTCGCACTGTGCGTGAACAAATCTCTTCCGAGATGTTTGAGCAGCTCAATCGAATGTTTCTCGACTTTCGTTCCGGCGAAGCAAAACGACTCTTTCGTTCCAGTAGCTATCAATTTTTCCAGTGGGTCTTACAAGGCTGCCATCTGTTTCAAGGGATCGCCGATGCAACGATGGCTCACGATGAAGGCTGGGACTTTATTCAGCTCGGCAAATTCCTGGAGCGGGCGGATCGAACCTCGCGTATCCTTGATATAAAATATCACATTCTTTTACCCAAAGGAGAACAGATCGGAGGAAATGTCGATCTGGTACAGTGGCTGGCGGTGCTCAACTCGTGCAGTGCCGGCGAACCTTATCGCAAACATTTCCAAGGTCAGGTGGCTCCATGGAAAGTGGCTGAATTCCTCATCAAGCATCAGACTTTTCCGCGTTCAATCCGGTTCTGTGTTGATTCCTTTGACTATTCTTTGCATCGAATCAGCGGCGTGGAACGGGGCGACTTCCTCTATCGGATTGAAGCGGAACGGCTTTCAGGTAAGCTCCTGGCCGATCTATCTTATGTCACGATCGCCGATATCTTCCAAGTCGGGCTGCACGAATACCTGGACACGATTCAACTGCGGCTAATCGAGATCGGCAACGCGGTATACAAAGAATTTTGCGAATGGTTAGAGACCGAGCCGGCGAATGACAGTGAAGAACAATGAACAACAACGAACGAGGAGGAACATAGCTAGGCATTCCGATAGAGCCCACTCAGCGTAGGCCTCCGGAATGATCTGGATCGCGTTGCTCTCAAGGTTTGAGCCACATTTCAATCGCGAGGCGTTTCGTGAGTTCGGGCGACAGCGTAATCCGCGTGCTCTCCATTTCGAGAGGCTTGCAGATCCGGGAAGTCACCAAAGTTTCGTAGTCCGTCCCGGCCCGACGAGACAAAGCGTGCCCGAGCAAACCCACGCCGACGTTCGAATACTCGAACTGGGAACCAATATCACGCGTCAGCTGATAGCCCGACAGAAAATGGTATAGCTGATCGACCGAGTAGTCTGCGAACGGATTGGTCGGATCCTTTGGCGCAAAATTGTTAGGCATCCCCGGCAAGCCCGACCTATGAGTCGCGAGATCAGTCAATGTGATCGTTCGCTTACCATCATTAGGGACCTTTACCTCAGAAGGAAGATACTTTGAAACCGGATCATCCAGCTCGACCTCGCCTCGCTGCACCATGTCGGCGAGCAACAAAGAAGTGAATACCTTTGTCACCGAACCGATTTCGAAAAGCGTGTTCCCATCGAGAATACGCTCATCTCCTGCATCAAGTTTACCGTATGCAATTATTCTGCGACCGTGAGGCTCAACGACCCCAACCACGATGCCAACACTTTGATGTCGGGTATCAATTCGATCGGCGAGAATTTTTCGGATTTCGGAATCAGGAGGTACCGCAGACTCCGAGGCCGCCAGTGCTGAAGGCGTGGCGATTGATAATGCATCTCGAAAATGAGCGCGAGAAATTCCGTTTTCATTCGCCGAGCCCAGCGAGGTCAGTACCATAGAAATCAATCCGAAAGCTGAATCCATGGTCAAGCTAGAACCTCTCTAAATTGGAAATCTCGCATGCTGAAGAGCGCGTTGAAGTGTTATTCAGCTGTTGATGACTATTGGACAACGGCGTGCTTGGCTTTAACGTCGCTACTAATTTCAGTCCGGGCGCCGCTCACGGAACAATGGATTCGAAACCACTCAATTCGCCGGCGGATTTGGGAGATTCGCAAGAGCTTCAAACTGCTGGTTCGGAATTACTATGCCGAATATTCGCCCTCCAGGATCCAGCCCACCGGCCGTCAAGACATCATTCGTAAGATTCCAGTATTGTCGAGTATCTCAAGAACACTGTTCCTTAAACGCCGGAACTGCGTTGATCAGACGGAACGCGCATTTGGCGAAAACCTTCCGAAGACCTTCGGAATGGACGCGATCCATGTTCTCGAGAGAACGACGAACAGCGCGGAACCCGTAATCAATCATCGCCGAGTTTCTATTTCAGCGCATGCACGGCGGCTCTTTCGATAGCGATTCCCTCTTTGTAACGTTCCATGAAGGCCGTAAAGCCATCAACATCCCCATGATCAGGAGCTATCGTCGTGCTATTGGCTCGTGCAAAGACTTTGTTGGAGAGATAGGCTTCCAAGGGTTCATTCTCTTTCTTACGGAGCATGTATGAGGCCAGCAATGCGATTCCCCATGCGCCGCCCTCGCCAGCGGTCTCCATCACGGACACGGGAACATTCATCGCTGCCGCCATGATCTTCTGGCCCACTTCCTCCGTTTTGAAGAAGCCACCGTGACCGAGGACCTTGTCGATCTTCACTTGCTCCTCTTCAAAGAGGATGTCCATTCCGATCTTCAATGTACCGAGTGCCGAGAACAGATGCACACGCATGAAGTTCGAAAGCGAGAACCGGCTTTCAGGCGTACGGACGAACAGTGGACGCCCCTCTTCAAGGTGGGTAATGGGCTCACCCGCAAAATAATTGTAGGCAAGAAGCCCGCCAGCATCCGCATCACCCGTGAGTGCCTTCTTGTACAGCATTTCGAACAGCTTGGATTGATTGATCTCCACACCAAGCGCGTCCACAAATTCTCGGAACAGACCGATCCATGCATCGAGATCGGACGTGCAGGTGTTACTATGTGCCATAGCCACCGGCTTACCGCTGGGCGTCGTCACCATATCGATCTCCGGGTGTAACTTCGAGAGGTCCTTTTCCAGAACGATCATGGCGAAGACGGAGGTTCCTGCGGAAACGTTGCCTGTTCGCTCGGCAACGCTGTTAGTGGCCACCATGCCTGTGCCTGCGTCACCCTCGGGCGGACAGAGCGAAATACCACTTTTTAGTTGGGCTGTGGGATCGAGTAGCTGAGCACCTTCTTCGGTGAGCACCCCTGCGGCATCTCCTGCCACCAGGACTTTCGGAAGAATGTCCGGGAGCTTCCAGGCGATGTTATCCACTTCGAGCCGTTTGTTGAACAGCTCGATCTTGCTCGCGTCGTAATCGTTGGTCTTGCTATCGATGGGGAACATGCCAGATGCGTCGCCGACGCCTAGCACCTTTTGCCCTGTCAGTTTCCAATGGACGTAGCCTGCCAGGGTGGTCTGATAGCTGATATCTTTGATATGGGGTTCCTTGTTCAATATCGCCTGATAGAGGTGGGCAATGCTCCAACGGTGGGGAACGTTGAATTGGAACAGTTCAGTGAGGGCCGTGGCAGCCTGCGCGGTCGTGGTGTTTCGCCATGTACGAAACGGGACGAGTAGATTTCCGTCTTTATCAAATGCCAAATAACCGTGCATCATGGCGCTGAAGCCAATTGCACCAATAGTCTGCAGCGGCGTGTTGTAATTCTCGAAAACCTCCTTGCTGAGCTTCCGATAACTCTCCTGCAAGCTTGTCCAGACCTCTTCGAGACTGTACGTCCAGATGCCATTTTCGTATCGGTTTTCCCAATCATAGCTTCCCGACGCGATCGGTGTATGATCCTCGCCGATCAGCACCGCCTTGATGCGAGTCGAGCCGAACTCAATGCCAAGAACGGTCTTTCCGCTATCAATTGCTTCTTGGGTATCGTTTCGATTCATGTTCATCTCTCACGACTTGAAGTCATTTCTTCAAACTTATTTTTCAGGAAAGAGACAGTGTTCATTCCACGCCATCCCAAGGAATGCTTCCGGCAATGGGTGGATCAGCCCAGCAGTAATCGCGGCGAATATCGAGGACGGCGGAACACCGCACGAGCGCGGATATGAAACTCAACAAAGCCTCTGGCAGATGGCCGAGATGCTGCGCACGAGCGGAGCGCAATAAAAGACCACTTCAACAGAACCGGGGTGTTACGAGCACCCCGGAACCAATTCGAAACAGGCCACTTAACTCGATCAGAAGCTCAATCCTGTTTCTCAATCTACTCCTATCGCAACCGCGCAAGAAGACACCCACGTTGCCGAGGAGACTTGTAGCGTTTACACCGTCGCTTGCGACGACAGTAATGGCCCACGCGCCCGGCTTGCAGGAATATAACGGCTACGTCTCCACCGCCGAGGTTAATGTTATCGGCACCTCGATTCATTGAGTCACTGGAACGCTCGTCCACGGATGGAGGATCGGCAGCGGTCCCGCGTTTACGCACGCCCGTTAAAATGAAATTGGCGCAATGAAAGTAGCCCAATTTATAGCCTGGTAACGCGAAAACGGGAATGCGTGCCGCAGGGAACGCTTGAGCGAGTCGCCGTCACGACGGTCCGCGTTCGTAATCCCCTACGGTTCAAGAAGGACAAATGGTAATTGCGCTTTTGTGATTAGGTAAACCGAGCGCTTCACGAAAATCTCTCGATCCTAGCGAAAGGAATATAGCCGGGCAGTCGCCGCTACCCAGAATGTGAAACATCAGTCCCGCTCGTTGCGTGTTCTTTGCTGGTCAACCAGCACAGCGGCTAAAAGGATGGCGCCACGCACCAGATATTGGTAGAAGGCGTCGATATTCAAAAGATTCATCACATTCTCGGCTGTGCCGAGGATAAAAACGCCCACGATCACACCCGAAATGGTTGCGGTGCCCCCTTTCAACGAAACTCCCCCGAGTACGCAAGCAGAGATCACGTTGAGCTCGAATCCTCCGGCCGAGTTAGGTTGGCCACTGGTGATTCGTGACGCGAGAATGACTCCAGCGAGTCCGGCGACCAGTCCCTGCACGAGAAAGATAATTACCCGCGTTCGTTCGACCCGGATTCCGGCGAGCCGCGATGCCTCGGGGTTGCCGCCGATGGCCAGTGTGTTTCGACCGTAAAGAGTCGAATTGAGCAAGAACCCAAACAGGACAAAACAAGCGAGAGTCGTCCAGATAGGCATGGAAATACCGAGAAAGGAACTGCCCGCAAACAGGATAAAATCGGCATTGCTAACACCAACAGCCTGTCCGTGAGACGCGATAAAAGCTAACCCTCGAACGATCTCCATCGTCGCGAGAGTTGTGATGAGCGCATTGATTCGCAGGTAGGCGATGACCATCCCGTTTACGCAACCGATGATCGCTCCACTCAGCAGGGCGGCAGCCACCCCACACCAGAGGTTATCCGTCGCGTTCACTACCGTAGCACTCAATACGCCGGTAAAAGCCACGACCGAGCCAACCGAAAGGTCAAAGTCGCGCGATGCAAGACAAAACATCATCGTGCAAGCAACCATCCCAATCTGCGAGACGGAAAGCGCAAGACCGAGCATGTTCTGAACAGTAAAAAAATACTGCACCGACAGGGACAGCGCGATGAAGATCGCCAGAAAGATAAGAACTAGATTGTAGTCCAGCAGAAACGCTAAGAACCGCCGAAGAAGCGAATCGGAACTGGGTCGCGGCACTTTCGCTTCACTCGCAGCGCGTCGGACTTGGAAATTGAGCGACATAACAAATAGTGAGTTTAGTGAAGAAAGAGCGGGCCATAGGGCTGGGCTGTGAAACTTTCGCGTCGCGACGGAAAAGCCTTCAAGGCCGACAGGCAGCTAGTTTTCGTCAATAGCTTCATGCTATTTTTTCATCGGGCAATGCCAAGCTCAGGGCGCGATGCTCCGAGAAATCTTCTCGGGGGACATCCGCGATGATAGCTCCGCTCCGCATCACGATCATGCGATCCGCGATGCCGAGTAGCTCCGGCAATTCACTTGATACCACAATGACAGCACATCCTCGCTCAGCTAATTGATAGATGATGTTATAAATCTCGTGTTTCGCTCCCACATCGATCCCGCGGGTTGGTTCATCCATGATAACTACCTTTAAGTCAGGTTGATTTAGCCAACGCGCTAGGATCACTTTCTGCTGGTTACCCCCGGAAAGGAAGCGTACCTTCTGCCGCCGACTGGGCGTTCTGATCCTCAGTCTCTGAATGAACTCATTGGTCACTCGAGCTTCTCCGGCAAAATCGATCCAGAATTTACGAAGGCCATCTCGCTGTCGTGCGCTCAACGCAACATTTTCTGTGACAGAACGGATCGGCACGATCCCGCTCTCCTTTCGATCCTCCGGACAAAAAGCAATCCCACGCCGGATTGCGTCAATTGGATGTTGGATACGGATCGGTTGGCCATCGAGTTTGATCGAGCCGGATTGGAGACTATCGGCAGCAAAAATCAATCGCAGCAGTTCACTGCGGCCTGCTCCAACCAAGCCGAAGAATCCAACGATCTCGCCGCTTCGAACCGAGAAACTAGCCGGACGAACCACTTTCTTGCCCGTCACCCGGTTAACTTCCAACCTAGTCTGACCAATTGGGCGAGCCCGATAGTCGTAAATATCGCTTATCTCACGGCCGACCATTTCCTGAACTATCTGGGCTCGGCCGACCCTGACCAGCGAATTGTGAGTCGCTACTGTCTTGCCATCGCGAAGAACCGTACAAGTGCCGCACAATTCGAAAATCTCGTCGAGACGATGAGACACATAGATGAGGATCTTGCCTTGCTTCTGAAGATCTCTTACCAACCGAAACAAAATTTCTGTTTCGTGATGAGAGAGACTGCTGGTAGGCTCATCCAACGCAATAACCTGTGCCTCGCGCAGCAACGCCTTACAGATTTCCACCATTTGCCGCTCAGCCAAGGATAACGTCTTGAGTTTGGCTCGCGGATCCAAATCCACTCCCATTCGGCGAAGACGATCGCCGGCAACACGAATCGCGTCTCCGCGGCGGAAAAAACCATAGTGGTGCGGCAAATGGCCTAGCAGCAGATTCTCTGCAATCGTGAGGTTCGGGACATAGTGCAACTCTTGATGAATGATCGCAATTCCAGCGGCAATTGAATCGGCGGCGGATTGAAAATGCCTCTCGATTCCAGCGAGAATCAGGCTTCCCTCTTCTGGTCGATAAATGCCTCCCAATATCTTGAGCAGAGTTGACTTCCCTGCGCCGTTCTCCCCGACCAAAGCATGCACTGTCCCGGGCTCTGCCGAGAACGTCACTCGATCAAGAGCGCGCACACCAGGAAAACGCTTGGTCATTTCAATTAGACGCAGAGAGTTGCTCATGAATCGTCGTCCAGCCGGCCCCTTTTCTCAGAGGCCGAACTCGGTTCGGACATCCTTCTGGTTCTCTCGATTCATCAGTTTACCGCTGGTGAGCGTAAGTTTCGGTGGCTCCTGATTTTGCGTGATCCAGTTGTACATGTCGATCGAAGTTTCGTAGCCATGTCTTTTGGGGCTAATAAGAACCGTACCAAAGAAACCGGTCACAGTCGGTTTGTTGAACTCGTTCAGCGCAGATTGAGCACCACCGATTCCTACCCCGATCATTTTGTCTGCGCCAAACCCTCGTCCCTCAGCGGCTCGCACCGTTCCGAGCACCGCCTCGTCGTTGAGTCCGAACGAAACCCACTTCTGAAATCGCGGATTCT
This sequence comes from Chthoniobacterales bacterium, assembly GCA_035601575.1. Taxonomy (GTDB): domain Bacteria; phylum Verrucomicrobiota; class Verrucomicrobiia; order Chthoniobacterales; family JAFAMB01; genus DASTDH01. The sequence continues at coordinate 60,386 of DATNNZ010000068.1, forward strand.
TAGTGATCGCGATGTCTGCGGCATTAAACGCGTTCTCAGTATCCGTTTTGGCCTGCGGAGCATCGATGATATTCTCGCGCGGGAAACCTGCTGCAGTTAGCACGTCAGTCGCTCCAGTTACGCGGTCATGGGCGGTTGGTAATTGCTCATAGGTGACTCTAATTGCACCAATCTCCTGCATGTTCCACCCGCGCTTTTTTATTTCGTCTACGATCGCTTGTCCAACCTGCTTGCCGATTTCATAGGCCGATATCCCCATGTGCGGTACCGAGGAGAGCGGTTTTCCTTTCCCGTCTACGAGTTGATCGTCAACTGTCATCAATTTCAGGTGATCAGCCGCCGCCTTGGCCACTACAGCTGACCCAAGCTTTACGTCCGGAACGCAGATGATAAACCCTTGCGCCTGCTGGGAGGCCAGGTTATCGATCGCGCTCATCACCTTCTCTCCGTTTTCGGCGCCGATCTTTACGATCGCGAAGTTCTTCTCCTTGGCAGCTTGTTCGGCAAAACGCCATTCATCCTGGAACCAGGGTTCTTCTGGCTGCTTTACGACGAATCCTATCTTGGCGGAATCGGCCTGCGCGACCGACTGGTGAAACAGGAACAACACACCGAGGAGGACACAATAATGCAGAGCGCGAATGACTTTCGACATTTTCATAATATTTGTTGGGGGGGTTTAGTACGGGGAAGAGAAAGCTAACTGATCGCATCACCCAAAGCTCGGAGCTGCTCTTTTGCCTGCAAATGCGAGTGATCGAGATTCACGACCTGCTGAAAACAGGATCGGGCCCTCTGGTAATCATGCGATGGGAGAAGGGATAATCCTTCCAGGAATAATCCTTCAATCCGGTTCCTTTGCGTAAGGTCTTCCTCAAAGACCAGCATATTTGCTAGAGAGGTGGCAAAGTAGTCGATCTTAGCTGGAAGTTGTTTTAACTCCGCCGCATACTGGCGCAATGCTGAAAATACCTGGTGAGCTTCTTTATCCCGTCCGAGTGCTAAGAGTGAGAGCCCGCGGTAGTAGGTGAGTTGCGAATAGGAGATCACGGTCATTTCTTTGAAGTCTTGGACTTCGTTCGCACTATCCAGATAGGCCTCCTCAGCCTCCTGCAGAAGGCCAAGCACCGACAGAGCGCGCCCCCTCCAGTAGTTGAGATCAGCTCTTGATTCTAAATAGTGGAACTCTTCTCCCAGGTTTGGAGGAGGCTGGTCAACTGTATCGAGGTGCTCCAAAGCTGCAGCCGCATTCCCTTGGTCGAGATGCTTCCGGGCAAGCGAGACATGGGCGATTCGATATTGTGCTAGTACCTTGCCTTCATCCCCTTCCCACGGATGAAAACGGCGTTTGACCATCAACGCCAAAGCGTCCTCATGCCGCCCAGTTAGGTTCAGCAACGCCAAATATTCGACACAAAAATCGTCGCGACTCAGGATAATATCCAGCTTGCTTTCTAACGAGGCCAACCGCGCTTCAGGAGAATCGTTCATACGTTTGCGCAATTGATCGCACTCGTAAGCTAATCTGGCGTCGTTCGGAGCTAACTCCACCGCCCGCTCGTAAGCGCGACGAGCTTTCGCCGGCTCTCGGCCTTTATTCCAATAAGCAAATCCTAGGTTCCGATGAAGGGGTGCAAATTGGGGATCATCATGCACCCCAAGTTCCCAGACTCGGATTGCATCGGCATGTCGGCGCCGATCATAGTAAAGGTTACCCAATCCGTACGCAGCATTGCGACGAGAACCGGACTGAAGAATCGCCCAATCGAGTATCTGCGCCTCGAATCCACGCGACGGAAAGAAATAGGACGGGT
>DATNNZ010000069.1:0-6685 GCA_035601575.1 Chthoniobacterales bacterium
GTTCGAGAGATGGAAACGTGAGCGTAAAACATGAGCATGATGTTTGTTCATCCAATCGGACATGCGATGTTACACCCAGGGAGTGCGATAGTCTCATCTGCTCTGTTATGAGTTCCCAAGGCGAAACGGCGGCAAGACGCAAGTCAGCGAACCCAGCGGCTCCGAGGTTGGGCGGCCGGGGCGTTAGCCGCAAATTGTGGCGAGAGCCCGATGGTGGGAAGTCGGAACAACATCCCGAGCAAGAGCCAAAAATAGGCATTCAAAAGGAAATCTTCGTAAGGCTGCATGCCGCCAAAGGTCTGAGGGAACAGCAAGAACAAAGCATACCAAAAAATGACGAAACCCAGAGGAAACCAGGGAGAACCTTTTAGCTTTTTGACGACCTTCCAGGCGGAGATCGTGATTGCCAAGCTCATGACGATCCAGAGAACCAGGCCGCCGATCCCCATCTCGACGACGAGGGTTCCATATCCACTTTCGACTCCAACGCCTGGTGGCTTCGCGTTAAAAATGCGGGCGACGTATTGTGTGCCGAGTGAAGCGGTCCCGATGCCATAGCCGTAGGGCCAGCGGTCGTAGTCGAAGGCGGCGAGAAAGTTCTGTACGGGATAATCCCAGGTACGATACGCCAATTCGCTCCTTGAGCTGCTGGGCATAAGCGTTCCCTCGTAGATATCGAGCCGCGAAAAGAGAGCGTCAGGATACGCATAAAAGAGCAAAACAATGCCTAGCCCAACGCCAAGCGCGACCCGCAGTATGCCACGAAACACGCCCAACGCCGCGCCATGTCGCCAGGGGGCACCCCAAATGAAGGCAACGCTAGTTACCAATGTATTGATCATCCCCCACATAAACACGCCCCTGGATGTAGTTAGGAACGCTCCGGTTGCGGTCACTGCGATCGCGATGAAGGCGAGTACTCTCCCTCGCTTATGGCGGAGGAGGAGGTAGCCGCTCAATCCAAGGGCCAGCAGCCAGGCCACCAATGTGAAATTCAAGTAGCGGCCGGCGCTGACAAACACTGAATTGGGCCGGTAAGCGAGAGCGCCGGTCGAAGAAACGCGATAGAGAGTGCTTAGCTCGCGGAGCTCTTCCGCTTGAATCGCCGGGTTCAGAAAGGAGTGGCCAAGAATGGACTGAGTGATGCCGAGTGAAATAATTATGAGAGCAAGAACCATGTTGACCGTAAAAAAACGGCGTAATTGAGCCTCGGAATTGATAAGTGCGTAGCCCAAAAAAACCAATGGGAGGTAGTAGAAGAACATTTTGAAACCCATAAGACCGTACCAAATGCTCGTGGAGGCTGGATTGAATACCTGGAGGAGGCCGAACCACACAAAGATGAGCACTGGCCCGAGGAAAGGAGGGCGGAAGAATGCCACTTCCTTTCGCCGGGCGGCCGCCAGGAAAGAAATGAATACTACGAGCGCCAGAAAATCCTTGACAAAGTAGATCGCCATGTTGTTGCCAAGGAATTTCCGTACCAAGTCCTCAAACAAAAGCCAGCTCAGGAAAAAGTATACTCCGTTGCGCCAGTTGTTGAGAATTCCGATGACAATCGCGCCGCCCACGAGAGCCATGCCCGCGTAGGCCATGCCTGTAAAATCGTCCCTGATCACGTATTCGGCGGCTTGGTAAGCGGCCAAGGCACCCACGACGAGAGTGCCAATGGTAACTAGCGGGCCTTTTCGGAACTGACCTGAAGATAAACCAGATGTAATTCTCATAGTTTGGCTTTGCGCCGAGTCTCATGATTATTACCGAGTCTGGTTCATTCCGAAAGGGGCGCCTTGAGGCTATGTCGAATGTCTTTGAATCTAACTCGGCTAAACTGCGGGAATTGCATTCAGGCTGTCACTCAAGCCTATAGCTTGGACGTTTCGAATCGCCGCTGCGGCATTCCCAGGTGATTCCATTCTCGGGGATAACCATATTCTGGTGCTGGAGACCGGCCGGTAACCTTGAACGTGCGAATCGGCTACGTGAAGACAAAGCTTTTGTCGACTAAGTTGACATGCAGGGGCTGCTTTCAAGAGGAAGACTCCAGTCGTGCTTGCCGATCGTGTCGAGAAGCAGTTGTGGGTGCGCATCCTCGACGCCATCTGCAAGAAGCTACCGCTCTCGCGTGACTTAGAGATAGTAGTTCTCTGCTACTTCCGACGTTTGGGACACGACAAGCACCGCCGTCTCTGCAAGGTGTACGGGTATCCCCGTGCAGTACGGCGTGACCGGCGGAGCTAACGACGGCGCGGTATTCTCTCGCTACGGCTCCGTGGACCGTCTCCCTCGGCTGGCCGCTGCGTTACTCGCACTTTCCCACGGCAGTCATCGACACGCGTGATCTCGATGCGCTGGCAAGGATTTGGGCTCTTACTTCAGCTTCTGGGATGCATGGTTTGCCATCCTTTGCCCCACACCCCAGCCGCCGCCGACGGCGGCCTGGATAAATCCGCCGATTCTGACGCCGACGAATGAGGAAAATGCTCACTAGTTTAGCGGGCAGGTGTCTCCAAATCGTTGGCACGTTCTCTGGCGCATGGTGTTATTCTCAGCTCAGACGAGATGGCAACCGATAGTGGAAGCAGGACTCAACGGACCACGGTGATAATTGCCGATTCAGTGAGATATCGGTCTTCACAAATCCTCTTGCTAGTCTTGGCAATCTGCTTTGTACTTCAAGTCTTCAGTCCGCTCCGGCTTAATAATGATGCGATCACCCTATTATCTATGGGCGAGTCGGCCGCTCACGGTGGGGGTTTTTTGAATGACGGGCAGAAGACTTTTCTCCCATCGGGCTACCCGGCATTGCTGGCTGTTCTGTTGAAGGCAGGTTTCGCCCATCCTTGGGTGATCGTCGGCTTGAACATGGTTTTCTTGTCGGTGGGACTATTCGCCGCCTACTGCGTGCTCAGTCGTGAGTTTTTTGAAGACAGGACACTCATCCTGCTGATCTGTTCGTTTTCCTTGCTGTCGTATGTAGTGATAAAGCACAGCACCATTCCCTTAACCGATGTGCCCTTTTTTTGCTGTTCCATGAGCTGTATCGCCGTTATGAGTCGTGCGAGGCGCGTAGATTCGAATTTAAGGATTGCAGTTCTGGCGAGCGCGTCCGGACTGTTGGCGGTGGCCGCGATGGCAGTGCGTACAATCGGAGTCGCACTTTTCCCGCCCTTAATCTTCGTGATTGTAAGCAGTCTCGAGTGGGGATCGCTTCTGAAAGGGTTCTCCATCCGCACTAAACTGATTATTGCTGCGGTCGGGGTGTTGGTAGGCGGAGGGGCTACGCTGCTGCTTGCGACTACCAAGTACTGGGGGTTTTTAATTGGAGTTGCGAAGAATGCCAGCGTACCCGGTTTGATTCTGCAAATTCTCTCCGACAGGCTTGGGGAACTCGGAGAGTTGCTTGGCAATTTCCCGACGTCGAAGCTGCCTACAAAACTTCATTTTATGGTGCCGTGGATGGGGCTTCTTCTGCTGGTGGTCGTGCTCCTCGGCTTGGCCACGAAACGAAAGAAGATCGGTCCGACCGAAGTGTATCTGGTTTGCTACATGGGAATCTTGTTTGCTTGGCCTTTCTATGATGCGCGGTATTGGTTGCCAGTTATTCCTCTTCTAATTGCCTATACAGTACTGGCGGTCAAGAGCCTCAGATTTCCAAAGGCCGTGATCGCTATCGCTATCTATTGCATTGCTTATGCGACACTCGGTTTCGGTGTGATCGCTTATAGCAGTCGAATTACATTCGCAGGCTGCAAATTTGCAGACACATATGGTGACGGCAGTCTAAGGGCGACCTACTGTGCCGCCCTTCGGCCGTGTGGGGATTGTGGTGACCCCAATAAAGTCGATGCTAAGGTCCTGCGTTTGCTCCGGGAATATAAGTAACCGCCGGTCGAGCTCAATCGATCCAGCGCCGTAGTCTCAGACCGATGTAATCAATGCTCGGATTGAGTCACAAGCCCAGATTTTTTTTCCAAGCCTCTGGAGCGGAAGACGCGATGGCTCAAACGGACTGCCAGCACTTCCCGACCAACCGGCAAATGGGCATTTGTAATATGGCGCTCCGGTAGATTTTGACGCTGGCAACTGAGAACATTTCATATCCCATTTCTGCCAAATCGTCCAGCACCCAACTCGGATCGCCACCCTCCGAGCGTATCATTTCGTTGTGAAGCTCAAGAAACAAAAGCGGGGCCACACGGGTTAGCGTTCTCTTTGCACCACGTAAGACTGCTGCCTCATGGCCCTCCACATCGACCTTGATATGCGTCGGTACGCCGAACCGATCGGCTAACTGGTCTATCGTGACAGCTCTGGTTTTCGTCAGTTCGCTACTCGATCGCCCACGAGTTATTCGAAAGTAACCATCGGAGAATACACCGGAACTGAGCATCTCCGTCTCGCCGACGCTGTCGCTGACACATGCTTCGACAATTCGAATATGTTTGTCAAATCCGTTGAGTCGAGTTTGCAACCCTATGAGACGGGCAGCGATGGGCGAAGGATCAACGGCGACTGCGGTGCCGCCAAAGTGTGCTGCGACTAAGCTGAAAGCGCCATAGCTCGCACCGATGTCGAACAGACACATCGAACGGTCGCAATAGCCAACAAAGTTGTTAAATTCCGCGCGCTGCTCGGGATCGGTTAGCTGGCAACGCAGAAATGTCTTATAAACCCGCGGATGGCATACGAGAGGCCAGCCCGGCAGGAGAGCCAGCTCTCTTGTGGCTCCAAAGGAGAAGCAAAGCGAATCCCACAACCATTCAATTGACTTCGAAGGAGAGCGAAGCCAATTCCGCGCGCGCCTCGGTACAATGGTCTTTATTATTTTCTCGGTTCGCTGAGATAACAACAGACAACCTCAATTAAAGACAGGCGCGCACCACCGCACCGCCGAATTGATTCTACCCGTTCCCCTCTCAAGTCTTCAACTTCGCCCCCTTTCGGCACTTGGGGAACCGGATAGAGATCGGTATTATTTCGATTATACTGTGGAAACTACAGTATCAGTTCCAGCGCCAGAAACAATTAATGCTATAAGGCGGCACATGTCAATCTTCCCCGAGTTTATTATCAAGCCATTTCGTCCATACCTGCGGGCGATCCTAGGCGTTCAGGGATCGGCATCCTTGGCGAATACTGTTCTCTATTCAATGTATCGCGAATCGCTTTTGTCGAGTGAGCGCAATCGCGATTCTAAGCGGCTCCTCAAATTTGGATTCCGCGCGTACTCACAGCATGACGAAGACGGCATGCTATATGAGATCTTTCATCGGATTGGTGTTTCGAACCAAACTTTTCTTGAATTCGGGGTCGGGGACGGTACCGAAAACAATACGCTCTATCTTTTGCTCGCTGGTTGGCGAGGCTTATGGATAGACGGCAATCACGCGAATGCCGCCTTGATAAACCAACAGTTCTCGTCTTTTATTCAATCAGGTAAATTGACATTTCTGAATCGGTTCGTTAATCGCGATTCAATCAACGAAATTATAGAAAAGGGAAGGCTTCCGGGAGAAATTGATCTCTTAAGTATCGATATTGATGGCAATGACTATTGGGTATGGGAAGCTCTCTCTCAAGTGCAGCCCCGCGTTGTAGTGGTTGAATATAACGCGGTGTTCCGCCCCCCCATCGCGGTAGTTGCCGATTACGACGAAAACTTTGTGTGGGACGGCACAAGTTATTACGGAGCAAGCCTGAAGGCGCTCGAATCGCTTGCCTCACAAAAGGGTTACGATCTCGTTGGTTGTTCACTTTCGGGCATAAATGCCTTTTTCGTCAAGCGTGATCTGGTCGGGGACAAATTCTGTGCTCCGTTTACCGCAGAAAATCATTTTGAGCCACCTCGATTCGGATTCTACAAAATTGGAGCATATGATATGCATCCGCCTGGTATTGGGAAATACCAAAAGGTGTGATTAGCGCCTGCTAAAGACTAAGCGGTTAAACAACTCGATTGACATGCGAATCCATACCACTACCTGAGTTCGCTGGATTATCCAAAGCTCCGAATGGAAGGCCGAAAATCGGAGGGGAGATTTCACCAAGTCCTTCCATGGAATAGAGCGCTGTGCAACGCAATTTTCTTGAAGGAGTGAGCTGACATGTCACGAGCGCAACTAGACCGCTTTCCACAATTCACCGAAAGAGGTATTTAACACACTTGGCGAACGAGATCTTTATTCTCACCACCAGCCCAATAGAGCGACTGGGCGGGATGGAGCGATTCTTGCAGTACGTGGCGAGAGGGTTCCAAGAACGCGGTTATGGGGTTCGTGTTTTTCATGCCGAGAACTCATGCCCGGAGCGATGGCAGCACTCGAGCGTCGACAACAAGCTTCAATCCTTAGTAGCCTCGGGGCTTCATGGCTATTACATCGGTAGGGCGGCAAAGCAGGCGCTTCATCCTGGGGTCCGGTTGGTGCTTTCAAATTCCACAGTGGGCTGGTACCCCTTTGGCAAAGGGGTAAGACATGCCCAGTTTTTTCACGGCACATACAGAGGTCAAGCCGAAGTCATCCGACCGTTCATCAAATACCGAGGCTATTTAAGACTGAAGTGGTGGGATTCGATGCTCCTTGAGCGGCTTTCGGGGAAGAATCGGATTGCGCTTTGTTGCTCTGAGCAGATACGGGCTGAGATTCGCCTCTACTTTGGATATGAGGCTCAGGTCATGTGGTAT
>DATNNZ010000070.1:0-2002 GCA_035601575.1 Chthoniobacterales bacterium
AAAGCGACCAAATTCCCTCTCGTATCTTTTTTAACATGCATTTAGGTCCGGTGACGCCAGCCGTTGATGTGAATGTCATTCCGGCGAATTAGATTTCTCTCGGCGCGACCCAGAACGAACTCGGGGATACGGGTGCGCTAGGATCGCCCAGGATCGATCGGAGCGGGGTGGCGGCTATCGCGACCTTACCCGAAATCGGCAGCGCGACGAAATTAGGGGAGCCACTTTAACGCTTCACTTCTGCGTAACCGGAACGTTTGTGCGTCTAGCCACGTTCGAGCCAGAATATGGCAGTTCAGATGATAACCACGGCAGTTGAGACAAAAAGCAACCCGGGTTCCTGAATCTCGGGGTTCATTGGGCGAAGAATGAGCGGAGAAACTCTACATCGAATCGTTCGGTTGTTTCCAGAGCTTACCGATGAGCTTCTGCGGAGTCGGCCATTGCGGTACCGATTCGGGCGATTTATTAGACGAAGGCTCGGATCAAGACAATGAACAATAGAGGAGCTATCCGAGCTTTGCCGATCCCACGGCCGACAGAAGGAGATCGGCGTATCAGAGCAGGTTCTCTCGAACTGGCTGAAAGGAAGCCGGTAGCCTTCCCCGCATAGTTACTTCAAGATACAGGAGTTATCTCAAAAAGCAGAAGAGCCGCCGAAAATCGACGCGCTAAAGACGGACCGGGAGAAGTGTTCGCAGCTTGCTGGCTACGCCCTCTCGGCTGAGTTGGTGATTTGCTAGTGCCATCATCATTTCAAATAGCTCCCAATCGTCATATCCGGCGGTATTGATCCCGTTGAGCTTTAGGAAGTCCAGACATGCGACCAAGGCGGTTCTTTTGTTCCCGTCCAGGAATGCGTGCGCCTCGGAAATATGGAAGGCGTAAGCTGCAGCGATATCAAACAGATCAGACCAGTCGCCATAAATTACGAAATGCTCTACAGCCTTAACGGCAGAATCTAAGTAATCAGGGTCCAGTATTTCGGCACCAGAAACCTTGTCGTGAATTTGAAGCACCGCCTCAACGGAGAGGAAAAGCGGATTGACCGGTTCGGCCACTTAGTTTTTCGCAAGCAGCTTGATTGCGTGCGCGTGCTCGTTTATCACCTCATCGGTCGCTTTGGATACAGCATCGACGGAGGCGTACCGAATAACGGTATCCTTCCTGGACTTCGACTGTTGCTGTTGGTTTGTATCCATTTGATGGGCTTTGTATATACGCCACTTTCGTCAAAATACCACCTAGAGTCAACGCTCAAAACATCCGATTTCATCCGATCGCATCCTTTTAGGGGATAAATCGGCACTCAGCTAGGTGGGTTGAGAGGGAATCTTGCGGCATATTACAAGTCAGCATCAGAACCCGGAACGAACTCGGGCTACGGGTGCGGTGCTGGGGCTTCCGCCGGACTACTGGGACGGAATCCGCCGGTTTCTCATACCCAAGCTCATACCCAAAAACGGTCATTTTCGTGCATTTCGGTGCATCTGAGTTCACCTATCCCTCTAGAGAACGCCTGGGACAGATGATGCGCGATGCAGGTTTTCAACCTGCGTATACTTCGACAAACAGAAATTCCAACTGTTTTTAAAATTTACGCGCAGCTCATTGTTTTGGCGGAGCCCCTCCGTCATCTCCGTTTCGATAATTGCTGGACAAACGGCATTCACCCGAACGCCTTTGGCGGCGACTTCGAGCGCCACCGATCTGGTAAGACCGACAACCGCGAACTTGCTGGCAGTGTAGATCGGTTGTCCGGCAATAATTGCGCTCAGACCGCTGAGCGAAGCGTTGTTCACGATTGCGCCGCCTCCGGACTTGAGAATAGCAGGGATCTCACGTTTCAAGCTGAAGAAGACGCCGCGGACGTTGGTGTCCATGATGCGGTTAAAGACTTCGCTCGTATTCCCAATTCCACCTGAGCTCAATTCTCCCGCAACTCCGGCATTGTTGAAGGCGAAATCAAGTCGTCCAAAATATTCGACGGTACGAGCAACCA
>DATNNZ010000071.1:0-4985 GCA_035601575.1 Chthoniobacterales bacterium
ACGGGGACAGGGTAGCCGGCGTAACGGTATTGCGAATTGCGATTGTATCGGTCTTTCTTCGGTAGCGGCGACTGTCCTGGCACGCCCGTCGCTTTACACCGTTTAGGCGATGGAACGAATCGATTGACTGAGCTCAACCAAAAAGTGCAGTCGCCACCGTGTTGCTCGGCCGGTGCGTTACCACATCTCTGGTCGGGACCGAAACTAGATCATTGACGTTTGGCTTCGAACCAGGGGTCAACGTCCCAGGTTGATCCTGAGGTTGATCGCGCGCAGTCTCGGACACTACGATGGCGACTGCGGTTTTTGGTTGAACTCAGTCAATCGCTTCGTTCTATCGCCTAGAACCGTCAAACGATTCGCGTTGGCGGGACAGTCGCCGCTAACGGGAGATTTTCCGCCGCAGATCGCTCACGGCAGCATTGGCGGCATGAAAGCCACACATTCCATGAACCCCGCCTCCGGGAGGCGTCGAAGAGGAACAAAGGTAAACCCCTTTGAGCGGGGTTCGATAAGGTGCGAAACTTAGGATTGGCCGGGCAATCAGTTGCCAGAGATTGTTGGCGCCGCCGGTAATACTTCCTCCAATGAGGTTTGGGTTGATTCTTTCAAGCTCGGTCGAAGAGGTGACGTGGCTGGCCAAAACGCGATCTTTGAATTCCGGAGCAAAACGGCCTATTTGCTTCTCAAATGGTTTGGTCATATCCCACGACGAGCCATTCGGTACGTGACCGTAAACCCAGGCGATGTGCCGATTTAATGGAGCCCGAGTGGAATCGGCCGTCGTCGGTTGACTAAGCAGAAGAAACGGATGTTCTGCGTGTCTGCCTCGAGAAACCTGATACTCGGCCTGTGCGATTTCCTGAAAGCTGCCTCCCAGATGAATTGTCCCTGCCTTCTCGCAATCTGGATGTAACCATGGAATGGGACCATCCAATGCGTAATCAATCTTGAAGATGCCAGGTCCGTATTTAAATCGTTCGAGTTTGCGCCGATAATTCGCTGGGAGGAGGCCGCCTAAGATTTGAACTAGCTGCCGCGGGGTAACATCAAACAGGACGACCCGTGATTCCGGCAATTGACGCAGGGTCAAAACCGACACGCCAGTCTCGACTCTGCCGCCAAGCGCCCGAAAATGTTCGGACAAGGCTCGCGCAATTGCTTGAGCTCCGCCGATTGGAATCGGCCAGCCAATAGCATGACCTAGCATTCCTAAAATAAGGGCGAACCCAGCCGAACCGGGATCAGTCAGAGGTAAGAAAGAATGGGCAGCTAAACCGGCCAAGAGCGCTTTCGCCGGCTCTCGGGTAAAGCGGTTTCGGATCAGATCGTCGATGGATGCCAGCGCCAGACTTCCAAATGTCGCCATCTGGAAAGGGTGTCGGGGCAAGTGAATGATCGGTTGGAGAAACTCCTCCATTAAGCTCTGCCAGCGAGAGACAATCGGTTCGAACAGTTTCCGATACGCTTTCGCATCTTTCCCCAAAGCATCCCCGGTTTCGTTGACTGACCGCCGAAGCGTGGCGATCCCGGTTTGATCGATCGGATGCGCCAAAGGTATTTCCGGCTGGCACCAGCCCAAACCATACTTTTCGAGCGGAAGAGATGACAAGAACGGCGAACCCAAAGCCATTGGATGAACCGCTGAACCAACGTCGTGCAGAAAACCGGGCAGGGTCAGTTCCTCCGTTCGGCAGGCGCCACCAATGTCTTTGTGACGTTCCAATACCAGAGTGGAGAAACCGTGTTGCGCAAGTCGGATGGCCGCCGCTAAACCATTTGGTCCGGCGCCTACCACAACCGCATCGTATTCGTAAGCGGCGCTCACAATTTTCTTGTCAACTCGATCTTCCTTTCTCTCCATCTTAGCTGCATGCTCTTGCGGCTCAACCTGTGAACGGTAGGTGTCGGTCTAAACTCGACAAGCAAAGCCTGCGTCGTGGCAGCCCGTGTTATAGTCTTCCAGCACAAATGTTGCTAAGGCGCGCCAAAGGGCGCAGCGACGGCGGCCTGGATCAATTTAGCAGGAGAAGTCCATTTCCTGGTGGGCCGCGAACTATAGTGAAAGAAACCCGCACTATGTTACAATGGACAATTATATTCATTATCGTCGCCGTCATTGCCGAGCTTTTGGGCCTAAGCGGTGTGGCCGGTGAAGCGGCGTGGATCGCCCACGTGCTGTTTGTCATCTTTTTGGTTCTGTTCATTATCTCCCTCATCTTTCGAGGTAGACCTCCGGCCGTATAGTAGGGAAAAGAAGCTAGAATCCAGAATGTAGAATGTAGAATCTGGAGTGCTACCGCGGTTCACCCGCCGTGGCGATGGCGGATTTACAAATGCCAACCACTAGCGCGTGTCCGGCTAAGCAGAACCAGATTCTAGCTTCTGGCTTCCTGATCCTGCGCCATTGGCTTCGCTGTGAAGTAACAATTCGTCGGTTGTTGCCGTTGCCATGGGCAGGCCTGACCCATCCAATGCATCTTCCGGTCGCATTTCTCTGATGTCACTTGTTCGTCGCAGTGGCACAAAGCATCCGTAATAGGCATCTATTTCTTCCTTTTCGACTTCCGCCAATTCGACTTTGGGATCGGAGTGCGGAGCCTTGCTAATGAAATCACGCGGATGCTCCAGCCGAATAAGCCCATTCTCTTCATCAAATCTAATATCTCGCGCTGGCACAACGTGGACGCTTGGAAACACCCAACCAATTCGAACGCCGGCAAATTCCACATGATAGGTGCTGGGGTCCAGCCAAATCCAGCGGCCCTCTTTATCGCGAACAAATGATGTAGAACATTTTCGGCATGGATGCCTCCGAGGCCGGTGCACAAACGCCGGCCTCACTTTCTTCGCCGAAATTCAGACCGTGCAATCTGCTCGAGACTTTCGAGTTAGCAGCCAGTCGTTTCTGGCCTCTCCTGAAGAGTCGCGATATTCAGACAAATGTAGTTCACCACAACTAGAACTCTATTTGTGCCGAACATCCTTAACATTTTCACGGTCCGCCGAATCCGACCGAACCAGTTCGGTCGAATGTTAAATGAGACTTTTGCGTCCGGTGCTGGTTCTATGCCCCCTAATGCTTTAGACAATTTGACCATCGTTGTTGTGGAAGATCATGCGGATTCACGTGACCTCATCGGTGCATTCCTACGGCAGAAAGGCGCTAACGTTATCTCGGCCGCAGATGGATTTGAAGGGCTGGAAGCGGTTAAAACGCATCATCCTGATCTGGTCCTGAGTGACCTGGTGATGCCGAGACGTGACGGGTTTGAGTTGCTGAAGGACATCCGATCTCTCGATTCCAGCAGAGGTGGAAGTGTGCCGGTTATCGCGATGACCGCGTTGCTACGATACCCTGACGGGCAGCCCTCTCGAGACACCGGTTTTGAGACGCACCTCGCAAAACCATTCAGTCCGAAACAGCTTTTGGATGCTATTTTGTACGTAGTGCGGAGATAGCCCGCCACACTTAGCGCTGTAATCTACTTACAGCGAGCCGGCTCCTAGTATCCAGCGTACACCACTTCAGTGAAGATGAACCGGCAGGATTAGGAATCGCGGGCGACGGACGACTGGACAGCTGTTTCGTGACGACGCTAAGCTAGGCAGACCTGATCTCGGATTCGCTTCTGCGTGACATGGTTCACCTGGGCGTGTTGCTTTCGCTCCGCAGTGATTTATTTATAACCGAAGACGGTTGCTCCAGGCGGCAGTGATGAGCAAAACATTCTCACACAGTTTCCAAAACCGAGTGATCGGTCTTTACGGATTTTTGGCTTGCATAAACATCGGAGCCTGGATTTGGGCCATTGTTGCTTTCCACAACAAGCCGCTTTTTCTCGGGACCGCCCTTCTGGCTTATACCTTTGGCCTTCGCCATGCGGTGGACGCTGATCACATTGCAGCGATCGACAATGTAACTCGTAAGTTGATGCAGGAAGGCAAACGATCGGTCTCCGTCGGTTTTTTTTTCGCGCTTGGGCATTCCACGATCGTTGTCCTGGCGTCGTTGATCGTTTACCTGGGCGCATCGGCAGTCGAGAAACAGATAGAAATCGTTAAAGAGATTGGCGACGTAGTCGGCACGTCGATTTCTGCTTTTTTCCTCATTTCGATAGCCATCATCAACATGGTAATCCTCCGAGGTGTTTGGAACAGCTTTCAACAGGTGCGGAAAGGACGAGGTTACGCCGAGCAAAGCCCTGATATGCTGTTGGCAGGCGGTTTATTGGGCCGCATCTTCCGTCCACTTTTCCGGACGCTCTCTTCTCCCTGGCACATGTATCCGATTGGCTTGCTCTTCAGTCTCGGGTTCGATACGGCAAGTGAAGTCGCTCTCTTGGGAATCTCGGCCGCAGCTGCGGATAAAGGCCTGTCGGTTGAATCGATGGCCGTGTTCCCTGCTCTCTTTGCCGCTGGGATGACTCTGGTTGACACGACCGACGGCATCTTAATGGTAGGGGCGTACGGTTGGGCATTCATCAAACCGATCCGCAAACTCTATTACAACCTTACGATTACTTTTGTGTCAGTAGTGGTCGCGTTGCTCATCGGAGGGATCGAGGCGGTCGCACTTCTCAAAGATCAACTCAACCTTAGTGGCGGAGTATGGGACTTGGTCGGAAATCTAAACAATAATTTTGGCACGTTAGGCTTCGTGATTATTGGCATCTTCGTGCTGAGCTGGGTTGGATCTGTGATTATCTATCGAGTCAAGGGCTTCGATGGGCTCGAATTTCCGGTGGCAGTGAACACTCTCCAGGAATGACATCGGCAACGCAGAAAAGCTGGGCTTTTCTGGGGATTCTGTGGTTTTACGTCCTACCCTGTCGGGTGGGACACAATTCATCCGAGCGTGGTATTTACGGCCGGAGCTCATCGACCGAAGGTATGGACGGTTGCATTAGCCGGTATTGTCCTATTCTTCCGATCGGGTTTGGCGGTCTCTTTCGATTGCAGAAGATCGGCACAAAACGTGCTAC
>DATNNZ010000072.1:0-7398 GCA_035601575.1 Chthoniobacterales bacterium
GCAACGCGGAAAAACAGCCAACCGGCCGCGGCCCGGAGGGTTGGGTTGAAAATGGGCCGGCGGCTGCGTTGCTCGTCGGTTACAGATCGATTCAGATATGCGCCCTCCTAACGCCAGTCCGGCTCGGACCGCCTTGCCGGCAGCCCATTTTGAACGCAACGACGTCACCATTATATGTGAGACGGTACACTAGCTACGGTTTTAGATCTCGCCCAACCTGGTGATTCCTTCGCCGTTTTCGCTCTGGTCATTCCACTTCCGCAGGGCGAGCAGACACCGATGCAACAGGAAGCGTCGTCGGAGAAATACTGCCGCCACCAGTCCGATGGCTAAGGGAGCGGGTCCGATCAAAAGCCAAAACAGGGGTCGGTCGGCGTTAGCGGCGGCAATTGTGCTGGAGAGCAGCAGCGTAAGGGTAAAGCTAAAGGCGCTCATGTCCCTGGCGGGACGGTCAGTGTGCCGGTTTTGGAGAACCAGGGTTAACCGTTGCTTCGCTCTTCGAGTTTCCATATGCAAAGTGGGTAGGGGTATTGGTGGTTCATGCCACGTGCTTACCAGTTTTCGTTTTTTCAATTACTCGACGAATAGGGCCGCGTGATCAGGACAATTTGGGAATAGATAATTGGCCTGCGCGTGAGAAAAGGGCCCTGCGTTGAAGATTTGGATGTGAGACCAATCGATCCCCCCAACAACCGAGAACTCGTCGTAGCTTGCCTTAAGCCGGGTCGAGCACCCCGGAAGAACTCCATTTTGTGGAAAATCGCGGCGGCGCTACGTCGTCCCGCGCAAAAAATGGCGGGAGCGAATGTTCGGACAACGATTACGGCACTTCAGCCAAAAATCGATCTGTCTCCCAACTTCCGACGTTTATTATTTCAAGCGACGCGGGTAATGCGAGCTTTGTCTTGTTTAACCTTTGCGCAGATTTCATTTCGAAATACCGAACGAATTTTGTTGCGACCGGACGATCGATCACGAACAAGACTTAAATAGGTAATACGCTAAATGAAGGAGACGGATGGCGAATTATTGTTTGGTCCACGGTGGATGTCGCGGAGGTTGGGTTTGGAAGCGCGTTGCGCGATCCCTAAGAGAAGAAGGTCACGATGTACATACACCGACGATGACCGGACTCGGAGAGCGCAGTCATCTGCTGAACGCGACGATAAACCTGTCGACCAATATTCAAGATATTGTCAATGTCATCAAGTTTGAGGAGCTTGACGACGTTATTTTATGCGGTCACGCCTATGCCGGGATGATCATCAGTGGTGTGGCTGACTTGATAAGTGAACGAATAGCCGCGCTGGTCTATCTGGATGCCTGGGTTCCTGAAGATGGGGATTCGATTTTTACGCTCTTACCTGAATCTATGCAGCTTTCCGTAATCAAGAATGCGGCGCGATATGGAGGCTATAGCTGTCCCCCAATTCCGGCAGAGGCATTGCAGGTGAATGATTGGGACCGCGCCTGGGTAGGCAGGATGAGTACTCCGCATCCTCTGGCCACAATGACCGAGGGCATTCGACTACACGGCAATCATCGCAAAGTCAAACAACGGATATTTGCCTTGGCATCGGCATGGGCGCCCAGCCCCTTCAGGCGGTTCTACGAGAAATTGCTGGAAGACCCCGCCTGGATAATTCGTACGATCCATTGCGGGCATGACGCGATGCTCGACGAGCCAGAAGAGGTAGTGAACATTCTGCGCGAGGTTGCGGAAATAACGTTAAACACTTTTGATGCTGCTCAAGGGGACAAAAGATAATTCTGTGTCGGATTGATCGCTTTTGTTGACGCCGGAATAGGAATCAAAATCTGGGCGCGAGATCCGATCTGGGGCTGACTCTCAAAAGAGAACCGAGCGTTGCCGCGGTAGATGGTTTGCAGTCTCTCTTCCAGGTTCCGGAGCCCAAACCCGGAAGAGCTTCCTCCGACTAGCTTTTTTGGCATGCTCGCACCTACACCATTATCTTCAACGGTTAATTCAAGGTAACCCGATCGCTGGCGAACACGAATCGTCAGTTGGTTCTCGCCCGCCTTCGGTCCTAATCCGTGCTTGATTGAGTTTTCTACCAATGGTTGGAGGATCAGTGTTGGCACCATGAACTGCAATACTGACTCCTGAATATCAAAGCGAACTTGAAGGCGCTCGCCGAATCGGACCTTTTCAATTTGCAAATACGTTTTAAGAAAGGAGATCTCTTCGTCGATTGAGCTGAAGGGACGATCGTGATGAGTTAGCACGTGTCGAAAGATTTTGGCTAGTCGGATTATCATCTCCTCGGCGACTCGTGGTTCAGCCGTAATCAAGGCAGCGATACTGTTCAAGGAGTTGAACAGAAAATGTGGATTGATCTGAGCTCGAAGAGCTCGGAGCTCCGCTTCCACCAACTGTTTAACTAGCTGCGCCTCTCGGCGAGCCATTTCGATATTTTCTTTTTCGCGGTCGATTATTTCCAGGCGGCGCCCAATTGCGAGACAGACTTCCCGCAGAAAATCGATCTCGGCATTGAAAAGCGTATGGCGACGGGGACCCGGTGAGATCGCGAGGTAGAATGGCGCCGGTTCCTCCCCTTTTTGGATTGTGAACACACCGTCCCGGGCGAAATCCGAGGAAAGTGCCCCGACGGAACCAACCTGCACCGTGCCGTCCGAACGGATACTAGCGTCTTCGATGCGCAATGCGCTCCTCACCAGTTCTTTTGCAGTATTAAAGATTGCCGCCGGTTCAGATTCGGTCGCGATAGCCTCGCGAAATGACTTAAGCGCACGCTGGTAATCTGCTTGGCGGAAAATTTGCCGATCGACCAACCAATCGCTCAGCACGGTGATTCTCGCATAGCAAATGATCGCTACCCAGACGATTGCAGCGAATCCGAGCACCGCTAAGGCGCCCGAATGTATATTTTCATCCACCGATAATCCAAAAACCGTACGAGCAAGAAATGAGCTGCCCAGAGCAAGCAAAGCTCCCAGTAAAATGCGGAGGCCTTTTTGGGCGAAAATGTCGCTAAAGCGAAACCGAGAAAAGTCGAACAGGCCGCCAGTGACGACGAGCGGTATGCTGAGTGGCTTACAAAAGATGAGGAACGATTGCACCCAGGACGGGACGTTTTTGATATGCTCTGCCAGGGCACGCATCGTAACCAGAGTGATACCGGTCAGTAATGCGGTTATGGATATCCAGGAGAATCGCCCTCGCAGTCGGCCAGGCAAGAAGACGAATGCACCGAGCCAAAGGAAAAACAGGCCGTTGTAAGCGGTGAGATCAAACCGTTCCACCGGACTCTCCATGTCCCGCGCGTAATAAATATGGTGCGGAAGCAGTCCGATACCGTGGGCGAAGCTCAACAAAACCGCGCTGAAACAGGCCGCCACGAAAACCGCTCGTCCCACCCGCCGTCTCCAGGCAGATGAATAGGGACCCTGCGCCCAGAGTCCAAGAATCGTCACCGGCCAAACAGCGGCCGCACAGAAGGCAAGGTCGCCTGCTAGACGCACGGTCAGCGACTGAGCCGATTGACCGAGGCAGAAAGCAATCTGCTCGGTGCATGCGCTCAGCGTAAACGTGAGGGCGCAGGCGGCGAAACCGAAACGCGCGACGCGATTTTCTCCGGTCGAGCGTAGCGCCAGGACTACGAGAAGCGCCGAGAGGGCGCTGCCGACGCCGAAATTGAAAGATCTTTGGATGACACTCGAATCGTTACTCAGGGCGTTAGCAAATAGTAACAACAGAGGAAAAAAAATCACAGATTTAGCGGTTCTCTAGCGGGTCGTGGATCGGCGGTCCGGGACGGACCGTCCTACCTTTCATCATCGTCTTACAACGAAGCAGACCAATCAGTCAGGCTTGGCATCTTGGCTCAATACACTATGCGTTGCACCCTTAACGCCGAGGGAAAATCCAACGAAATCGCCGCGCCTGAGCTTGCCGGATAGCAGGAAAGGAATACACTCACGAGGCAGTTTCTTGGTCTTCATAAAGGCGTTATGGTAGAACTGAGGAGCGACGCTTCAATTCTTTGCTAATAAGCGCGGAGGATTGTTTGTTTACTGCGGCTAAGGAAGGCTGGACGCGGGCGGGAAAGCAAATGGGCGTGTAGGTATGTGGCCGCGACGTAGGCCTTGCGGAGTCGGGTTTCGCCCTACCGTCGCGCTGTTTCGCCCTGCTATCGCGCCAAAACCCGGTGCGTACCCGTCCTGCCTCTATGCCGTTATCCCCGTACGCGCTCGATTCCTCACTCCCGGCACTCGTCCGGCTTTTTCCGCGTCCGTCCGGAATCAGTAGTTCCCACGTAGCCGACGTTTTCTATTAGCGCCGTCTTGACTAATTCCATACACGCTATGCCGCACGCAAAACATCGTTCTACTTGGTTTTGGCTCCACTGTCAGAGATCCCGATTCTCGGCTCGATCGGTTTTGACGATCATTGTTCTGTTCAGTGGTGCTACCGGTGCACATGGCCAGGAATCCGCCGGAAAAGAAGAAGTTCAGAACCTCGAAAAGAACCCGATGCCTCTGCCGACACTGCAACCGCACCCTCAATACGAACTCTCGGCTAGAGTTGACTATTCATGGGTTGGTCGTGCGAGCTTCAACGACAATAACGCCGACTCTAGAAATAGCAGAGGCCAAAGATTTCCACTTGGGAACATCGGCGAACAAGACATCTTCGCTAATTTGGACCTTGGTGTTCCGATTACCGATTCGCTAGCGTTCACGATTGGAGCATCCTACAAAGGCTTCTTCTTTAATCTTCCCCAGCTGAAAGCAGGAACGAAACCAATGATTCCATTGCGGTCTCAGCTCGAAGAGATCGAGCTCGGCGTTGGTCTTCGCTATAAATATTCTGAGAAGCTCACACTATTCGGTGAGGTCACAGGTCGTGTCGCGTCCGATTTCGTCAGTCTCAACAGCAATGATCTTGGGATTGGCGGAAAGATCGGTCTACGCTACGCTCCATGCGGCAACGATAGTCTCTATTACATCCTTGGTATCGCCGCCGAGTCCAACTCCAACCACATGGTTATACCAGAGGTCGGAGTGCACTGGGAACCCAACGACCGTTGGACCTTCAATCTGGTTTTCCCGAAACCGGAAGTAGATTTTCATCTGAACTCTCGAATCACAATGTTCGCGAACGCCGAGGGTGTTGGCGGAACCTTTCGCGTCGGAACGAATGTCGGTACCCATACCCTGGGACCCAATGTCGGTAGCACGAAATATAACAATGCGTTACTTGATTATTCGGAGGTGCGCGTCGGCGGCGGTGTCCGGCTGCAGCTATTCAAGAATGTCAGGCTGGAAACCGAGGCGGGTAGCACGGTTTACCGAAAGTTCGAATATATTCGTTTTGGCCAACAGACCTCACCGAACAATGCTCCGTTCGTTGAAACCTCGCTCAAAATCTTGTTCTGAGGATTTTCGCTATGAGATTCTTTCAGTTCACAGGCATTCGGATGAGGGTCTTTTGTGAAGTTAGCGCGATTGTCATGCTCTCGACAACTGCATGTCTGCGGGCGGATGCTTCTCCCGGCTGGACAGTGAGCGACCGGATTCCGGTGGGCGGAGATGGAAACTGGGATTATGCCGCTCTGCAAGCAGAGCAACATCGTCTCTATGTGGCTCATCAAGATCGGATGGTCGTTATCGACCTATCGAGTCGCACTGAGATTCGCTCGATCCCTGGCCGGGAGATACATGGGGTTGCGCTTGTGCCCGAGTTGAATCGCGGGTTTGTCAGCGATGGTGACGCGGGAAACGTCATCCTCTTCGATCTGAAAACCTTGGAGGTAAGTGGGACAATCCAAGCCCAGCCCGACGCAGACGCGATTTGCTACGAACCTGTAACCCGCCGCATTTTTACCTTCAATGGGGACAGCCGTAACGCCACCATAATCGACGCGGTGCGCGCTCAGATTGTCGGTACGCTGTCTCTCGATGGCCAGCCGGAATTCGCCCAGACCGATGGGCGAGGCGCAATCTTCGTAAATATTGAAGACAAGGATGAGGTGCTGAAAATCGATGCCGCCGGAGCCAAAGTCAGCGAGCGCTGGCCATTGCCCGCGCGGAGCAGCCCCAGCAGCATGGGAATTGACCTGCAGCATAACAGGCTCTTTATCGGCTGCAGGAATCAGACTCTCCTAGTCGTCGACAGCCTATCAGGGGAAACCGTGGCAACCCTTCCGATCGGAAAATGGGTCGATGCCACGATCTACGATCCGGTGCGGCGGCGCGTCTTCGCCTGTTGCGGGGACGGCACGCTGACGGTCATCCGCCAGGATTCGGCCGACTCTTATACGGTAGACGAAGTGGTGAAAACCGAGTTAGGAGTTCGCACCATGGCCTTCGATTCCACAACGAAGACAATCTATGCGCCCAGCGCTCAACTGAGCCCGATTTCTCCGCAAGACCCACATCCGCATCTGCACCCGATCCCCGGCACGTTTCATATCCTGGTCTTGACTGAGGCAAGCAAGAAGTAAGCAAATGATTCAAGCGACCAGGAAGAGTGTTTGTGCGATTATTCCTGCTTTCGGTGAGGCACGCTTTATCGGGACGGTTGTGTGTGGGATACTCGAGCACGTCGATCGTGTCATCGTGGTCGATGACTACTCGCCTGATCAAACGACGACAGTCGCCCGTGCGGCAGGCGCTGAAGTCATTCGTCATTCCGAGAATTTAGGGAAAGGTGCAGCGATTAAGACTGGATTGCGCAAGGTCGCGAATAGCTATCGGTTTTTTCTCTTCCTGGACGGAGACGGCCAACATGATCCCGCAGAAATTCCGAAATTCTTGGCCAAAGCTACTGCTACCCAGGCACACCTCATCGTCGGAAACCGGATGTGGAATGCTACGTGAATGCCGGCTATTCGACGGTGGACGAATAAGTTCATGTCGTGGCAAATCAGCAAACTATGCCGCCGGAAAGTTTTAGACAGCCAGTGCGGCTTCAGAATGGCTCGTACGAACTGCTCCCATATTTGAACGAATCGCACGATGGATTCGCTTTTGAGACTGAGAATCTCTTGTTGGCGGCTCGCCATGGATTTCAGATCGAATTTGTGCCGATTCGAACGATTTATGGGGATGAACGAAGTAAGGTCAAACCGATGCGAGATACGTTTCGTTACATCCGGCTTTTGGCGAAATACCGTTCCGATGGCGGCAGCGATCGGCGTGTGGTATTCAAGCCAAAATCCCAAAAGGCGGTCGCATAAGAAAATGGGACTCCTCGCGATGAGGTACGGAGCAGCATCATCGAACAACTCACGCAATTCGGGTATATGCAAAACGGCTTGTTTCTGAAAAACCTCTGGTACTTCGCCCTCCCTGGCGACAAATTGAAAAAGGGCAGACTGCAAGCCAAAGAACTGCTTGGCGAAAGGGTCGTGC
>DATNNZ010000073.1:0-6064 GCA_035601575.1 Chthoniobacterales bacterium
TACGAGGAATCGCCCAGATGCTCTACGGCCAAGTTCCCGACTCATCCCAAGAAAAGGCGATCGAATACTTCAAAAAGGCGATTTCGATTGCTCCAAACCGGATCGTTCACCACTTCGGGTATGCTCAAGCGCTAGAGCGAAGGGGGAAAAAGGAAGAAGCGCGTGCGGAATATCAGAAAGTCCTTCGGTTGACGGCAACGGATCGAGAAGATCGGGACGACCAAAGAGAAGCCGCCAAGGCCCTGAAACATTGAAAACTTGCGGGATCAAGCTAGCTCTTCTTTGGACTTCAGGCAGAGAGCAAACCACCCCGCCAACATTGCCAGCCCACCGAGCGGCGTGATTGCGCCGAACCAACGGAAACCGGTTACAGCGAGCAAATAGAGTGACCCGCTGAAAATGGTTACGCCGGTTAATAGTAGCCAAAAACTCCACTTAGGGACAGGGCGCCAACCGCTGAGCATTAACAGAGCGACCGCATGAACGAGATGATAGAGAACGCCAGTCTGCCAAGTTTGGGATGTCCCGAGACTCTCCAGATGCGCCCGAAGCAGATGGGCGCCGAATGCTCCCAAGGCAACGGCACAGAACCCGACTATAGCGGCCGTTTTTTTTGCGAACTGAGGATTGATCATAAATTGGAATGGCCAAGCGTAGATTTCTGAGCAATAGGTAAGCTGCAGTCCAACGAATTGGAAGTTCTCAACGCCAAGGAAAATTAGGCAGACTTCGCGTTCAGCAACATAGGGGATAAATGCATGAAGCACTTGATCGTTTTCTTGACTGTTGCTGTGCTATGTAAGCCGGCATTCACCCAAGAAGCTGAACCGCTCATTCAGCAGGCAGATCAATTCGAGAATCAAGGAGAAACCGAATCCGCCATCAAGGTATTAAAGCAAGCGGATAGCGCTTCTCCAGACAACCCCCAGATCGAGAAACGGCTGAGCAGACTGTACGCGCGGCAGATCCAGGAAATCTCGGACCAGGCGGCGAAACGAAGGGATGCCGAATTAGCGATCGAGCTTGGCAAAAAAGCAGTCGCCAAGCTTCCGAATGATGCGCAAGCACACATCGCCCTCGCAGCGGCTTACGGCCAAATCTGTTGGTTCGTTGATGAAAAGTCGCGCGTGGAGTATTCGAAACAGATCCATCAACAAGTAACCGAGGGGTTGGAACTTGACCCGTCTAACGATTACGGCCATTTGATCCTGGCCCGCTGGAATTTTGAACTGGCGACGCTCAATCCAGTTCTCAAAGGAATCGCGGAACTGGTCTACGGGCAGATGCCGGCAGCCTCGACTCAGGCAGCGATTACCCATTTCAAAAAAGCCATCGAGCTCGCCCCCCAACGGATTATCCACCACGCGGAATTCGCCAAAGCTTTGGAAGCCTTGGGTGAAAAGGCCGAAGCCCGAGAAGAATGGACAAAGGTTACCCGACTTAAGGCGGTCGGTCCGCAAGATCGACTCTACCAAACGATTGCGAACCAGCATCTTCGCTCGGGATCGTTGGCGGGCTGAGGGAGGCTAGCGGCCGCACCGAAATCGGTTGCCCTCTCACTGGATGCATGGGTCCCATAGGTCCTATGAGTCTCGTGCGTCCGTTAGCCGCCAATACGCCATCAGCACTCGCTGCCGAATCGGTCGCGCACGCTCGGCGATCTTTCGCTGCCATCGGACGTACTCAGCACGGCCATCCGCCGTTTCTACGCGAATCGGGTCGAATCCGATCTCTTCCAGCTTGTACGGACTGGCGCGCATGTCGATCTCGCGAGCAAATCGAGCCAGCTCAAAGGCGTCCGCCAAAAGCTCCGACTCAATCCAGGGAGCGATTTTATAGCAGAATCGATAGAGATCCATGTTCACGTGGATGCACCCCGATTGGTCCATCTCGATGGTCGTTTCCCGGCGCAACGCGGTTTGATTGCGTTTTCGCGCTGGTTCGGTAAAAAACCGAAAGGCATCAAAGTGTGTGCAGACCAGGGCTTGAGAGTCAACGAACGAGGCGATCTCTGGTCCCTCTAATCGGAGAGGCACTTCCGAATGGCGGATGGAATCCTGGCGATAGACCATCGCCCATTCGTGCAAACCGAAACAGCAAAAATTCGGCTCCCGCAGCGCGGTTCTCTCAAGGAAACGAACCGCCCAATCCAAGTATTCACGGCGCGCGATGGGAAACGCTACTAGTCTCCAACCACCGACGGCACGCTCCCACAACTTCGGAGCTCCGGGCAAGTCCTCGATCCGCTCGGCCTCAATCGGCACATTCGGACCGGGAGACCATCGGGCCAATTGGGCCGGCCGAAACGAATAGTACTGAAAAAGAAAATCATAGACTGGGTGCTTGGCCCGGCGTGATTTCTGATCGAGGTAAGGCGCAATCCAAGATTGTACCCGCCGCTCATGCAGCCGGGCTCGATGCTTCCAAAGATCTCGTGGCAGAACAATCGGCACGTCGACAGCAGTGTTTCTCATCGAAGACGGATTATCATTAGCTGATCATCGTTATCTACTATTCGCGGACTGAAGGTGAATCACGTTCTGCATGTACCTGTGCCCAGTCGAGTTCTTCCTCGATCTGATGAAAAGCTTCGTCACCAATGTCACCTCGACTGCGCAATTCATCGAGAGCGCGACGCTCGGCGGCGATTGCCCGGCGTTGGATGGAGGCCAGTCCGGGCATCGCGCTCTCCCCGGCTTGCTGGTCCTTGAGATCGTCGCTCAATCGAGCTTGATATTCTCGTCGGAGAACGGCAGTTGCTTCCGACGGTTCCTGCCCATCGAGAATATTCAAAGCAGCGCACGTGATTTCAGTTCGCGCTAGCCGCACTTCGTCCTCCACGATTCGGTCATCGGCAACGCTCAGTGCCGTCATCAAAGGGCGCAAGGTCAAACCCTGTAGAATCAACGTTCCAAGCACGACACAAGAAGCCGTAAAGAGCAGAAGATCGCGATACGGGAATGTGTCGGGGAGAGCAAGCCCCGCGGCCAGAGTAACAATCCCTCGCATTCCGCACCACGAAATCATAATTCCTCCCTGAACGGTAGGAGGAGTCACCCGGGGCGGGAGATGAACGCCAAAATGGCGGTTTTTCCAACGTACAACCGTGTTATAGCACATGACCCAGGCGATTCGGACCAGAATAGTCGTTCCGCAAACTGTCCCGCCAATCAAAAGGTAGCGGGCCCATTCAGCCGGATTAAGCCGTTGCAGCAATGGCTTAAGTTGCAGCCCGACAAAAATGAAAATCAGAATATTGAGCACAAACACGATTACTTCCCAAACGGCGTAGGAAGGGATACGTAGTCGGGCGGCAATCTTGGCCGGAGCGCTGCGAGCCAAGGTGATGGCAAAACAAACCATCGTGATAATGCCGGACAAATGCAGTTGTTCGGCCAAGATCCAGACGATAAACACGGAGAGAAACTGAATCAGGACCGCTGGAGCCACTTCTTGGATCCTCCGCGAGACACGGAGGTAGAGGCGGGCCAGAAGTATACCGGCTAACACGCTGGCTACGCCTGCCAATACCAGAGACGGGATCGCGCTTACGACCGTTCCGGTGGTGGTGATTCCGACGGCTGCGCGGTAAATGAGAAGAGCGCTGGCATCATTGAAGAGACTTTCACCTTCCAAGATCACCAGCACTCGATGGGGAGGACGTAACATCCGCAGAACCGCTGTTGCGGCGGATGCATCGGGTGGGGCAACAATTGCGCCCAGGGCAACCGCTGCCGGCCAAGGGATATCGGGCAAGAAGAACCGGACGACCAGAGCCACTGAAACAACGGTCAGTGCGACCGCGATCAAGGCGAGACCTGCCACCGGCCGCCAATTGTCCTTGAGATCGCGCAATGACGCGTCATAGGCCGCGTCCAACAGGACCGGAGCGACAAAGAGAGCGAGCGTAAGCTGCGGGTCCAGCGTCAAATCCGGCACGTTGGGAGCAAAAGCCAGAGCAACGCCGAGCACAGCCAACAAGACTGGATATGGCATTTTCAACTGGCGGGCAACACTGGCCAAAAGGACACCAACCAAAAGTAAGCCGATAATCAGTTCGAATTGCGCCACGGCTCGATTGGATTTTCTTAGCTCGGCTCCATCTCTTTGGCCAGATCCAAAGTTAAATCGGTAGCGACAGTTGCAAATCTCACCATGTAATCGCAAAAACTAATGCCTGGAGACTATCAGATGTTTTCAATCTACTTCGCGGGTGAGTTGTTCAACGCTAAGCACTTGATCGGTAACTCTGCGCTAGCCGCAGCGATTGAACGACAGTCGAAGGGAGAATTTATCTGCCGATTGCCCCAAGCCTTGGAGCAACGAAGCAATTCGGCCTGGCAAATCCGAGACCAGGATCTGGAGACGCTTATCGATTGCGAGATTGCGATCTTCAACTTCGACGGTACTGAGGTAGACTCCGGAACAGTGGTGGAATTCATGGTCGCGAAATTCGCCGATATTCCTTCGCTCTTGTTGCGAACCGACTTTCGAAAAGGAGGCGACCAGGGAGAACATCCTTGGAATCTAATGATGAGCTATTACCCACGAACCCGCATCTGTTTGCTGGACTCGATCGGCCTTTACCAGGAAGCGCTGGCCAAGGGCGCTGACTACCATGAAGCAAGCTCGAGAATGCTCGAAAATATCGCGCAGCGCGTGGTGGAGGAACTTCGTCTGCTTCTCGAGGCGCCTGCTTGTTTACCGGCTTCTTTGACTGGGCCAGTTTACGACTGGCTTGGGATGTTCGCTCAGTTTGAGTCGCCCAATTCCGCCGAAAAGATCCGGATGGCCTTAAAAAACAAGAAGTCCAAAGGCCTGCTCAATTGACTGGCCTACCTGCATAGGATCAAGGTCGCCGGCCGAGCCAAATCTGAGTCAACTGCGTGCGATACTTAATAGCTCCAGATAAATTCAAAGGAACTCTGAGCGCATGGGATGTCTGCGAAATTCTGGCTGCAGCGGTGCGCGCGCACGACCGCGGTGCGCAGATTGATCTGGCTCCGATCGCCGACGGAGGCGAAGGCACCGCCGAGCTCGTTGCCTCTCAGCTCGGAGCGGAGAGACGCTCAATCCCAACCGTAGATGCGCTGGGACGATCCATATCAGCCGAATTTTTTGTTCATCAGAACGAAGGCTTTATCGATATGAGTTCCGCATCCGGTCTATGGCGGATCGCTCAATCGGATCGTCACGCACTCGATTCGAACACTTTCGGTACCGGGTTAATCGTACGTCATCTTTGTGATCTTGGTATAAAACGAATCTCGATTGGCTTAGGCGGGAGCGCTACGGTTGACGCCGGATTTGGGTTGGCAGTCGCGGTCGGTTACTCTTTTCGCGACATACAAGGGAATTTCATCTGGCCGGTCCCGTCGGGTTTTGCGGCGATTGAACAAGTGAAACGGCCGGATATTAGCGGCTGGCCTGAGGTCATCGGGCTCGCGGACGTGGAAACTCGATTGCTCGGTCCGGAAGGAGCCATCCACGTTTTCGGGCCGCAGAAAGGTCTCCGACCGGACGAGATAGAATTACTGGATCGAGAGCTCCGTCGTTTGGTCGACCGGGTTGAAGTTTCACTTGGAAGCAATCATTCGGAAACGATCCGATCTGGAGCCGCCGGAGGATTCGGTTACGGCATTTTGACATTCCTCCACGGCAAACTGGTTTCGGGTTTCGCAGAAGTTGCCCAGCGTTTGCAATTGTCACAACGGATCTCAGCGGCCGATATTGTTATCACCGGAGAAGGCAAACTTGATCGTCAATCATTACAAGGGAAAGGGCCTTTCGGCGTCGCGGAGATCGCGCGGCGGGCGAAAAAGCCTACCTGGGTGATCGCCGGTACGATCGAGGATGCCGAACAGACCCAAGAACATTTCGACAGAGCTATTTCGGTCGTCGGCGAATCAATTACATTAGAAACTGCACTGAGAGACCCAGCCGGAGCGCTTCGGCAGCGAGCCGCTGCATTTTGGGCGTAGGAGGGGAATTTCACGGCAATCGCGTTGATCGAGCACGAGGACGCTTTTGAAAGTCCACGCGTCGAATGGCAGGATTCCAAAGG
>DATNNZ010000074.1:0-3361 GCA_035601575.1 Chthoniobacterales bacterium
TGACGAAAGCCGGTTACGTTCGCCTGGAAGCGACCACAAGCGAGGCCTGCCTGGACAGGCGGCAGCTTATTCGCTGCAATAAGTCAGACCGGCCTACAAATGGCATCTTGGCGAGAGGTCCAATGACCTCAAAAGACTGCCGACGGCGTCCTGTCGGCAGTGCCAGACCTCGGCTCTTTCGTTCGGCGGATATTTGCCTGCGCTTTGGTTCGATTCTTTACTTTTAGTATGCCGACGAGGTGACGACGAGATAATCTTAGCGCTGGCATTTTGCCAATGCCGGTGCTCGACCTCCTTGACTGTTTCGAGACTTGTCGATTGTGTGTCCGCCGGCACCAGCTTCGTAGCCGGCACGGTGATCTCAGTCACCGCACCAGCATTGGGCAGCTCCAGCCTGTCGGACTTTGCCGACTCGTTCAGTGCAAATGCCGGCTTCATCTCACTTTGATGCTGCGCGCGCTCGACGACCAAAGAAGCCGGCGCAGCAACCATGATCGCAATCGCTGGCCCCAGACCAATCAAACCAAAAAAGGCGAGCCACATCGTCCTGGACATTCTCGAACCCAAGGTGCCTCCCGTGCGGAACAGGATGGGAGCTAATCTTCAAGACTGAATTTGGGCGGATCGGTGAAAGGTAAATCTGAATCCAGAAGGGCGCATACGGCGTGAGAGGCAAGCCGGAACCTCCGCCGAGGCATCTTGTTAGAATAACGGTCACTGGAGCGGATCATGAGCTACTTTTTGGGCTTGGTCGTGGCTGCGACTGTATTGGGCGCGACCCAAGCCAGTTCAGAAGAAGTTGGCATTGGAGAAGGTGTCCGTTGGGTAGACAACGACGTGACGGTAGGGACAAGCCTAAACAATCGCCACGATACGGACAACACGGCCGTGATCAAAGAAGGAGAATCGGAACCACCAGAGATGATGGCAATTATTGAGAGAAATCGCGAAGACCGCGAGCGTAAGGTAGTTATGGATCGCTAGCATTAAAATTTCCCGGGTATAAAAGGCCAAGGCACTACTTAATTACGAGCTATTAAACAATGAATCGCGACTTGGTTCATTCCGCAAAGCATCCAATCGTGGCGCACCCCCTGCCGCCCTTAGCCGATCTGGCGGAAGCAGAGTTCAATGAGTAATGAACTGTTGCGCAAATTGGAGGAGCGTCTTGGTCCGCTCCACGCAAGACAGCGATTGGGGATCGAGAAGGATCACGAAGCGCAAGTTTTCGGTCAAGGCTTGATCTTCTTTCATTTGGAGAATTGGTACTCAGCGCCGGCCATCATTCGAACCATCCTGAAATTGAGCGGTCTCTATTGGCGCGCACGGCGGAACGCAGAGAGCATCGTTGTTAGGCGAAACGACCTGAGGTTTGCCGAACTGCCGCCGGCTTTTGACGGCTTTACCATTTTGCACATCAGCGACCTCCATGCGGACATGAATGAGGTTGCCATGGGGAACCTGATTCAACTGGTCAGAGACATGCAATATGATTTGTGTGTTCTAACCGGAGATTATCGGGGAAAGACTTTTGGCCCGTTCGAGCCGGCCCTGGAAGGGGTGGCAAAAGTGCGAGCTCAACTTAAGGAGCCGATTTTTGGCGTGCTCGGCAACCACGACACCATTCAAATGGTTCCTGCGATGGAAGCTATGGGCATAAAGATATTGCTCAATGAATGTGAAGCGATCGCAAGTGGCGATCAGCGCATCTATCTGGCGGGAATTGACGATGCACATTTTTATCGGGTCGACAACATCGAAAAGGCTGCGTTGCAGATCCCGGAGGGTGCATTTTCGATACTGCTGTCTCACACACCTGAAGTCTATCGTCAGGCTGCCCACGCCAATTTCAATCTGATGTTAAGTGGGCATACGCACGGAGGTCAGATCTGCTTGCCCGGGTCTATTCCAATCAAATTGGAGGCGGTGTTACCTCGACGGATGGGCGCCGGCGCCTGGCGGTACCAGAACATGACTGGCTACACCTCCGTGGGTGCGGGAACGAGCGTCCTTCCAGTGCGTCTGAATTGCCCGCCCGAAATTACTTTGCATTGCCTTCGGTGCGCATGACGGGGAAACCCATCGCGTGCGCGACGGCGAGCTGCAAGACCGTGATCTAGCGCCGATCACCTACCGCAGGGCAAAATCCTGCCGGTGTCCTGTCGTTATGGGTCAGACGATACAAAAATCCGATGTCCGCGCTACGTCCGCTTTCCCCCCCGATAGCGACCGAAAAACGGAAATCGCGGTAGGTTTCAAACGTGCCAGAAACGGACTCTCCATAGCAATCTTCTTTACCGACGACTCGAGGACTTGGACCGTGTAAGGAAGGGCTTACGCTTGGGCGGGATACCTGAATAAAATGCAACGCCCGCGGGGCTAGAGAAACAAAGGAGGACCGATGTCTAAGTTGGCAATCGTGGCGACGATCAAGACTGTTCCCGGCAAGCGAGATGAATACCTGGCGTTTCTGAAAGCTCATGGGAAACGGTGTCTCGCCACGGAGCCGGGAACGCTGCAGTTTGAGATCCTGGTGCCACACGAAGAGGCCGATACGGTCATGCTGTACGAAGTGTACGCCAGCCCAGAAGCTTTCCAGACGCACTGGAATGGCACATCGATACAGCAAATGAAACAAGAAGCAGCGGGACTACAGGTGAGCTTAAAGGGCGTGCGCTGCAATCTGGTTGAATAGCATCACTCGATTTTGGGAAAACCCTGAATGTCACTATTGCGGGCGCGGCCGATAAGGATATAGCGACCGTCTCGATTG
Source organism: Chthoniobacterales bacterium (assembly GCA_035601575.1). Taxonomy (GTDB): domain Bacteria; phylum Verrucomicrobiota; class Verrucomicrobiia; order Chthoniobacterales; family JAFAMB01; genus DASTDH01. The sequence goes on from DATNNZ010000074.1 coordinate 2,774, forward strand.
TCTGGGCACCCCGCGCCGACGAGGTCATCGAATAAGCGTTCCGCTATATCCGCTGATGGGAGGGTCCGGCCGTGCTCCTGCCCCGACAGCAATCGAAGCTGGCAACGGGCGCTAAACACAAGTGGCGCGCGACCAGGGCGTCAAGTTGGGAAAATACGCCGTTTAGGAAGCCCACCGCAGCAATCGGCTTAATCTGCCCGTACACGCTCCAGATCGTCTGAAATGAGCAACAATATTGCTCTGGTTTCGCTCGACTTCGGCAGCACGGGAAGCATGTGTGGTGACAACAAAGGAGTCACCGCCAATGGACCCGCAATTAGCTGAAACAACAATCAAGACGTATTTGAATGAAATCCGCAACCGGCTCGATAAGGCCGCTGGAATAGGCCGCGCGGCCGATGCATGTGCGGGTGCAGGGTTTCATGAGAAGGGGCTCGAAGTCGCGCTCGACATGGAGCAGCTCCTGTATGAGGCAACGACGCTGCTCAATGCTGCGAGCTTGATCAGTCGGATCGCTCGACAGAGTTAGCGAGCCTTCCGTTTGATCCTCCTTCCCGCCAGCGCCAAGCGCTTTCGCGGGGTTGAGGT
>DATNNZ010000075.1:0-9777 GCA_035601575.1 Chthoniobacterales bacterium
TTGAAGAAGAAAAGATAGCTAGCAAGCCCGAATGGAATAGGCATTAAAGAATCCCAACGTTCTTTGCGTTTCTCGAAGACTGCCCATTCAGAGAAAGGAGCAAATCCGAGCACCGAATATCATGCGAACTCTTCCGCAACAGCAACAAGAAAAAGGAGGGTTCTATTCGTGGGAACCTCAGACTACCCTAAATTTTCCACCTTCAGCGGAAATCTATATGCTTTGGACTATTTTCGTGATTCTCATCGTACTCTGGCTGCTCGGCTTTATAGGCCATGTCGCGGGAGGCTTTATCCACCTGCTTCTCGTAATCGCTGTGATTGTTTTAGTCATCAGGCTGGTGCAGGGCAGAGCGCCGTAATTGCCATTTGCGCCGAGAAGTCGTTCGGGAGTTTCGATAAATTCGGACGCCGCGCATCGATGGAATCGACCATCGATTGCTGGTGATGGTTTGGAGCGCTTGAGTGATTATCATCGGCACGAGCGTACATGTAATCAAGAACAGCAATGCCAGTCGTGTCCTGGAGATCAATTTTCGCTCGCGAGGCCGAGCAAGCTAGTGGCCATTTGCAGCAACCGCTTCGGCGAGCCGCACGCAAGGCGTTTTTGTGGCCGGATGAAGCATATGACTTGGTGCTCGCGAAACGATCTCTCACCGAACTAGAGGGCATCGGTCCATCTCTGAGCCGCAGAATACATGAATGGATTGATGAACCTCCTGTCATTGTGAGCCCGCCGCAGACCAGGAGGGAATTTCTGACGTGTCCTCAGGCTCGCCGAGTTCTTGCCTCACACCCGAAGTGGTATGCGAAGCTGGGAGGAGATCTTCACATGCATACTGTTTTGGAGCGCCGGCTCGACCACGGTTGCGGAGATGGCGCAGGCCGCGAAAGAGCGCAGGTACCGCTTTATTGCGATCACCGATCACACTAAGGGATTAAAGATCGCTAACGGACTCAACGAGGAGCGACTGGTTGAACAAGGCAATGAGATTGACGCAGCGAATGCGGCTCTAGCAGTCCAGGGCGCTGACCTGGTCATTTTGAAATCCGCCGAGGTCAACCTTTCCCCACTAGGGGAACCAGATATGCACGAGTCTGCACTCAGCAAATTAGATCTTGTCGTTGGCTCATTTCACTCGGCGCTTCGGCGAACCGAAGACCAGACCAACCGGTATTTGGCGGCTCTGCGTAACAAAAGCATTCACATTCTCGGCCATCCGCAAACACCCATTTTCAATTACCGGGAAGGTTTGCGAGCGGACTGGAGCCGCATCTTTGCTGAAGCTGCCCAACTCGATAAAGCAGTCGAGATTGACGGCTATGCCGACCGGCAAGACCTCAAAGTCAGTTTGTTGCGATTGGCTAGAAAGGAAGGTGCGCGAATTTCTCTTGGCACCGATGCTCATCATCCATGGCAGCTCGCCTTTATGGATTTCTCATTGGCGGCTGCCCAGTTAGCGGGATTCTCTAAGGAGCGAATGCTCAATTTCCTGTCGGTTCAGGAGCTACGAAGTTGGGCGGCACGAATTTCGATTCGCAACTGAATCGTTCAATACCTGTCGGCGGTCTGACCTCATAAAACCGCGCCGGACGTATAGTGTGCTTGGCGTAAGGCGTAACGTTTATCCGCTTCACCGATTTTGCTCTCTTTAAGATCAGAGATCGCCCCAATGATTTAAATTGTAATGACAAATAAGCTCCGTTGCTATGCTAAAGCCCAATCTATACCTAACCACACATCCACTCCGGAATCGGACGGCGAAGCTGTGAGCGGTAGTAGATGAAAAACGTTGATTCTAATAAGCTATCAAATTTACCAACTTATAATAATGAAGGCTCCATTCATGCGGTGGTCGAAGCGCCGAAAGGGTCTCTGGTGAAGCTCAAGTACGACATTGAACTTGGGGTCTTCACTGTCTCTCGCGGTTTACCTTTGGGCATGTCATACCCATTCGATTGGGGTTTTGTTCCGAGCACACTAGCTCCGGACGGTGATCCATTGGATGTATTGGTCTTGCACGAAGCGGCCACGTATCCCGGCGCGCTGCTGCCATGCCGGCCGCTCGGCGTGGTTGAAATGGACCAGGACGATAAAGATGGTAAGCGCGAGCGGAACGACCGCATCATTGTCATACCCTCGTGGCATGACCGGCTCGGTGAGTTGGAGCGAGCTAGTGAATTGCCCAGTGCCTTGCGTGAGGAGATCGAACACTTCTTTTTAAGCACCACTTTTTTTTCAGCAAAGAATGCCAAAGTCTTGGGTTGGAAAGGTCCAAAAAAGGCTTCTTCTACAATCGAAGAGGCCCACAAGGCTTACTTCGTGGAAGCCGGTCTCTAAAATTGCCTTTCCATTTGCCTGACAAGCCGCTACCTCAGTTCGTCCGCCGATGGCTGCTGCCTCTGGGAAAGAACCATTTGCCAGCCCTGATTGGATTTTTGAGTCCAAAGTCGACGGCTATCGGGCGATAACGGTCATCGATTCGATCGGTAAGGCTCGACTCTGGTCTCGCAATCACTTACCGCTGGAACCGAAATTTCCGACTATTCAGGAGACGGTCAATGAGTTGAAACTGCGGTCAACAGTCCAGGATGGTGAGATCGTGGCGCTGGATAAGGATGGCGTAGCGAGGTTTCAGTTACTGCAACAATGGCAGAAACGACCGACCGCTCCGGTTGTCTTGTATCTGTTCGATCTGCTTCGGAGTGATGGGCGTGACATTACCGGGAAGACCGTCTTACAACGACGTGACCGGTTGGAACAGATCATCAATTCTGTTTCCGGCATCCAGGTTGGCGGCTACGTCGAGAATCGTGGAATCGATCTTTATCGCCTAGTCAAAGGGAAAGGATTTGAGGGCATATTTGCCAAGCGAAAGTCCAGCACTTACCGACCAGGAAAGCGATCACCGGATTGGTTGAAGATTAAGGCTCGGCCGCAGCAGGAATTCGTAGTGTGTGGTTTCACCGAAGGAAAAAGGCAGTCGCAAACATTTTGGAGCGTTGCTATCGGGCGCATACCAAAAAGGACGACTGCGCTATTTCGGTCACTCCGGTACCGGGTTTAGCGAAAAGGGATTGAAGGAGGTAATCGATCGACTAAAGCCGCTTTTTATTGATGAATCGCCGGTCGAAAATCCGCCGAAAATCCCAGAGAAAATTCAGCGGGTTCAGCCAAGGCTGGTGTGCGAAGTAGCTTATGCGGAATGGACGGAGGACGAACAATTGCGCCAAACAACATTTCTCGGATGGCGCGATGACAAAAACGCAAAGGAAGTAGTGCTTTGACCAGCGAGTGCAGAGCGCCCTCGTAGAAGACATCGAGCGCTTTCGCGCCCCGGGTTGCAAGTTGCCGGCGAGCCTCTGGTAAAGGCTTGCACTCTCGACTGTGGTGAATGATAACGTCCTTTATCATTCAGCTATAGAGTGAGCCTAAAAACCGGGCAAGAAGACAAATAAGGTCGCAAATCAGGGAGAATATTTCTCTTGTTCGTGCTCAAGCGTCTCGCGTGCTTTAGTTTCCGTTTCGTGCGGTCACTCCTTCCTGGCGTGTCGTATTTTCCGTTTCTTGAGGTGTCCCGAAGCAGCGCAATGGCCGCCTGGAAGGCGAAACTTGCAACAAACGGGGTCAAGGTGGGACCATAGCAAGCACGGAATCGCCTCACTTCGCGTGGAGACGGATCTACGGTCGAGATAAACGCGAGGCCAAAACACTAAACGCCGGATGCATACCTTCAAGACCGCTCATCCCTGAGCCATCTTTCAGGGAGCTTGCTGATGCGGTTGCCAGCCTTGTTGGTGTAGGGTGTCTGTGATAAAAAACTCCTCACAGCGACGCCGCCCATGGCGGATCCCTTGACGTATAGTCAGCAAACTTTAAGGAGCGAGCGACCAAATCAGAGCCTTTTCAAACTTTTTGTTGGAGATTGAAAGTCGGATTCTCTCCTTCAGGCCGGATAGCGAAGACTCGCAAGAGGTAATCGTTTTCAAGGCTCTCGACAGGACACCCTCGCTTAGTCAAAGTTTTCGAGCTATCAGTTGCCACAGATTACTTCGCAATGAGCGCTGAACCGACAGCGTTGGCACGTTGTGACACGGGGACTAGCGGTCTCGATCACATTTTGCGTGGAGGCTTTCCTTCTCACGCACTCTATCTAGTTCAGGGTGATCCCGGGGTCGGCAAGACGACTCTGGCGATGCAATTCCTTTTGGCGGGTTCCCGCAGGGGCGAATCCTGTCTTTACGTCACATTTTCAGAAACGCGCGAAGAACTTTTTGCGGTTGCGCGCTCACACGGCTGGTCACTTGAGGGCATTGGTGTGTTGGAACTTTCGAACTTTGCCCAGCAGCTTACGGCAGAGGTGGAAAACACACTGTTCGATCCCGCAGACATTGAGCTTCATGATGTCACGAAAGTCGTTTTTGCCGAAGTTGAGCGTATCAAACCAAGGCGAGCGGTTTTTGATTCGATGTCTGAGCTTCGCCTTCTTTCGCAGAGCCCCTTCCGGTATCGGCGCCAAATTTTAAGTGTTAAACAATTCCTGGCTGCGCGAGGGTGTACAACTCTCTTGCTGGATGACCTCACGTCTGCCGATGCTAAAGATGATCGGCAGTTGGAGAGCGTTTGCCATGGGGTGATCGCATTGCGTCGCGATGAGTTGGCATATGGTGCTGAGCGTCGTCAAGTGAGCATCCGGAAAATTCGAGGCAGCAGCTTTTTAGGTGGCCCGCACGATTACGTGATTGAGACCGGCGGCGTCAAGGTATTTCCCAGAATCGTAGCAGGAGAACATCATCGCGACTTCGCACGCGAGCCTTTATCGTGCGGCATCGAGGGAATAGACGCCCTTTTGGGAGGTGGCTTGGACAGAGGCACAAGTAATCTGCTAATGGGTCCCTCTGGCACAGGAAAGTCGAGCCTTGCCGTTACCTATGCTCACTTTTCTGCCACCCACGGAGAGAAAGTAGCGCTATTCACTTTCGATGAAAATCTAGACCTTTATCTCAGCAAAGCGACGTCCTTCGGCATCGATCTTCGACCGTTCATTCGCGATGGCGTCCTGCGCGCCCAGCAGATCGATCCCGCAGAACTCTCTCCCGGACAGTTTGCCCATTTGGTGCTGAACTTCGTAGAACGGGAAAACGTTCGCATGGTGATCGTCGACAGCCTGAACGGTTACAGCAAGGCGATGCGGGATAGCAAGATACTCGACCTGCAGCTGCACGAGATGCTTACCTATCTCGGTCAAGTCGGGGTTGTCACCATTATGGTCCTCGCTCAGTCTGGCTTCCTGAATGAGTTCCACTCGCCGCTGGACCTTACCTATCTAGCCGACACTGTAATAATTCTGCGCCACTTCGAGGCGGCAGGCTCAATTCGCCAAGCAATTTCGGTAGCGAAGAAACGCAGCGGTGGGCACGAGCGCACGATTCGCGAGTTTAGTGTAGGTGCAAAAGGATTGTGGGTTGGTGAGCCGCTGCTTCAGTTCCGAGGAGTGCTCACAGGAGTTCCAGTCCTGGAATCCTGGCCAGGAGCGATAGGTGGCCAGGGAACCGGAGGCACAGGCAATTGAAGCCAGTCGAGACTAGCGGTGCTTCTCAAGTTGTCCTCGTTTTAGCCCCGATGGGTAGAGATGCGGATTTGGCAGTTTCGGTCTTGCGAACCGCAGGGATAGTTGCCCAGCCGTGCAAGAGTGTGTCCGAGCTTTATGCGTGCCTCCGAGCAGAGGGAAATTCTATCGGGGCCTTGCTGCTGACCGAGGAATCTCTACCCTCGCCCATGGAATATTCAGGCGTGACTGAGTGGCTCGAGCATCAAGAGCCGTGGTCAGACATGCCGATCATATTTCTTACTCACCCGGGCAAGCCGACGAGAATCACAGGGCAGCGCTCGCGAGTCCTGAGCCTACGGGGTGCAGTGACGGTGCTTGAACGGCCCGTGCGCCCGGGCGCGTTGGTCGGTGCGCTGCGCGTCGCGCTGCAATCGCGCGCACGCCAATATCAGCTCCGCGATCTACTGGAATCTCAGCGTCGTTCAGGCATCGAACTGCAAAATGCTCGGCTTGAGGCCGAAGCTGCTAATCGAGCGAAAGACCAGTTTCTAGCCATTCTTTCTCACGAGCTTCGCACGCCATTGAACGCCATCTTAGGCTGGGCCTATCTTATGAGGGATGCGCGCAACGATGAGTCGCTTTTTGCGCAAGGACTTGAAGTGCTACAGCGTAATACTAGTACCTTAGTTGAACTAATTTCAGACCTCCTGGATACCTCCCGAATTGTTGCCGGGACCCTGACATTGGACTTCCAAGACGTCGATTTGAAGCAGGTCGTTAGAACGAGCGTCGAAACGTTTCGCGTGCAGGCTACTGAAAAAGGCGTTGCTCTAGAAAATTTTGTTGAAGTCCTAGAAGAGGTCAGCTGTACGGTTCGGGGAGACCAGGCAAGGCTGCACCAAATTTTAGCTAACCTCTTGAGTAACGCCCTGAAATTCACTCCCCGCGGGGGCTCGGTAACCGTGCATTTAAGGAAGGCGCAAGCAAGCGCCATCGTTGTGGTCAAAGATACTGGCAAAGGAATCTCCCCAGAATTCCTTCCCCATATTTTTAAGCGGTTCTCTCAAGACGAAGCGAGTGCCGGAGAAACTCGCGGATTGGGGCTAGGTTTGGCTATCTGCAAACATCTTGTCGAGTTGCACGGTGGTTCAATCGTGGCCGAGAGCGAGGGAGTAGGCCGCGGGGCCATGATCAAGGTCGAGTTGCCCGCCATAGCATCCAACTACGGGCTGGTCGACGAACGTCCAGAAGAGCGTGCCTTTAGGAAAGATGAATGGATGCCTGATACAAGACTTAAAGGCATTAAGGTGGTGGCGGTAGATGATAATGCTGACTCGCGAGAACTTCTGGAAGGTATTCTAGGACGCAGCAGTGCTGAAATCGCCGTGGTGAGTTCGGGGCAAGAAGCGCTTGCGGCAATCAAGAGTGTTCACCCAGATGTTCTAATTTGCGATCTAGCGATGCCCGAAATGGACGGTTACGAACTCCTGGAGAATGTCCGGCGGCTTGAACCAGAGCTTGGACAGACGCCCGCGATTGCTTTTACGGCTGCGGCTCTTAACGAAGATCAGGCTCGGACCTGGGAGGCTGGTTTCCAGGCACACCTGGCCAAACCCATTGACCCCAACAAACTGATAACGATAATCTTGGAGCTGGCTAGAAAGCACACAGAGTAACACATGCGTTTAAGCATTGGAAAATCTGCACGTTTTCAGGAATGGCGCGAAGACCTTAGAAAAATCTGCTGTTCACCTCTAGGGTTTACCCAATCTATCACTCTCTCCCATTCCACGCCCTCAGCGCTCAGTGATGGCTCCCACACTTCGGCTCACTCGTTCCGCACTCAGGCGCGAGACGCCGCAGGATAGCTCTTCCGGCGAATGACAGTCGTTTCAGAAGCTAGCTTAAAGCTAATCTTTGAGAACTGACTGGATTGCCTCCGGCAGCTTCTCCGGGGTAAAGGGCTTATCTAAATGGACCTTAAAACCAGCGGCGATTGTCCGGTTTCGATCAAGGACTCGCATCCGGACTCAATAAGACTAGCTCACTTGTGCCAGAGCAAACCAAGTAGGAAGCCAACCCCAAACGTAACCAATATCGCTCGGGTTGGCTTTTCTCTGACAAACGCTTCTAGCGACTGGAGATCGCTCAGTTTACTCTTCGCCTCATCCCAAGCCGCCTCCACAGTCCGGCGAGCCTGATGGGCGGCTGCACTTGCGTTTTCTTTTACTTCAGCTGTTTGGTCTTTTACTTTTTCTGATAATTCCTCAGGACCGGTTGTTTCGTCCATAAATCCTTCTTTCTCGTCAGCGGACATTCCGGAACAACAACCTTTAATAAGAGAGGGGCGAGGCATATCGCGTCGGCCTTTTCCGTTAACGTTCGCTTAAAGTCATCCAAGCGACGCTTATACCTGATTGCCTGTTCGATCCGAACAATGAACCCGGCCCGAAGAGGTCAAAACTTAGAAGTTTTCGCGCACCGAAGGCAAGACGCCGGCTCCGCCTCATCAAGAGGTGCAAAAGCTCTTAGACTCAATCGACGTAACTCACCCGGTCGGTCTACGTGATCGGGCGCTCTTGGCGGTAATGGCGTACACCTTCGCGCGAATCGGCGCGGTCATTTCCCTAACTCCGCAGGATTACATTCAAGTGGGCAAGCGCTCACTCATCCGGTTCCGGGAAAAAGGCGGCAAGGAGAAAGAAATTCCGGTCCATCACAAATTGGAGGAATACCTCGACGCCTACCTCGAAGCCGCTAAGCTCTCGGAACAGCCTGCAAGTCCCCTTTTCCGATCTACTCGTGGCAGATCGCGCGAGCTCGGGACCGACCGACTCTCACGCAAAGATGCTTGGGCGATGCTCAAGCGGCGACTGCGCGATGCGGGACTTTCAACCATCTATTCCAATCACTCTTTTCGCGCCGCCGGCATTACCAATTATTTAGAAAACGATGGCACCCTGGAAGTGGCCCAGCGGATAGCCGGTCACGCCGATAGTCGCACCACCAAGCTCTATGATCGGCACGGACAAAAGGTCTTGCTCGAAGATATGGAGCGGATTCGATATTAAAATCCATTTTTTCTTGGGGATTAATTATGTTTATCGCAGCTCCTCGTTTTTGATCACGCACGAACCGCCGGCATTCCTCGAACGGGCCAAGCCACCACCGGTTAGTCCGCCGGTCCTGCATTACACATTGGACAGTAGACGTGAAGGGATTGGTCGCCTGCAACGCCAGTTGCCTTACCAACCAGCGTTGCGGAAAAAGCTGCAAGCCGTGCCCGGCGTCTCAATATCCAATGTTAAATCTTCAACATTGCTCTTGCTTTCACTGATGCGCGTTCGCTATGGGCATACGCCATGGCTCGACCGCTAAGGCTCGATATTGAAGGCGCCTGGTACCACGTCATTAACCGAGGCCTGGCAGAAACGGCAGATCTTTTCCGATGAACGCGCTAACCTGCATTTTTCTTGAACTACTAGTGTTCTCCCAACTCGTTTCGGGCTCAAAATCCGCGGCTAGCTCCATCCGCCTGGCTCCAATGCCTCAATAACTACAGTTGCGAGAAATCAACCTTCTGAGGGCAGTCGCACTCGGTCCCTTTTACGCGGAGCAGCCCCGGACGTTCCTCTCGGTTGTCGCCCAGAACCCTTTTTGCTAAGGATTAGGACCGGACCCAGGCTAAGGGGACTCCAGTCCAGGTCGCGTGTTGGGAACAACGCACGCCGCCGCGAGTATGAGTACGGTTGTTAAGACCGATATCCTTCGATTTGGGCGGAAGTGGCGCTGGCCACTTCAAGAACTCTTTCGCGACCTACGGGTCAGGTACGGGATCAAATTGGGGTTAGCCGGTACTCTGGCTCTGTTCGCCACCCAAGTTCTACGGCTACCCCATGACAATTGGGCCATCTTGACTGTGCTGGTCATGATGACCGCTCAGTATGTTGGTTCGACTGCCGTTAGAGCGATTATGCGGGTGATCGGAACAATCGGCGGAGCAGTCGTCGGTGTTTGGTTAGTCGGCAACTATACCTCCACACCGATGATCTTTCTGCCGGTATTTTTTTTAGTGCTGGCTATCACGAGTTACAAATACGGCCAGTATGGAGCGCGCCAGGTCCCGTATGCCTACTATTTGCTTGGTCTAACGACGCTAAGCGTCGTTACGAATGGAGTCGCCTCTCCCGACCAGGCCTGGCAGGTCGGTATAGACCGGACAGAGG
>DATNNZ010000076.1:0-13361 GCA_035601575.1 Chthoniobacterales bacterium
GGCGACGAATCGATTAGATTGCTGTCAGCCGCGTATGCTCGGGAAGCCATTATCCGGCTCAACAGCGTCGCCGAAATTCCCAGCTTAGCAGCCTGACCAATAAAGTGCCGCCGACTAATTCTGCCGGCTAAAAACCCGGCAGCTAATTCTTGAAAATGCTCTCTCGAGCCGTCTTGGGACATAGATTGTTCAAACCTATTGATGTTTCCCAAAGAACTATTCCGGTCGATCCAGCGGATCTCGCAGAGTCGTCAGATCTGTGCCGACCCAACGTTATGAACTTCGGTCAGGCCGAATGGAAGAGTAGAATGGGGGGATTTCTTTAAAGATAGTGAAATAATATCTCCGCCGTCAAGCAACGCGGCGGATTTCCGGAGCAAAACTACCGATTCGCGACGGTAAAGTAGCCGAAGCTTCCTCCTTCGCCCAGATTTCAGCGGACAAGCCCAGCTGCGAGGATTGCGACCCACTGCCCTCCGCTTCGCTCTACTGTTGCTCCTTGTTCTGCTTCCCTTCCCGGTTCAGATTGCCAGGGTGAAGAACAGCCTGCTGAAGCATCTGGTCCTTTTGGTCGCGCTGCTTGGCTGCGCTAGCGGAGCCAGTGCAATGGCAAACGTCCGCGTGGAATTTGTAAAACCGGAGAACTAACTGACGTTTCTTTTCGTTCGATGACTCCACAAGCTGCCCGCGAACGATTGATTGGTGAGCTGGCACGCACGATCCAAGACAGCGCCGCCAAGCCTTTGTCCGCATATGATCTTTATGTCCGGATCCTCGATGTCCATATGGCCGGTCGACCGGCCTTCGAAGCGCCAGGTATGAATTCCGATTTACGAATCCGTAACTAGACTGCTTCTTCGATGGCCCTTCCTATCTGTTCAGTAGTGGCTTCACCACCGATATCGCGGGTTCGCGGTCCCCGGCTGAGGACGGTTTCAATTGCGCTTAGCACCACAGCAGCAGCTTCGGGATGACCGAGGTGATCGAGCATCATCGCCCCGCTCCAAATCTGACCGATCGGATTGGCAATTCCCTGGCCGGCAATGTCCGGCGCAGAACCATGAACCGGTTCGAACATCGACGGAAATTCACGTTCCGGATTCAAGTTGGCCGAAGGCGCGATGCCGATGGTACCAGTCACTGCAGGTCCGAGGTCGCTCAGAATGTCGCCGAACAAATTCGAGCCGACCACGACATCGAACCAGTCCGGATGACTAACGAAATGCGCGGTGAGAATGTCAATATGATATTGATCCACTCGAACTTCCGGATAATCGACTGAAACCGCCTTCACTCGTTCATCCCAAAACGGCATCGTCACGGTGATTCCATTACTCTTAGTTGCAGATGTCAGGTGCTTTTTCGGCCGACTTCTGGCTAATTCAAACGCGCAACGCAGTATCCGATCGACACCGCGCCGAGTGAAGACCGACTGTTGCGTCGCGATCTCATCCTCCGTCCCTTCGTACATGCGTCCGCCAACCGACGAATACTCGCCTTCGTTGTTTTCGCGGACGATCAAAAAATCAATTTCCCCCGGAATGCGATTCTTCAGCGGCGATTCGATTCCGGGCATTAATCGCACTGGACGCAGATTGGCATATTGACGGAACTGCCGCCGAATCGGAATGAGCAAGCCCCATAGTGATATGTGATCCGGCACGGAGGGAAACCCGACCGCTCCCAGAAATATCGCATCATGATGGCGAATTCGGTCGAGGCCATCTCGAGGCATCATCGCGCCCGTTTTCCGATAAAATTCACAGCTCCACGGAAGATGATCCCAATCGAAATTAATTCCGAATTTGCGGCCGGCGGCGTTCAGAACGCGAATACCTTGTGGTACTACTTCCTGGCCAATGCCGTCGCCGGGGATGGTCGCGATACGATAGCTCTTCATGAGTCGCTAAAGATAGGACGAAACAGAGCAGGGCGAAAGCCCGACTACGGTCCGGGCCCATAGGCGTCAACTTAACGACGGTAGACGCAAGGCGGTATTCTCATTGATCCTGATGCGTTCGAACCAAGAACTCACGCCAAGACGCAAAGGAGCAAAGAGGAAGAAAGCAAAGGCCCGAGATCCGAGCAAGAGCCAAGCCTTCGATAGGGCTGGCTGAGGTTGGTGGAAAATCATGTCGATGCTGCTATACCCTGTGTCTCGTCTTTCTTTGCGCCTTTGCGTCTTTGCGTGAGTTTCTTCTCGCTCCCTGCGTTCTGGCGCGAGATCTATTTCAACGCAGATCGAAGTCTGAGCGCGTTGCTCACCACCGACAACGAACTAAAGCTCATTGCTGCTCCTGCGATTATCGGATTCAGGAGAAGTCCAAAAACCGGATACAGAATACCCGCCGCAATTGGGACACCAAGCAGGTTATAGATAAAAGCAAAGAAGAGATTCTGTCGGATATTGTGCATCACTGCCTGGCTGAGCTGCAGAGCCTTTACGATTCCAGTTAAGTCTCCTTTCAAGAGCGTGAGTCCAGCGCTCTGAATCGCTACATCCGTTCCAGTTCCAAGAGCGATACCGACATCTGCCGCGGCCAGAGCCGGAGCATCGTTAATACCGTCACCGGCTACGGCGACCTTGGCGCCTTCTTCTTTGAGGTCCTGGACGAGGCGTTGCTTGTCCACCGGCTTTAAACCAGCATGGACTTCATTAATCTGAAGCTGACTAGCGACCGCTTTCGCCGTCCGCGGATTATCTCCAGTCGCCATCACGACCTTGATACCCATTGCATGGAGCTGCCGAATCGCCGTCGGCGCTGTCTCCCGGACCGGGTCGGCTATCCCAATGACTCCCATCGCAACACCACCAACCGCAACCCAGACCAGACTTCGTGCCTGCTCACTGAGCCGGTTGGCTCGATCGGTCAGCTCTTTCCATCCGGTAACACCGTTATCCTGTAAGAACGCATCGCGACCGATCAGAATGTTCTTTCCATCCACCTTCGCTTGGAGCCCGGCACCGGTCACGGAAACGAAATCCTCGACTTTTCTTTGAGGAATGCCTCTCTGTTTTGCCTCTGAGACGATGGCTCGGGCCAGAGGATGTTCGCTTTGAGATTCCACGGATGCCGCGATTGAAAGCAGGTTATTTTGGTCAAAACCGTCGCTCGCGATAACGTCAGTTACCTTCGGCTGACCGGCCGTCAATGTGCCAGTCTTATCGACCACCAGATGAGTAATCCTCTCGGCCGTTTCGATTGCTTCAGCGTTCCTCACGAGAATGCCCAGTTGCGCGCCACGACCGACGCCGACCATAATTGACATTGGCGTAGCTAGACCCAGCGCGCAGGGGCAAGCGATGATTAAGACAGCAACGGCATTGACGACCGCGTAGGCCAGCGATGGTGGCGGCCCCCAAATCGCCCAAATGACTGCCGTCAATAATGCAACAATGATCACCGCCGGCACAAACCAGCCGGAGACTTGATCCACGAGCCTTTGAATCGGCGCTCGACTGCGTTGTGCTTCCGCCACCATGTGAACAATCTGAGATAGGACTGTTTCCGATCCGACTTTCTCAACCCGCATCACGAAGCTGCCGGTTTGGTTTACCGTTGCACCGAGCACCCAATCCCCCGCCCTTTTTTCAACCGGAATCGGCTCTCCGGTGATCATTGATTCATCGATCAGGCTTGATCCCTCCTGAATAATTCCATCGACCGGTATCTTTTCACCAGGACGCACTCGAACAAGATCTCCCGGTTGTAACTGATCAACGAGGATTTCTTCCTCGTTACCAGTGGTATTCAAACGGTGAGCAGACTTGGCGGCAAGCCCGAGCAGAGACTGTATGGCCTTCCCGGTTTGACTCCGAGCTCGCAGCTCGAGCCACTGACCAAATAGAACGAGCACCGTGATGACCGCCGCAGATTCGAAGTAGAGATCGATCTCTCCGTGATGCTTAAAGGAGTCCGGAAACAGGTTCGGGGAAATCGTGGCGATCGCGCTAAAAAGGTATGCCGCACCCACGCCGACAGCGATCAAGGTGAACATGTTAAGACTTCGATTGATAATCGAACGCCAGGCCCTGACAAAAAAGAGATCACCACACCAGAAAACGATGACGGTTGCCAGGACCAGTTGGATCCACGGGTTTATTCCGACGGGCACCCAATGATCAACGCTCAAACCTGGAACCATTTTGCCAAGCGCGAGGATAAGGACCGGGATTGTCAATACCAGGCTGGCCCAGAACTTTGTCGCGAGAGATCTCACCTCACGATCCTCTTCTTCCTCGCCCGTAATGCCGATCTTTGGCTCGAGCCGCATTCCACAGATTGGGCAATCACCGGGGTGATCCTGCTCGATCTCAGGATGCATGGGACAGGTGTAGATGGTCTTATTTGCTGGCGCACGATAGGCAGGATTGCGTTCCAAACGCATACCGCACTTCGGGCAATCCCCGGGCTTATCCGATTCCACTCCGGGACACATCGGACAGAAATAAGGTTTGTTCGGCGCCAGCCCGGGATGCGCCGAATGCAGGTGGTGATCGTGGTGTTCGCTATGGCCACTATGCCCGCAGTGATGAGAACCCTCGATTGCTTCCATAATCTCCTCCGTCAACGCAAGAACCGCGATAAAACGTGCTGCACTTCGGCGAGTAACGCCTCCGGTTTCATTGGTTTAGCTTTAGGATGAGCATTACCGTCCGGTTTCCCCAAGACACACGTTTCCAAGTGATTAGTTAATAATTCGACCCCCAGCGCATCGAGAGCGGAGCGGACGGCCGATATTTGGTTCAGAATATCAACGCAATAGCGGTCTTCCTCGATCATGCGTTGAATTCCGGCGACTTGGCCAGTGATACGTTTGACCCGGCCTAGCACCTTATCTCGGATCTCAGCTTTCATCTTTAATACATATACCCCGTATAGGTATATGTCAAACCAATGGCATGAAGTCCGCCGGGCCCATGCGCATCAATATAAGACTTGGGTAATGCGAAGAGGACTTGTCCCGGCTTGTCCGCCTTAGCCCAACTTCCGACGAGACCTTGCGGACAAATCGGCGGAGTTGGAAGCTGCGGCCGCCTTTGCGATTCGAGCTACGGCAGCGCGAAGGAGGACAAGCCGGGACAAGTCCTCACCGGACAATCCTGCGCCTCATGTTAACGCAGATGGCGCCCAGCCCGACTAGGCTGGGGGTAGCGCGATACTAGACCGGAACGAAGCTAGAGCGAAACGCTCACAAAAGCTACGCTCGACCCTGAATTTTACTCAACC
Organism: Chthoniobacterales bacterium; assembly: GCA_035601575.1. Lineage (GTDB taxonomy): Bacteria > Verrucomicrobiota > Verrucomicrobiia > Chthoniobacterales > JAFAMB01 > DASTDH01. Next base: position 5,232 of record DATNNZ010000076.1, read on the forward strand.
ACCAGCGAACACCCACCAACAGAAAACGCCAGTCCTTGAAAAACTCCGGTGGTTTACCCTCCACCGCGTGACCGGCAAACTGAAAGATCCAGCCAACCGTAAAGAGCGAGAGCGGAATCTTCCAAAAGCCTCGGAACAACGGAGCAACGAGGAAAAGCGGAAGCGAAATAGCTATCATCGGGATGCCCAACGTATGGAACGTGCGATTGATCGGATCTTTATGACTTTGCTCATATCGGTCGATCCATTCTTGCACCGGCGTATCGCCGAGAATGAGGTGGGGGTCGCTCATGTCGAGATGGGGGAACTTGCCTATGGTAGGGCGAAAACCCGAATTCGCAAAACGCTTTGCTTGCTCCTTCGCCTTGGCGGTGTCCGGAAATAAAGGATCCAAGTGACCGTCGGCCAAAAAAATGCGTTGGCCGAAAGAGGTGAGTTGCAGCTTCTGAAGCCGAGAACTCAGCTCTCGGAAAGTTCAGCTATGAAGCCGGTAAGAAATCGGGACTGAGAATTGGCCAGTAACTGAAGGTCTGAACTTCCAGGCTGTGCGCACCCAGTGGGAAGAGAAATCCGCTAGTAGCGGCGCCCCTTTCACTGTCACGCTCACGATCTCGCCGTGTTCCACTTGGATTCGGAGCTGGACATCGCCCGCGATGTTCAGAAGCTGGGCAGTTCGAGGATAAGGGGGTACCGAATGCTGGATCGCCACTTTGTCGAGCGGGATCCCGATAACGACTAGCGGTTTGAGTTCCGCTGCGGTTGATCCCGTCGGGATCCCGAACAGCGTCGCGATCGTGGCTATTGCGATCAAATTTCGAGTGAGAGGTAGTATTTTCATGGCAGTTAGCGAACGATGCCGCCTCCATTGACAACCTCGTGTCAGGAGGCTTCGGTTCGCACCGCCTTACAAATCGAACTGACGACAAGAGTTTCAGAAATTCGTAAATATTTTGCCAGCCCCGCCGGTACGGTGTCGCTCCCAACGTCTGAGCTGATCGTTGCCGATCGCTCCTTGCGCCCGCGACGAAAACTACTTTTTTCTGTCCTACTTCGGATAGGTCTCTTCCAGCAGCTTCTGAAAACGCGGATGGTCGCGTATTGGATCCCAAATCGGGTTGAATTTTAATTCTCCATACCTTGGACCAACTGGTTTGCCCATCATTCCGGCCAGAACATCGATTGCACTATCTGGCTGGGCGCACCAGGCATAGACGGCAGCTAAGTTCAATCGGAGAAAAGAACCCAGGCAAGTACCCTCCGTCGACGGCGGCATCTCGACGGCCTCTCTGCCTTTGCGGATGGCGCCCTCTTTGTCTCCCAAGAATGCTTCGACCAGTCCCAGACAACTTAGCGACGACGCATCGTCAGGATGTTCAGCGACGTTCTGCTGCAACCGGGTTCGCGCCCGAGAAAACTCTGTACTCGCCCTCTGTTCGTCACCTTGGAAACGTGCAATCAAGCCTTCGCCAAAGCTGCGAGGGACGAAATAAGCGAAGTTTTCATCAACCGGAAACTCCTCCCGTTGAAAAGACTGAAGAGTCTGTTCGGCGGCGGCCCAGTCGCGGCCGCAAATCGCGAGCTGAAAACGTGTACCAATGGCGTCGGAGTTGGTTGCAGCATAGGGTAACGCCAACGCCTCGTGCAGGAGATCAAGATCCCCCTTCTCGGCCCAGAGAGACATACCACTGATCAAACGCAAGTTCTGATTGCCGGGCGCGAGCTCAAAAATTCTGGTCCATACGCGCTTGGAGTCCTGGTAACGGCGCATCAGACTATAGGCCTTCTCCAGCTGGGTCAGCAGGTCCAGGTTGCGCGGATCCAAATCAACCGCCTTCTGCAAACTTTTTGGTGCGTCATTCCATCTTCCTTCCTTCTGATCAAGTAGAGCAAGCATCTCAAAGGCACGGACGTTGTTAGGAGCGAGTTGTTGGGCGATCGCGATCTGCGTTCGAGCCCGTTCGTAGTCGCTATCGACTACCATAAGGTGATGAGCCAATGCCAGCCGTGGTTCCGGCGTGTCCGGTCTCAGCCGCATAGCCTGACTGACAGCGGCTTCCGCCTGTTTGCGGCGTTCCAGCGTGTGGTCGTAAAAGAGCTCATACAGAAAATCATTCGCCCGCGCCAGGAGGCAGTAGGCCAGAACAAAACCGGGATCGCGCTGGGTTGCTTCAGTCAGCAAGCTGACCTGTTTAAACATGTCTTCACGCTGATCCCCAATCGCCAGAAAAGTGGCGGTTGCTTTGGCCTGTAAATAGAGATCGTATGCCACCAGATCATCGGTCGGTCGCTCCCAGATGGTTTTCTTTTCTGCCGGTGACAATTTTGCTCTTAAACGGTCGGCGATGGTTTGCGCTATCTCGCTTTGAATCGCGAAAATATCCGTCAAATCTCGATCATAACTTTCCGCCCACAAAGTTTCTGCCGTATTGGCACGGATCAACCGTGTGCTGATACGGACTCGATTACCTTCCTTTCGAATCGTGCCCTCCAGAAGGTTGGCAACGCCGAGAGCGTTAGCTATCGCGCGGAGGTTGCGCTGGTCGTCCGCGCGATATTGCATGACCGAGGTTCGACCGATGACTTTCAGCGCCGAGATCTTCGCCAGATCAGTTAAAAGATCGTCCTGAATCCCGTCAGCAAAATATCCGCTCCCCTGGTCGGCGGATAGATTCTCAAATGGCAGGACTGCGATTCCCTTTTCCGTTTCGGCGGATGCAAGGCTCCCGCCTGCTCCATCGCGAGGAAACAGTTGGACGAAAGGCTGCAAAATCATCAAACCGGCAACAGCCGCAGCCAGACCGGCAACGATGGACAGAATAACGACCTTCCGGCGGAGCACACTGGGCAGAGGTAACCCGGGAAAGAGCGGTCTGTGATCGAGCGCTTGCGCTATCCTCTCGACCGCCGCTCGCACCTCGGACGGATCTTGGGGACGCTTTCGCGGATCCTTCTGGAGGAGCGATTGAAGCAGCCCGACTAATGACTTGGGCACCCCTTTCAGTTTTTCCAGCGGGAGCGGCGCAGTCAAATGCTGGCTCATTACCTGAGTCGTACTGCCAGTAAAAGGAACTGCGCCGGCGACCATCTCCCACAGCGTGACTCCCAGAGAATAGAGATCAGATCGAATATCCAGTTTACCGCCCGAACATTGCTCCGGGCTGGCAAAATGAGGGGTACCAAGGAAAGCATTCGCATTCGATAAGGCCGCTTCCTTCGGTAATTCTTCCACCGCCTTGGCCAGCCCCAAATCGATAATCTTGGCTACGTAGCCGCCCGTCTCCTTCGGGCTTAGCATCACATTGGAGGATTTGATATCCCGGTGAACCAAGCGCTCCTTATGGATTGCCGCCAATCCGGCGGCAATTTGGCCGGTAATGTCGAGCGCGACGTTGGCTCCCAGCCGACCATCATGTTTGATGTGCTCGGCCAGCGATTCGCCTTCGACATATTCCATCGCATAGAAGAACTCCCGCCCACGGGAACCCAGATGAAAAACCGAAGCAACATTCGGATGGCGCACCTTGGCCGCGGCTCTGGCCTCGCGGAGAAAGCGTTGCCGCGCCGATTCGTCTTCGAGCAGCCGCGAATTCAGCAACTTGAGAGCGACCCGGCTGCCCAGGTTCACATCCAACGCCTTATATGTGATACCCATCGCCCCCCGCCCCAGTTCTTGAAGACCGCCGTCTTCTCCCACGAGGATTTCATAGTGCCCGAACAGACGTTCTTCCGGGCTTGGTAAGATCCTCTGAGCTCCGTCTGGAACCGAAGACGAATCTTGATCGGGTTCTAAGTCCGGCTCCCGATGCGTGGCGCCGCGCAGCAAGCATACCGGACATAACCCAGCCGGGCTACTCGCTGGGAACCGAGTTCCACAAGTCGGACAAAGACTCCCTCGCTCGGTCGACTCTGCCTCCGAAGTTCGTCCGGAATTCATACTTGGCTATTCGTCTTTACCAAAACCTCGCACAGATAGTGAATCTCGTCATCGATCTCCGCTTCATTCGAGACCGTGCGTCCTACCTCTTGACGAAGAAGCAAGATGTATTGCTGCCGCAATCGATGAATCAGAGTCTTCACTGCCGGAACACTGACGTTTAATTCCGAAGCCGCTTCTTCGTAAGACATCGCATGGCCGGTCGGTAATAGAAAGACCTTGAGTACGGCGAATATTTGCGGTCTGTCCCCGTAGCTCGCCTCCAGTTGTCGCATCGTTTCATGAAGCAGAGTCATTGCCCAGCGAGCGTCAAAAATTTGTTCGGCGGTCGATTCTTCTGCCGGCTCGAGCCGATAGCGGCCCTCGGCATCCGTTATATCCAGGGAGAGCATTTCTCGCCCGCCTCCTCGTTTGATAGCATTTTCGCGCCGGTACGTTACTGACAGGAAGTTGTTAAGCGAGGCGAGCAAGAAGGAGCGAAATCTGCCTTTCCCCGCGTCGACGTGGACCAAAGCCTCATTCTCAATCAAGTGCAGGAAAAAGCTTTGAGTCAGATCCTGCGCGTCCTCTGGATCATACCCCCGACGCCGGGCATGAGCGTAAAGAGGATACCAATAGATTCCGCAGAGCTCAGCCAGTGCCGCCTGACCTTCGGGCGCTTGATTATGACAGGCCAGCAGGACCAGACTCCAATGAGTAGTGTGGAAATCCGCGGCGTGATCGCTGACCGGCTTGCGCTTCGAGTTCACCACGGATATCTCCAACCCCGGAAACGGTAGAGGCTGCCCGGCACAGGTCAATTAATTTTCCCGACGCGCAACCTGAAGGTGACCGCCCAACTAGTGGTTGTCTCTCTGGGTTTTCACGGCTCCTTTCCAACGAGGCGGTTGTATTTACCCAGCACGTCGCGCAGGCGATCGTGCGGCAGAGCGAAAAAGGTGTTGTCGTTAATTCCGCGCATTGTTTTGGCTGCGACGAGGGAATTGATGATTGCCTCCTCAGTCGCCTCAACGGCAGCCGCAAGCAAAGGATCCAAGTCATCATTTTTCAAAGTGGACCAATGCTCCCGGCCATCGGTAAACGCTGGCGCCGCGGTCGAGAAGGCGATGAACAAATCGCCTGACGAATTCGTGCTGACAGCGCCAGTACGCGCCACTCCCAGCGCCGCCCGCTTTGCCATTCGTTTCAATTGATTGGGCAACAGAGGTGCATCGGTGGCAATAACCACAATAATGGAACCCTCTCTTTCCGGATCGTGATGAATAACCGGTTGTAGATCGGTTATCTCCTTGCCAACTGGCACCCCGGCCACAACCAGGTTTTCGCGCCTACCCATATTCGCCTGGACCAACACGCCCACGCAAAAAAGGGAGCCATTCTTTTCTACCACCCGCGAAGCAGTACCGATTCCTGCCTTAAATCCAAAAGCTCGCATCCCTGTCCCACCGCCAACGTTGCCTTCGGCTACCGCACCACTTTTGGCGTCGTCGAGGGCGCGAAAGACATCTTTCTTCTTCACATGAAAGCCATTGATATCGTTGAGTCCGCCGTCCCAAGTTTCCGCCACCACCGGAAGACTGAAATCTCCGGTGCTGGGAAACTTGCTTGTGCCCCATTCAATGACGGCGTCACGTACTACGCCCACACTATATGTGTTGGTAAGCAGTACCGGCCCCTCCAAGAAGCCCGATTCCTCCACCCATTCACTCCCGGTCATTTCTCCGTTGCCGTTAAAAGAGAACACCGCCGCCGGCACAGGCGTAGTACTTTTGTCTTTTCCCAGCGGCAAAATGGCAGTGACACCGGTGCGGACCGGACCTTGACCGACAATCAGTTTGCCTTCGCCTTCAATCAGTGTCGTATGGCCAACCTCGACCCCTCGCACATCGGTGATCGCATTGAGTTCACCAGGCACGCCATCAAAAGGGATCCCTAAGTCGCGCGCTCGTGTTGCGGCAGTAGCGACATAGCCAACCGCGACGGCAGCGTGGAAACAATAGACTGCAACACTCATCAGCCCGAAGCCGAAAAAATTTGCCGATCGGCGTCTCATTATAGCCATGTAGACCAGGTTGTGGTCGGTATCCACAATGGACGCCGTTGTCGCCGCCGCCCGAAGCAGGCACAATTTCCGAAATTGAGAGCTTCAAAACCGCAAACGTAATAGAATCGCACAATGAGTGACGACGATTATCGAGGACGCGATAAGGATCACCATGATCATCCCGGCTTAGGACACACTCATGCGCCAGCCAGTTTCGGACCCGCATTTGCAATCGGGACGGCTCTGAACGTTGGCTACGTCATCGTTCAAGTTATTTTCGGTATTGCCGCACATTCACTGGCGTTGGTCGCTGATGCTGGTCACAATCTGGGCGATGTTCTGGGATTGGTGTTGGCTTGGTGGGCAAGCCACTTGACCAAACAGCCCGCGACCGATCAGCGCACTTATGGCATGCGCCGATCCTCGATCCTGGCAGCATTGGCTAACGCCATTTTCCTCCTGGTCGCGGTAGGCGGTATCAGCTGGGAGGCGATTCGTCGCTTCGGTGACCAAAGTGCGGTGGCCGGGTGGACCGTTATCTGGGTAGCTGCGATCGGGGTAATCGTTAACCTGGGAACGGCATTACTGTTCCAATCCGGACGCGAACGGGATCTGAATATTCAAGGGGCGTTCTTGCACATGGCGGCGGATGCCGCGGTTTCTTTTGGAGTAGTCATAGCCGGAGCAATTATCCTATTCACCGGCTGGCATTGGTTGGATCCGACGGTGAGTCTTCTCATCAACGGGATCATTGTTTACGGCACCTGGGGCTTACTGCGGGACTCGTTTAACCTGGCGATGGATGCGGTGCCACCAGGAGTAAACCTGGCCGATGTGCGGCTTTATCTACAGAGTATCCCGACTATCACCGATGCGCATCATCTGCATATCTGGGCGTTGAGCACGACCGAAACCGCGCTCACGGTTCATCTGGTAAAACCGGATCCATTCGATGACGACGGAGTACTGAGGAGAATCAATCACGAGCTAACAGAGCGCTTTGGAATCGGGCATGCGACGATTCAGCTTGAGCGCGAAAATCTCCAGCAATGCCGATCTGAGCGCGACGGGTTTGACCCTTAAGAAAAGGAGCCTCCGAAGGAGGAACGCGGGAAGCGAACCGTTTGCGACATCCCGGCTTGCTGGCGATTACTGATGGAGCCAGATTTTTCTCGGAATCGACTGCGGAACACAAAGCACAAAAACCATCGCTCTCGACTGGGAGACCGGAGAAATTCTCGCTTCTGCATAAAAAGCCTATGGCTTTGTCCCCAACCCGCCAACCGGCGCTATGGAACAGGATCCGAAGGGATTGGATCGACGCCGCGGAACGATCCATTGGAGAAGTCATCGGTGACCAGGATATCGATTTGCTCCAGGCAGTCTGCAGACTCCGAACTGCGCGGAAAGTTCTGCCACGGAGACTGACCTTGTCGCTGGGCCAGGCGAATCAACTCGACGCGCCTTCGAGCAGGGAGAGATCCGGTGCGCATCATATCGGATGCCTCACCGGATTGCTCAACCGGGACCCTAGGCCAGTTGTTTTCGAGCAAGAGTTGCGTGGCCAATGGATCAATGGGCTTGTGACCGACGAGACCTGCGCGTGCATAGCCGCTGCAGCTTGCGAGAGTCTCATCCGAAAAACGACCTGCTTCGCTGGCCTGAACTTTACAACATTGAAGCTCCGCATTTGCAGGCTGCGCTTGAGGCGTTGGAAAAGGCTGAAGTCGAGTTGAATTTATTGAAATATGCCTCCACATCTTTCGCCCGAGATCGAACGCGGAAATTGCCCAGGCGCTACGCAATGCTATTTACAAGTGTCGACCTGGCTCCCTTTTCGTAAAAGCTCTGCAACGTATCGCTGACCTCCTTGACAAAGACCGGCGAATTAGCCAGTTCTTCGCTGAATATTTCGCGCATGGCGAGAAGCTGTCGCGCATCTCTCCCCGCAGCCTTCGCGCGTTGCCGCAATGTCGGGGCCAGGGGATCGAGCATCGGCATTTCCTTGCCTGATTCGTCCAAGCCGCCTAGAAAACGGAACCAAGACGCGACGGTAAAGCTCAGCAGCTTTATAGGTCCTCTGCGTTGCAGTTGCTCCTCGATTGAGGGCAGGACAAACTTGGGTATACCTGACGAACCGTAAATTCCGATC
>DATNNZ010000077.1:0-5581 GCA_035601575.1 Chthoniobacterales bacterium
TGCCTCAATCTCGGGGTCGGACTCAACATCAATCTGCCAATTTACAAGCGCTTGACTACCGCAAGTGTCATCAACCCGTTTGCCGAGGCTGCCGCGGCCGACCGGCAGATCCGCGAGGTACAGATTAAGACTGCATCGCGCGACGCTCTCGCTTCCAGCCTTTCCGGAGGCAATCAGCAGAAGATCGTCGTGGGCAAATGGCTAAACCATGGGGCTCAACTCTTTATTTTCGATGAACCAACGACGGGTGTCGATGTCGGAACCAAGACCGAAATCTACAAGCTTTTTGCCAAACTGCTGAAGGCCGGAGCGGGGATCATTCTGATCTCCTCTTATCTGCCCGAGGTGTACGATCTTTCGGATACCTTGCACGTATTTCGCCGCGGGCGACTCGTCGCCACCCATGACAGCGCGCATGTGAGTGAGAAAGCGTTGCACGAGACGATTTTGACGGAAGCAATCGGCAGATGAACAGCGCTACGCGGATAGCAGATCGCAAATAGCAGATAGCAGACTGGAAGGAGACCAGCGGATGAGCGTTGAAACAGTAGATGCGGAGCGGCAGCTGGCCGCGACAAAAAAGAGGGCGCGCATCGGCGCGCTGCTCAGTTTGACTTTATTGGCCCTTCTCGCACTGCTCTGGATCGTGCTGGCGTTCAGCACGCCCAGCTTCTGGACCTACAACAACATTACTAACCTGCTGCGCCAGGGCGCCATGACCGCGATTCTGGCCATCGGCGAGACCTTCGTTATCATCACCGGTGGGATCGACTTGTCAGTCGGCGCAGTTGTCGGATTCACCAGTGTGATTATTGCCTGGTTGTTGACGCACGGTTACCCAATTTGGGGAGCGCTCATCATCACGCTGGCATTCGGCCTGGTCATCGGCGTTTTCCACGGGTTTGGAATTACTAAGCTTGGGCTGCCGCCATTCATCATGACCCTGGCAACATTAACGGCGCTACGCGGCATTGGCTTGCTCATTACCAATGGTGCAACGATTTCCATTACCAACACTGACTTTACCGGCTTCTCTCGCGGCGACTTTCTCGGCGTGCCGAATCTTTTCTGGATGGTAGTAGTGGTTGCGATTCCCGGCTACATCTTTCTGCATCACAGCCGATACGGTCGCTATCTTTTTGCCATCGGATCCAATACGGAGGCGGCCCGACTTTCTGGCGTCAATACAGTTCGGATGATCTACATTGCTTATATTCTGTCGGCACTTTGCGCGGCCTTCGTTGGTATCCTGCTGGCCGCGCGCATCGGCATCGGCAACGCGACTCAAGCAGAGGGGTGGGAGTTGCAAGCGATAGCCTCCTCGGTGATCGGTGGGACCAGTCTCTTCGGCGCCATCGGCTCGGTACAAGGACCGCTGCTCGGTTCCTTCATCCTGACCACGATCAACAACGGCGCCAACCTCCTGAACGTGAATTCATTCTGGCAGCGGGTAATCACCGGCGCACTCATCATCGTTATCGTCTACTTTGACGGATTGCGCCGAAGACGCCGCTGAAAACCTGCCAGTCAGTTTGATCTATCAAAGTCCGGCACGTTGCCGGGCTAAGTTCCCGAGGCCCTTCCGCCTTTGTCCTACGGACTACGGCGGACAAGTCGGGCCGAGTCTTCTGCACATGCTTCTAAGCCTTATGTTGACGCAGGTGGGCGGCCGTCGGAGGAAGTTGGGCGGTCGTTCGGACCGAGACCATCAAATTATGAACAAGAGTTATTCCTATGATTCGTTCCTTTACGGGGTGGTTTACTACCCAGAGCAATGGCCGGAGGCCCAGTGGGATTTCGATCTTTCGCGCATTGCCCAGACCGGCATGAATGTGGTTCGAATGGGCGAAGGCGCCTGGAGTGTTTGGGAGCCCGAAGAAGGCCATTATGACTTTGCTCTATTCGATCGCGCGCTTGAGCTCTGCCAGAAACATGAGCTGAAAGCGATCATGGGTACACCCACCTATACCCCGCCCGCCTGGCTGACCGAACGTTATCCGGAAGTGTTGCGTGTTAGCTTTGATGGAACGCGCCTGGTGCACGGCTCGCGACGTCATTACAATTACACCTCACCGGTTTATCGGGAAAAGTCTCGGGCTATCACCGAGGCGCTGGCAAAGCATTATCAAATGCATCCGGCGGTGATCGGTTGGCAGATTGACAACGAACTGAACTGTCACTTGGACGTTAGTTTCGCGGCGAGTGATCACGACGCCTTTCGCGCTTGGTGCCAGGAGCGTTACCGAACAACTGATGCCTTAAACCAGGCCTGGGGCACCGCGTTTTGGTCTCAGACCTACACCGGCTGGGATCAAGTTTGGCTGCCGCGACCCACGGTAACCTATCAGAACCCGAGCCTGCTTTTGGACTTTTTTCGGTTCACCTCCGATATGACGATTCGGTTTGCAGCAATGCAGCATCAGATAATCAAGCGAATCGCGCCGCATCAGTTCGTGACCCACAACGCCTTTCAAACCATGACGAGCGTCGACCTGCCAAAGTTCGTGCAGGAGACTGTCGATTTCGTGTCTTACGATTCTTATCCAGAATTCAAGGTGTGCGACCTCGCGTTGCCAGCGCGCTTCCGCGACCGTTCCGAATCCAGGCTCCTATCCAGGATGCGCGGAGTATCGGCGAAGTTCATGGTATTGGAGCAGCAGTCGGGCCCCAGTGGTCAAATCGGCGGAGTCTTGAACGGTAATCCCGATTACCTGCACCCCACGCCCAAGCCAGGACAGATGCGGCTCTGGTGCTGGAATTCGATCGCTCACGGTGCCAACGGCCTGCTATTTTTTCGCTGGCGTTCGCTGCCGTACGGCTCGGAAGCCCATTGGAACGGACTCCTGTACCATGACGAACGAAACGTGTGGCGGTTGGAGGAAGCCAAACAGCTCGGCGAAGAAATCAAGCGTCTCTCGGCGACGCTGACCGGCACCCAATGCGTATCGCAGGCTGCGATCCTTTATGATTTTGACAATGAATCGCATGCCCGCATTGAGCGCCAGACCGGTAAACATCGGGAGCCCAGCGAGCTTAGTGTAAATCAAGCCTTGTCGGAGCGTCATCTGTCCGTTGACGTGCTGCCGCTTTCGAGCCTTCACGCGGGCGGAGAGATGAGCCATTACCAAATCGTGTTTTTTCCACACGCACACGTGTTGACGGCTGCCGACATACCGCCTTTGCAGGCCTATGTGGAAGGCGGAGGCACATTGGTTTTTGGTTGCTGGAGTGGCTATCGGAACCGAAATCATTGGTGCTATGATGCCGCTGGAAAAGCTTTTTACGAGGATCTGGTAGGTGTGCGGGTTGCAGATTTCACCGTGGTGACTCCTGGTGAAAAGTCTGGCATGCGCTTCGGGGATTCAGGATCTCTGCTGGAGGCGCCAATCTTCAATGAGATTCTGGCGGTGAATGCTGAGAGCACGCAGGTTCTGGGATCGTACGCCTCCGATTACTATTCAGGAAAGCCAGCCGTGACTCTGCACCAAAAAGGCCGGGGAAGGGTGGTCCATTTCGGCAGCTTCTTCACTCCGCAGAACGTGAGCGCATTGTTAGACGCGCTGACGATTCAAGATCCGCTCGCGACATGGGCGGACATTCCGGCAGACATTCAGGTTACGGTCCGTTCCAATGGCGACGAAAGATTCTATTTTCTTTTAAATTTCACCGGTACAACGCAGACGGCGATTTTTAAGGAGTCGGTCTTTGATCTCTTGGGAAGACAAAAGCTCCAAGGTCACACTGAAATCCCGCCGTATGGCGTGCTATTTGTGCGGCGTGGGGAACGCCGATAGCGCCGGCAAAGGAGGATGTGATTGGTGAGAGGTGAGAGGTGCGGGCGAAAACCGAGCCCGCCAAGCCTGCGTCGTCCGGCCGTTTGGTCATCCTCAAATGCACGGCGGGACGCGCCAAGGCGCAGCACGATCCTAGCCTGTCGGAGTTGCACGATGGACCGATCACACGCTATCCAAGCGGCCGATATCACGGGAACGGTCGCCACCGCCAAACGCCGACTGGTCCTTCGAAGCTTTAGCGAAGGAGGGACACCCAGCGGTTTTAAAAACCAAACGCGGCGAGAGCAAAAACAACGACCGCGAATAAAATACAATAGACGCCGAACAGCTTCCAGCGTCCGGTCTCGAGCCAACGTGATAAGAGCCGCAACGCAAGCAGTCCGGCAACAAAGCTGGCCACCATCCCGATAATGCCGGGCAAGGCCAGCGGCACCAAATGATCCGCTTTGGTCACCTCTGGATGTGCCTTGATCAGGCGCCAGAACTCTCGAACGATCACCGGCGGTGTGATCACTACCGCCAAAGCAAAGCTGAACTCTTCCATGCGTCGTTTGCCAACGCCGAGTAACAACCCGGTTGAAATCGTCGCACCGGAACGCGAAAAACCACGAAAGGGCAGGCACAACCCTTGCACCGCTCCGATCCAGGACGCGGCTATTGTGCTGACATCCTTAGCCTCGAGCCTACTGGGTTCACGCAGGCCGGCTACGATTATCAACAAGCCGGCGACAAGAAGTGCCGCGCCGATCAGCGGAAGCTGAGAAAACAGGGTTTCTACGTCTGTGTTTGGGCTCCCTTTAAGGAAGACCTTTTCAATGACTTGCTGAAGCGCGAGTCCAATAATCGCCGTAAGCACTGTTGCCACGATGACCTGCTTCGCCGTTTTCCAGAACACTTCTGCACTAGAGAAATAACTGAGCCGCCATGCGTTCCAGAAATAGACGATTACGGCGAACATGGTTCCAGTGTGCAGCATCACCAGAAGGAACGTCATTTCTGGACTGGAGGCGTCTAAACCCATCAATTTCTCGACTACGATGACATGGGCTGAACTGGAGATCGGCAGAAGTTCGGCGGCCCCTTGAACGAGGCCAAGAATCAGAATCTGGAGAATGTTTGCTACCATAGCGAAGATTGGAGTGATTGAATTAGTGAAGTGATGGAGTATTAGAGCTAAGCGTTGGACAAACGCTCAGTCTTTCGCTGTTCTCCGTGATGGATGCAACGAGGTTTCGCAAAGAAATCGAGTTGGAGTCTCCAATGAAGCCGGCGGGACAGATGAGACCGGCCCGACCTGTCGGCCGTAGTCAGGATGCCACCTTCGCCCTTCGAGCTATGGCGCGCCCGCAAGATCAAGGCCGCGCCATAGCGAAGCGACGGCGGGACGAAGGAGAAAGGGCCTTGGGAACATAGCCCTGGCTTTAGCCTGGGTTGCTGGTTGTTTGTACGTGAGGTCTGAAGGACCGCGGGAAGTGTTGGTTCGGCAGGACGAGATACCGTAATCATTGCCCGAATCGATCTGTTCTCTTAAGGTCCTTCAGACCTCCACGCATGGAAAACGGGATCACCCAGGCTAAAACCTGGGCTATGTTTCCAAGGCCCTTCGGGCCGCCACCACGCTTCGCGTCGATGTTCTCGACCACACCCCACCTCTCACCAATCACCTCTCACTCCTCATTCCTTACTCCTCACGGCGTTCCAATCTTTGCCTCCATATTTGAGGTGCCAAACCCACATGTTTTTTGAATTGATTAGACAGATGGTAGGCCGTGTTAAATCCGAGTATC
>DATNNZ010000078.1:0-7183 GCA_035601575.1 Chthoniobacterales bacterium
CACCCCAATGCTAATCAACAGAAAAACGGCCCACACTCTCCATTGAGAACTGGGCAGACCAACCAAAACTTGTAACCTCAAACAACAAAAGTGTTACCGATGTCCTGAACCTGAAGTGTTACCGATGTCCTGACCCAACCCTTCGGCCCACCAATCACTAATCACTAATCACCTTTCACCCATCACTTCTCACCAACTGCCAATCGCCACTCTTCAACCTTGTCCGTAATACGCATCCTTCCCATGCTTCCGGAAGAAATGTTTGTGGAGCAAACTATCAGAAATTGCGGTGGCCGCGGGATTTAGTTGAAGCGTCTTGTACGCCATTTCAGCGATGATCTCTAAAGCCAACGCGTTTTCGATTGCTTTCGCACCGCTCGGTCCCCAGGAAAAAGGACCATGTCCGTGTACCAAAACTGCGCAAACTTCTTCTGGATTGAGGTGTTGAAAACGCTCGACGATTACGTTTCCGGTTTGCCATTCGTAGTCGGATTTAATCTCCTCGTCGGTCATGGGGCGAGTGACCGGGACTTCGTCCCGAAAGTAGTCGGCATGGGTCGTGCCGAGGCAGGGGATTCCGCGGCCGGCTTGCGCAAAAGCAACCGCATTTCGCGAGTGAGTGTGGACAATGGCGCGAACATTACGAAACGCTTGAAACAGACGACGATGGGTCGGCGAATCAGATGACGGGCGAAGCGCTCCATCGACCACTTTGCCCTCGAAATCGACGACTGTAATATCTGCGGCTGTAAGCTGGGCGTAATCCACCCCACTCGGTTTGATGGCAAAGACGCCACCGTCGTGGTCAGCTACACTCACATTGCCGAAGGTCAGGTCAATTAGCTTATATTTCGGCAAGAGTAGATTCGCTTCGTAACATTCGGTTTTGAGCTCCAGATGACTCATGGGACCGTCAATTTTCTGGCCGATAAAAGGCCGTTCCGAAAAACGTTTTCGCCCGGATAAGGGACCGTATCCGGCAGCGGGGTGAAGACTTGAGCCACTCCCAGAAGTTTGAAGGCATCATAGAGAACAGCGCCGCAATGAGCGAATGCCACTGCCGCGTGGTGATGGAAACGTCCAAGCAGAATATGCCGGTAGAACCGGCTGAATCCCGGGAGATAAGCAGTTCCGGTACAACCAAATGTCCTTGGATCGAGATCGAGAAAAAACCCTTCCATCAAATAGGCCTGAAGGTGGTCGCCTAAACCATGGACCTGAACGACAGTGATCGGCGACGCATTGAATTGTCCTTCGATCGTTCCCCGCGTAATATCAGGAGGACTGTTCGGTTCCATCATCCGTTTCATGATCACTTGGAACTTCATTTCCGGATTCTTGAGAAGCTTGGTGGAAGCATTGCCGCAATGAAACATCCCTACCATATCTTTGAGCGGATAGTCTTTCAGGCTCTCGTGCAGATCTTTCGGGATACTGTGATTAATGTCGAGGATCCCCACGGTTTCGCTGGAAGCGTACTGGCCCAGTAGCTCGGCCACTAACGAATAGCAGTCGTTCTCACAAGCGATCGGAAAACCTCCTTGCGCCATCCGGCCGTTGATGAAGCATGGCACATGCCGGAGACTGAGTTCCTGTTCAGACCAGCACTGGGTTGCTGCTCCCGACAATTTGAGTTGATCGCGAAAATTTCGAATCGCTTGTTCGTAAATAGATAATCGCGAGCCGAACTCCTGATCGGGAATGCTCGGCACTTCTTTTTTCATATCCGCCTGGATCGCGGTAGTGTCTTCCCTCTTCTCGCGGATTCGTTGAATCTCGTTTTGCAGATCAAATAATCCGAGCTCTTCCACTTCAATTCCGATCGAGTTGACCGAAGCGATGTTGTAGTTGCAGGTCTCAAAGTCCCGCGGGCGCGGTCCGAATAAGCCAACGGTAGCGTTCCGCGCACCTTTGACTACCTTCGCTACTTTGATGAAATGTTCGATCTCTTTGACCGCCTCTTCCGCACTAACCACCGGCAATTCCGGTAAATGCACGCGGTTTGCTAGTCCGCGTTTGCTGATCGCCAAAGCGGCCGAAAGCAATCCACAAAGAGCGTCACCCCGTTTCTCGAGAAGGCTGGCCCCAGATTCCTCCGCCGCAGCAATTACCATTACCGGTTCATCTAATTGTTTAATGAAGTAAGCGTCTTCGATCTCCGGAGAAAAATTGCCCAGGAAATAGACAACGGCGTCGCATCCAGCCTGTTTAACTTGGCGTGCAGCTTCCAGAGCGTGATCTTTGGTTTCGATAATTCGGCATTCACCCTGCGGCACAAACAGATCAATTCCAGCTTGCCGGCTGAGATCCAGGATACGATTGGTTCGCTCTTCCGAGAGACTCCGGGGGAAACAATTCCTGGAGGCAGATATTAGAGCGAGTTTGACTGGTGGTGAATAGGTCCCAAGCGGAAGAAACATGAGAGGTGAGAGGTGAGAGGTGAGAGGTGAGAGGTGAGAGGTGAGAGGTGAGAGGTGAGAGGTGAGCTCAGGGACTAGCTTCATCCGGATCGACAATTTTCTCGCCAAACCAATCGGCCGGTTCTTCCATAACCATCCCTCGATAGTCCGTATCGGAGGAATTTTTGCGAAAGTCGGATGCGCGATCGATCATCCGTGCAAGCAAGCGTGAATGCCATATTTTTCAGGTATCTAAATTAATCTTGAAGCACGCCGACCGGCGATTAGCAAATCCAGTTTTGGGGAGCAAGCCAAACGGCGAGACTTAATTCGGGGGTATCAAATGGTCCAGCCCAGCGACCGCACTCCTTTTTTGATATACTGGGCTTAAGTAGGTGGTCAACGGTGAACCGAGAACCGATTCGGAAAAGCTGAAAACCGGAACATTGCGAAATTAGCTCGCGCGGGAGCGTCAGATCAAGCATGGTAAAGCGTGAGCCAAAATCCTAACTGGCCAGGATTTTCGGGCGATAGCTCCCAGCGTGATGGAGCAAGAGGGAGTCTGATCGAGACACTGCGTCGTTTTCGTCAGCCGCGAACTGGGCAAGAGCGGTGCGAGCTTTGTAACGTAGGTCTTTCCACCAATCATCGCCACCTGCTGGAAATCTCCAACCGTCGAATCGTATGTACCTGCGATCCGTGTGCTCTTCGTTTCCAAGATGTGGTCGGCGGCCGATTCAAATTGATCCCCCGGGATGTCTGGGATTTGCGCGAGTTCAGTCTGTCGGATGTCGAATGGGAGAACTTGGCGCTTCCGATTAATCTAGCGTTCTTTTTTTACAGCACCCCGGATAAGAAAATGCAGGCGCTATATCCCAGTCCGGCCGGCGCGACCGAATCACTATTGCCGTTGGCAGCATGGATCTCGTTGGCGGAGCGGAATTCGCGGTTGCGGAGCCTGCAATCGGACGTGGAGGCGCTCTTGGTCAATCGAATCGGAACCAAACGTCAATACTACGTCGTGCCCATCGATGTTTGTTTCGAGCTAGTCGGCCTCATTCGAGTGCACTGGCGCGGGCTATCCGGAGGCGACGCGGTTTGGCAGCAGGTCGAGGGCTTTTTTGCTCGACTGAGTGCTAACGCTCGCCCGCTGCCGGCGTCATCTTCCTAGCATGCCCGATCTCGATTTTCAGGTGACAGGAATAGAGGCGTCTGCGCGCGGGTTGACGCCGCTTCTGCATTTTAAGTTAGAAGTATCGAATCAGCCAGCTACCGAGCGAATTCAGGCGGTCATGGTTCAAGCACAGATCCAGATTCAGGCCGCCCAGCGACCATACGATGACCGGGAAAAAGAACGACTTGAGGATCTGTTTGGCACCCCGGATCGTTGGGGCCAGACGCTTCGTAATCGCCTGTGGACACATGCGAGCGCGACGGTGGGTCCGTTCTCTGGAATCACCGAAACCGTTCTCCCGGTCCAGTGTACGTACGACTTCAATGTCATCGCGACGAAATACTTTTATGCTCTGGAAGGAGGTGAAGTACCCCTCCTTTTTTTGTTCAGTGGAACGATTTTCTACTCGGGACCGGATGGCGGATTGCAGGTACAGCGGATCCCTTGGGACAGAGAGTCGATCTATCGGATGCCGGTTAACGTTTGGGCGGATTTAATGAATCATCACTACTCCAATAGCGCCTGGCTCTCACTGCGCCGGGACGTATTCGATAGATTGGCTGCCTACAAAAGTAGACTCGGAATGCTGACCTGGGAGCAAGCTGTCGAGCATTTACTCGCGCACCATACCGAACGAGAATAATTTTTACTCACCTCAGCAAAACGGAGTTCCGTTTAATTTATGAACCTCCCCGAAGTGAACAAAATCGTCGAGGCAGTGCTGTACGAAGGATATATTCTTTATCCGTATCGGCCATCTTCGAAAAAGAATCGTCAGCGCTTTACATTTGGGCGAGTTTATCCGCACGCCTACAGTGTAGCTCAAAACGCGGCAGAGCCATGCGCGATTAGGACCGAATGTTTGGCCATCAGCGAGAGCGAGGATGCCAGCATTGAAATCAGTGCACGTTTTCTGCACGTTGTGACCCGTGAGGTTCTGGCGTTGCCTGAGCCGATTCTTGATTTACCTGAGGCTCTGGATACAGCCTCGCTCCAGGTTGTTCCCCAACTTAAAGTAGAAGAGCAGCGATATTCAACTTGGCAAGAGGCGATCGAAAGGGAAGTGATCTTGCCCGTACAAAGACTGTTTCTAATTGGTGATACCTCCTCCAGTCTGCCGTTTAGCTTTCCATCTTCCAGTAATCTAGAACCCATAAGAAATCGCCAAGGATCGATAGTGGCGTTGATCAGGCGCCAGCAAGAAGCGCTAGCCGGAGCAATTGAATTGGCCGCCGACCGATTGGAATCACGGGTAACTAAAATTAGGGTAAAAATTGTCAATCAGACGCCTATTCCGGAATCCGACCTGGAAGACCAAGATGCGGTCTTGATGCGATCATTTGCCTCTACGCACACCGTACTCCATTTGGAGGGAGCGGAATTTGTTTCATTGATGGATCCTCCCACGGGGCTTCGTGAGTCTGCCCGGTCATGCAAAAACGAAGGCACCTGGCCGGTACTAGTCGGAGACGAAAAAGCCGGCGATCGAAGGACGATTCTTTCTTCTCCTATCATCCTCTATGATTATCCAAAAATAGCCCCCGAAAGTCCCGGCGACCTCTTCGACGGGACCGAGATCGATGAAATTCTCACACTGCGAGTGATGACGATGACGGATGCAGAGAAGGAAGAGATGCGCCAATCGGATGAACGAGCTCGTCAGATCCTGGAACGGACCGAGTCATTGCGGGAAGATGAGCTAATGAGGTTGCACGGAGTGGTTCGTGAGTTGCGATCATTCGACGACGATTTCTTCTGCAACGACCGGCGCTTGGAAGTCGTTGAAGTGAACGGGGCTCAACTGCGGGCGGGGGACCGAGTAAAAATACGACCCAAATCGAGGGCCGATATCATGGACATCGCGTTGGAAGGAAAAATAGCGACAATCGAGGCGATCGAAGAGGATGCCGAAAAGCGGGTCCATTTGGCTCTGGTACTTGACGACGATCCGGGAAAGGATCTGGGCCTCATGCGACAGCCGGGACATCGATTCTTCTACACGCTGGACGAGGTCGAAGCTCTCGGGAAGTCGGAATGAGTGCCTCGGATCGGATTCTGGTCGCCGGAATTGGGAATATCTTCCTCGGCGATGACGCTTTCGGGGTTGAGGTGGTCAAAGAGCTGACAAAGTCTGAATTTCCAGAAGGAGTTAATGTGGTGGATTTTGGGATTCGTAGCTATGACCTCGCCTATGCGATCATGGATGGATATGCGGCAACTGTGTTAGTAGACACGACAGCAAGAGGGAATGCACCAGGGACGCTTTACTTGATCGAGTTGGACCCGGAGGGACTTGCCAGGCTGGAGGAAGTGCCGGATGGCCATAGCTTAGGACCCGTGCAGGTGCTGCGTCTGGTCCAATCGTTAGGCGGCGAAATTCCACAATTATACCTGGTCGGCTGTGAGCCGGCCGTTTTGGAAACAGAAGATGGGGAAATCAGCCTGAGTGAATCGGTGCGAGCCGCTGTCCCCAAAGCGGTCGAAATGATTCGGACGCTGGTGAACGACTTGCGCGCACCGGCCTAGAAACGAAGCTCCTTTAAAAAATTGGGTTTGAAGAGAGGTCAAAAACCGATGCGTGGTTTATTCGGTCTCATATTAGCTATTAGTCTGGTCCTGGTAGTGGCTGCCCTCTTACAGATTTTGCCAGATCTAAGGCGCTATCTCCGCATGCATAGAATGTAGGCAGGAACGGAAAATTCGTCCGGCGGCTGCCGGATCGCGGTCACTTTAATTTCGATGGTTTCAGGATCACGTGTTGCGTTCATTATGGATCAAAGGTAATATCCGTTTTCTGAATTCCCCCCGGCCAAACGGAGGCCCAACTCCCTATGGCAGCAGCATACTCACCTCTCGGATCTCATCGTCCTTTGGACCGTGAAGAAATCATCGTTTTACCAACGACCGGGGCAGCGAGGAACGGCGATCCTGCTCTGACGAAATCGCCTTCGAGCCGGGTATCAAGAATACGTGGTCGTCGATCCGCACTTTTACACGAGGGCGGACCGTTGCGCTGCGATCGACACCAACAGAGCGATCAGCCATGAGTTCTACACTATCATATCCACCCAGAGCGTCCGGCAGCACAGCGGACGTTCTATTAGAAAAGCTTGAGGATCCCCGAATCGTCGAAGCATTAGTCTCTCTGCTGGACAAATCAGACAAGCTTACGTTCTTCGTGGAAGTGCTCGAGGGCTTCCTGCAGCGAAACGATGGCCTGATCGAGATCGTCTCCCGGAGACTCGGCCAGGTTGGTCGGGTCGGAACGAGTGCTTTGGGGAAGAGTTTAGAGAATATCGATCTGGACGACCTAAAATCGGCTTCGGTTCAGGTTCAAGGGATGCTTCCCTTGCTTCGGGACGTGATGAACCAGTTCAGCGTGCTAAAAGAGGCCGGTTTTTTTGATGCCGAAGTTATGGAAATTATTGGACGAACCGGCCGCGCCATGGCTGCTACGGTGCGTGATCCCAAAGCTCAATCCGCTGATACGCGCGGCGTTTTCAGTCTGCTTGGGTTGCTCAAGGATCCCGATATCGCGCGTACGCTGAATTTTGTTATTTCATTCGCCCGTCATTTTGGCGGCGATCTCAAGGAAGGCGGACCCGGGTTC
>DATNNZ010000079.1:0-14678 GCA_035601575.1 Chthoniobacterales bacterium
TACCGGCGCAAGGACGACAAAGTAATCTGGGCGGACCTCAGCAGTACCCTGGTCCCGGCGACTGGAAGCACGCCGGCGTTTTTCGCGACCGTCATCGTAGACATCACCGAGCGCAAGCGGGCGGAGGAGGAGCTGCGTGAGAGCGAGCAGCGACTACAGGACATCGTCGACAACACTACGGCTGTGGTTTTCGTCAAGGACCTTGACCTTCGGTACCTTTTGGTTAACCGCGAATACGAGCGTCGCCATCTTGTTCGACGTGATCAGATCCGCGGCAAAACCGACTTTGATATTCATCCTCCAGAGGTTGCCGAAGCGGTTCGTAACAATGACCGGCAAGTAATCGAAGCTGGCGTGCCGATCCAGTTCGAGGAAACCGTGCCCTCGGATCGGGGCGAACGGGTGTACGTCTCGGCGAAATTTCTTCTGCGCGACCGCACCGGGAAACCATACGCGGTTTGTAGCATCGCGACCGACATCACCGACTCGAAGCGCGCCGAGGAAATGCAAGCGGCTATAGCACACGAACGCGAAATGTTCGCGCAACAACGCGCGATCCAGCTGGGGAGAGCGAACGAAGCACTTCGCGGATGTCTCGATGCGCTTACCTCGGTGCGCGAACTGGACGATTTCCTTGGTCAAGTAATGGCTACCATGACCCGGCAGTTGGGTGCCGTCTCTTCCACGTTGCGCGTGCGTAACTTCGAGCAAAACACCTTGCCGCTAGAGCTGGTCTTCCAAGATGGCCGAGTGATGTCCCCGGACGAAGCAAAGTATCCCGAAGAATGGAGGAACGTGTCGCTCGGTGAACAACGTTTCACTCTTTTTTTGAATCAGCCGAGCGCTATCACGCGTACGCTTGATCCGCATTCGCCAATACCTGATGAACATCGCTCCTATCTGCTCGGGCTCGGTGTAAAGACCATATTGATCATTTCTTTGACATCACGCGGCCAGGTAAACGGTCGATTGACCTTTCGTTTCACAGAGGAGCGCGATTTTCAAGCGGAGGAGCTCGAGATTGCGAGAGCCTTAGCGACCCAAGCCAGCCTGGCTATTCAGCTCACCCAATTAGCAAAGACGGCTAGACAATCTGCCGTCCTGGAGGAACGAAATCGACTGGCTAGTGAGATTCACGATTCACTGGCTCAGAATTTTGCCGGCATTTCCATGCAACTCTTTGCTGCGTCCGAGGCAATGAAAAGAAAGAGCAAGGATGCCATTAGCCACGTAGACCGGGCAACCGACCTCGCCCGGTTTGGCTTGTCCGAAGCGCGCCGTTCCGCGCTCAGCCTCAGCTCGGACATTATTGAAGAGTCGGGACTCATCGAAGCCCTGCGCAGGTTGGTCGAGCGCGCAAATATCCCAGCGCTGTTACGCTGTAGTTTTCGTTCGAGCGAGGTGTGTGAAGAAAGTTTGGCGCCATCGGTCCAACAAGATCTCTTGCGAATCGCTCAGGAAGCGATCAGCAACGCCATTCGCCACGCCCGGCCAACCGTCATCAGCGTCAGCCTGCGACGGAATCCGCCAAATCTTGTGCTCAAAATCAGCGATAACGGTTCCGGCGTCACTGGCGGCCGGCCAATAAGCGGAGGAGGAGGATTCGGATTTGCCAATATGCGGGCGCGGGCAAAAAAAATTGGCGCCAAACTGGACATCCGCAGTAGAGCAGATAGGGGGACCAGTGTCGTCGTTCGCTTACCGATCATTTCATGAGCCGGTTGAATGGTTTCATCGATCACCCAACGATGACCTCAATCGGAAGCAGGTGATTGATCACGTAAGTGGCGTAGTTCTCGTCATGTTTGTCAGGCTGAACGTCGCCATTGGCATCTTTGGCGCGGGACAACAATGTGTATTGACCCGGTTTCTTCGGCGTAACCCAATTAAACTGCCAACGTCGCCACGCATATCGTTGAACAGGATCTACGAATTCTGCCTGGGCCCAGGTTTGGCCACCGTCAGCGCTTACCGATACCTCCGTCACTTCGCCTTCCCCTGTCCAGGCAGCGCCAAACACTGTGTATGCCTGGTTCGGCGCAACTGTTTCGTAAACCGTGGGCCTGAAGATCTCGGACTTCAGCTTCATTTCTCCCAGTGGACGTCGCACCGGCTTTCCATCCACATAATCCCAATATCCGTAATCTGATGTTTGCCAGTAACCTTGAAACGGTTCTCGTACAGCGTAGATCCGGGTCAGCCACTTGACGGAAGCCATTGCGTAATGACCCGGTACAATTGCGCGTACCGGGTATCCATGGTCGTTGGAGAGGTCGCGGCCGTTCATCTGGTAAGCGATCAGTACTTCCCGCTGAAGTGCTTTTGCTAGAGGCAAACTACGAGCATAGGAGATCGGACCTGGAGGGATCGCACCTTCTTTCGGTACTATGCGATCGGGTCCTTCGAGCACGATCTCGCAAGCGTCTTCTTCCAAACCGGCGCGTTCGAGCAAAACAGACAGAGGCACCCCGGTCCATTCTGCATTCCCGGCTGCGCCGAGTTCCCACTGGGCGCCTTGAACCTGGGGAACGAGGAAGACCCGACTATTGCCGGCGCACTCCAAGAGGGCGACGCGCGTCTCAGCCGGCATGTCTCGCAGCTCCTTGTAGGTTAATGAAAACGGACTCCTAACCGCACCAGCGATATACAACCGGTAAGAAGCCAGCTCTAGGCCCACGCCCATTAAGCTCGATGTTCACGCGGGTTGAAGACATCACCCTGCCAGCCGAGTTCTGCACGGACAGCAGCTCGTCGCCAACAATACCGGTAACATGCTGGCGAGCCCGATGAACCTCAACCACCTTTTCCTGTTTCGGGCCGTCGCGGAGGCCGGCGGCTTTAGTCGAGCGGCGGAGAACATCCATGTCAGCCAGCCAGCCATTTCGATGCAAGTAGGCGAACTGGAAGCCGAGTTAGGCCTGACCCTGTTTCATCGGTTGCCCCGAGGCGTGAAGCTGACGACGGCGGGGCAGCTCTTGCTTGGTTATGCGCAAAGGCTCGGCAGCGTGGTCGCCGAAGCAGAACGAGCAATGGCCGAGGTAAAGGGACTTTCCCGTGGTCGTTTAGCTGTCGGTGCAAGCACCACCGTCGGCGTCTATCTTCTTCCGGACTTGTTGGGAGAATACCGTCGGCGTCATCCGGGAATTGATCTTCAGTTTGACATCGCTAATACGGAAGAGATTGAACGCCGGCTGGCCGACGGAACTCTTGATGCAGGTCTGACCGAAGGTTTGCCGCCAGATAGCGACGAAGTTGAATCCGTCGTTTTCCTGCGAGATCGTCTGGTCCCGATCGGTCGGCCGGATCATCCGCGGCTCAGAGTGAAAAACCAGCCGCTCAGTTTGCAAGAGCTTTGTGCCGAACCAATGATTCTGCGCGAAGCAGGCAGTGGGACTCGCGAAGTGATCGAACGCCACCTGGCCAAAGGAGGCCTAAAACTGGAACGCGCGACAATGGTATTGGGTAGTACGGAAGCGATAAAGCGCGCCGTCATCGCCGGGCTCGGCGTGGCGATTGTGTCCCATTTAACGGTCCAACCGGAGTTGATGTCGGGTCAATTGGTTATCCTGCCGGTTCGCAACTTCCAATTGACTCGGCCGCTGCATCGCCTCTGTTGGCGCGGTCGCGCGCTCAATCCCGCAGTGATCGTGATCGTTAAGTAGTCGGCGTTGGAGACCGGCATCAGAAACGAAAAGAATGAGGCCGATCCGGGCCGACGGAATCAAACCTACAACCCAGTGTTTAAGAGTCACTTTTATGCGGTTTTCAGCACTTCCCAGCACTTGCAAACCTTAGCTTCTCCGACGAGAAGATGAGCATATTTTCTTTTGGCCTTAGCCATCAGACAGCGGCAGCGGACGGTGCGCGAGAGATTCGCGAGTCCGGAATCTGCTTTGTCCGAAGCCTTGACCCGGCTGAATCAAACTCGCAAGCCACCGATTAGCCGCGTACTCTTGCTGTGACCTCGGCCACTCGCCGGCCCAAGGCCCGAGCAATGGCGAGGTCCTCCGGTCTTGGCTGCAGCTCGCCCTGTCCTCCGGCAATTGTCGTGGCGCCGTAGGGTGTGCCTCCGCGCCCTTCCGTGTGGAGCATCCCTTCTACTGAGTAGGGCACTCCAACAATCAACATGCCGAGGTGCAGCAGCGGAATCATCATCGTGACAAGAGTGGTTTCCTGGCCGCCGTGGGTGGAGGCTGTGGAAGTGAATACGCCCGCTGGTTTACCTTCCATCTCGCCTTTGAGCCAGAGGCTTGCGGTCGAATCGATGAGCTGCTTCATCTGCGCAGTCATATTGCCGTAGCGGGTCGGTGAGCCAATGAGCACACCGTCAGCTGCGCGCAGATCGTCAAGCGTGCAAACCGGGATGTCCTTCTGCTGCTCGCGCACTTGACTCAGATATTTGTCGTCAGCGGTTTTCTTGAGCACGATGTCGAACTCTTCCACGCGACGGAAGAGCACTTCGGCTCCTTTAACCGATTCAGCGCCTTCTTTAACAGCCTGCGCCAGTTTAAAAACGTGTCCGTAGAGGGAGTAGTAGACGATGAGGATTTTCATTTTCGCGTTTGGGCGTTGTTCTGGGGTTTAAGAGTCAGCTTGAGTGTTGATACTAAAAGCATTTAGTGTCATCGCGACCAATTTTGCAACATATCCGGGACGGCAATAGTCCCCGATTAAGGACGGTTGAGATAGGTTGGTAATACCTGCAGGAGTTCTGTTCACGAATTGAAGAGACGCTGATGTTCTTGCCGGCCGCTCGTGTCCTAGTCCTCGGACTTCGCACTCAGATCAATGCGACAAGCAGGAATCGGACGTAACTCTCCCAGTGATCAGAATCACTGGCTTTTTACGAAACCCAAAAAGTGTCCAAGCTTCGAAAGTGTTTGGACACTTTGCTAAGCGTAAGAGTCAGCAAGAAGCGTCCTGGGAAGGAATGAGACGAAGGCCCCAAAAGAGCCACGAGCGATTTTCAGGAGGAATAAAAGTAAATCTCGACGCTCCCGAGCCGATTGAAATCTCTGGCCGGACCTAGCTCACGCAGCCGTTTTTCATCCACCTCGCAGATGTTGGAATGGCTGATTCTGCGGTGAGGTCCGGGACTAACACTAAAAAGGATTAGGTCCCGAGCTTCCTGTTTAAGGAGCTCTCGCGGGCGGCGGAGGCCAGCGCCGATCTCCATCTTAATTAAGCAATGGATTGGCTCGCCTTGCTCTTCAATATGGGGGGTACTCATCGGCTTCGCTCTGTATTCGAAGAAGGCGTGCTCGCTCATCAGGCCATTTGACGCTGGGTTAGGGTTGCGGATTCGAATCTTCTCGTTCATTTCATTAGGCGCGTTTGAACTTTCCACGAAGAAGGCGATCGAGAATACGCAGCGTCTAACGTGCCAACGTTCACTGACCGTCGTTAATTGGTTCGGCTCCATCGGGATAATCGAAAGTGTCGCGTCGAATGCGTGGGCAGGTATTCGCAACCCGCGAGTAGTGGTCGTACCGAATCTCGCAAAGAGCGAGCATAGCAACTTTGCCTCCTTAGCTACCTTCCGGTTAAAGATTCTCGCGCAGTGAGGTCGTCGGTGCTGGTTTCCGATTCGGATTCGGCATCCGAGTTGTCAGATTTCCGCAAAACGGCGTCGTTAGCCCGAACTCATCAAGGCCTATCTTTGCGATTTCGCTTTTGTTCGTCATCTTTGCTGCTACTCAATCCAAAAAATGAAACCACTTTCCTGAGCAGAAGAGTCAAACCGGTGCGGTATCCGGTTATAGCTGCTGTCGATCGGGGCAGTCGACGTTCCTGACTTTCCATAGCAATCTCGCACAGAGCATCGGAGCCGAGACTGATACCAAATCGGCGGGTGAGATTGTTCAACCGCGCGAGAATTTGCCCCGAATCGCGTCCTAACTCTGCGAGTAACGCAGCGTAATTGCGAGTGGCCGTCTGCAGAAAAGGGTGTTCGCGACCTGTGGACGCGCTAAAGCGAAGGAAGATGCCTAGCATTCGCTGCATGATTTGCTCGGATTCTTCCAATCGGTTGGTCGCTTCGAGCAATGCCGCCAGATTGTTGAGGTCTGTACCCACATTGGGATGATCCCAGCCAAAGCTCCGTTCGTCGATGCCGAGAGCGCGCCGATAAAGCTGCTCAGCTTCTTCCAATCGATCGGTAGCCTTTAGCAACGACGCCAGATTGTTCAGGTGAGTGGCGACTCTGGGATGCTCCGGACCAAAGCTCTGCTCGTCGATAGCCAGGGCGTGCCGGTAAAGCGGTTCGGCTTCCTCCAAACGGTCGATGGCCTGAAGCAACTGGGCCAGGTTGTTAAGGTGGCTCGCAACTCTAGGATGGTTCGGACCGAGTACTTCCTGATCAATAATCAAAGCGCGCCGATAAAATGCTTCGGCTTCATCCGGACGATCGGTGGCCTGGAGCAACTGCGCTAAATTGTTGAGGTGGGTGGCAACCCTTGGATGGTCCGGACCGAAGCTCTGCTCGTCGACTGCCAGGGCACGTCGATAAAGCGGCTCCGCTTCCCGCAGCCGGCCGCTGGCCTTAAGCAACAGTGCCAGATTGTTGAGGCACGTGGCAATTTTTGGATCGTTTGAGCCAAAACTCTGCTCATCGATGGCCAGAGCACGCCGATAAAGGATTTCCGCTTCCTTCAAACGATTGGTGTCGTGGAGTAACGCTGCAAGATTGTTGAGGCAGGTAGCGACGTTTGGGTGGTTCAGTCCGAACCTCTTTTCGTCCAAGGCGAGCGCTCGCCGCAGCAGTGGCTCGGCCTCCGCGAAGTTCCCGAGGTTTCGAAGCGGACCGAACGCTTGGTTCGCTAAATAGACGCCCTGATTATCACTTCGCTCCAGCAACTGCCACGCGGCGGCTATGAGCGGGACAAGTTCCCAACGATATTCGTGCCGTACCCAGCCCTCCCACAGGAACTCCGACCGGGCCTTGACATGGGCCAGGAGCGCCCGTTCCCTTGCCGCTCCTATCTTCGCTCCGGTGTCCAATTGCACCGCTTCCTGCACGAGTCTGTGCATCCGAGCTTCGTAACGTTCCGCAGTGGTTTGTAACAACCGTAAGCTAAAGAGTCGCTGGAGCAGCCCGAGCCATCGGCCAGAAGAACCAAGCGATGGATTTTCGCCAAGTTCCGGAAACGCCTGCGTCACAAGCTCGCGTAGCCACGGCAATGCCACGTGGTCAGCAGGTAGCAGCGAGGCGAAGATCAACGTCAGTCGTTCCGCCTCATCGAGTTGCTCCAGCGTCGGTCGGAGGGTGGAGCTCAGACACTTTTTGAAATATGATGAGCCGTCGTCGAACTTCTCGCAGTCAACTTCTTCGAGGTTGGTTAGTCCCTCACGCCTTAAGTGGTCGCGGAACGAAATGCAGTTCAGTCTAGAAGCAAACTGGCCAAGGAATACCGCAGCGTGTTCTAGAGCCAGCGTGAACCCTCCGAGTAATTGAACAATGTCCAGCGCCGCGGCGCGGGTCATCTCATCGGAAAAGGTTCCACCGGGCTGGTAACGCTCGATCAGCGCTACCGCCTCTCCCTCTGGCAATCCGTTCAAAGTCACGAAGGCGCGGTCCTTTTGTTTGCCGAACAGTTCGTACTCATCAAGCCTCGTGGTTGCTATGATGCGCAACCATTCAACTCGTGGCAATCGTCGCATTTGGTCGGGTTCCAGCAGTTTTGGTTGGTCCACGTTGTCGAGCAGCAACAATACGCGATTTGGCTTAGTGGAATCGGCGCGTGGCTTTAGCTCGCTCAAAACGCGCTCAAGACCGAGGTCGAGGTCACGCTTTTCCTCTTCGGTAAAGCTGAAGTCGAGGTTGTTAACACCAACTAGGCTGGCGAGCGCGACGCGGAGATCCTCTCGGCCTCCGCAAGATACCTGCCAACACCCTCCTTCGTATTCGTGGGCAAAAAGGTGTCCGTATTCGACAGCCAAGGCTGTCTTGCCGATGCCCTCCGGACCGTTGATGACGGTGAGCAGGCCAGTCTTTCCGAAGGCGACCATTTCCCGTAGCCGGCTTAGTTCGGTGGTTCGACCGACAAAATGGTCGTTCCGCCGATCCACGTTGCCCTTCGTCTCGATCAACGGGCGGATTCGACTGATCTCCTCTTGGGTTTGAGCTTCTGAATTGTCCAGAAGATCTTTAACAGCTTCTTCCTTTAGATCTGCAGCCCCTTCGTCGAACCATGGACGAAATTCGAAATGCTCGCTGAGCTGGAGTTCAGCCACCCATCCGGCGGCGCGCTGTTCGAAACCTTTATCGCTGTATGCAGGAATTTCGACGAAGTACACGATGTTCTCGGTCACCGGTGCGTGTGCGGCCTTGTGTCTCAGGTACTGGTTGAGCTCCCAAGAGCAATATTCGCTCTGTAGATAGTTCGGCGAGAGACAAACCAATAGCAGACGGCTCGAGCGAATGGCGTCGAGGGTGTTTTGCCGCCAGTCGTCCATACCAGCAAACTCCCTTTTGTCGAAGAGGATGCGGAGTTCCCCGCCACCAGTGAACTCACGGTATTCGTTTTGAATGCGAGCGACGATCTCAGAGATCTGCCCCTGCCGGTTGTCGTCGCGGGAGTAACTGATGAAAAGAGCGAAGTCGAGTAAGTCAGGCACAACGATGGATGAGCCTGGATTGCTCAAGAAAAGTTACGAGTTGCGGGTTGCGACTTATAACGGCCACTCGCAGCTCGTAACCTTTCTTGAGCAATCCAGGCTCATTGTATAGCTCCTATTTTTGCAGTCCGTACCGCTGGCAAAGTTCCAAATTGACTTCCAGTACGTTGACAAACTTTTCTCCGGCCAGTCCCCCAAACGCAGCAGAAGCATTTGCCTGCAAGATCCGGTCAATCTCTTTACGAATGTCTGCAGCATCACGCTTGGTGTCGGCGGCCCATTTCGCGGCCACTCGCTCTAGCTGAAACTCGGCGTTTTCCAAAGTGATGTCCGGATCAAGTCCCGAACCGGAAGCCATTACTAAGTCACCCGGAACATCCTGAAGCTCAGCGTCTGGGTGTTCCTGGCGCCACATATCGAAAAAGGTGCCTTGGATGTCCGACCCTTCTTTCACCGGCTGAATAGAGGTTTGCGGCTTACCGTCCGCTCCCGTCTGGGTGACGGCCGAAAGGAACATACCGGGATGCTCCTGAGAAAAGTTTTCGAAGAAAACGACTGCTAAATCCGTCGCCTTCGGTTGCGGTGTACTCGGGTTATTCTTGACCCACTGAGCCACTGCGCCGGAGTGAGCCTTTGCCCACGTATCGATATACTGAGCATGGGTGGGATCTGCATTAACCCAGGCCACCGCTACCGCGTTGTGCAGATCTGCCCACTGAGCCACGATGTGCGGGTTACCTTGGAACTTGTCCTGCTGAAACCAGGCCTCGATATCGGGAGCTGCCAGCTGCCCGGCTTTCGGTCCGCTCTTATATTTCACAATCGGTCCAAGCGTCGCGGCAACCCGGTTACGTAACAGATAGTTCGAGGCAGCGTAGGTTGAGGCGGCCGAGGCAGACGCGTCGTAGGAGGCAGCTGAAGGGCGCGGCTGAAAGTACTCGTCTTTGCTGAATGGTTGGGCGATCAGCCTCGAGCCTACCACTGTGCCGTCCGGACCTTTTACCAAACTACCATTGGCCTGAAACGGAAAGAAAACCTGGCCGATTACCCAGACGACGCACGGATAAATAACACATAAGATGACTACACTGAAACTCAGCAGCAAGACGCTTTTTGATAGATATCGAAGCATTTTATGCCTCCGTAAATGAGTGAAACATCAGGTAACGAAATGGAAAGCGACCATGATCATGTCGATCAGTTTTATGCCCGGAAAGGGAAGGATCACGCCTCCGAGCCCCCAAATAAGTAGATTCCTGCGGAGGAGCGCGTCCGCACCCAAAGGCCGGTAAGAAACTCCTTTGAGTGCGACGGGAATCAATGCCGGAATGATCAGGGCGTTGAAGATAACAGCCGAAAGAATTGCTGAAGTCGGTGAATGCAGGTGCATGATATCGATCGTCTTCAGCCACGGTAGTGTACCGGCAAAAAGCGCTGGGATGATCGCGAAATATTTCGCGACGTCATTCGCAATCGAAAACGTCGTCAGGGTTCCCCGAGTCATCAGCAGTTGTTTGCCGATTTCGACGACCTCGATCAGTTTGGTGGGATCGCTGTCCAGGTCCACCATATTGGCAGCCTCCTTGGCAGCCTGAGTTCCGGCGTTCATGGCCAGGGCGACGTCGGCTTGGGCAAGAGCCGGCGCATCGTTAGTGCCATCACCCATCATGGCAACTAACTTGCCTTTGGCCTGCTCTTTTCGGATGTACTCCAGCTTCGCTTGCGGGGTTACCTGGGCTACGAAATCATCAACTCCTGCTTTCTTAGCAATGGTTGCGGCGGTCAAAGGGTTGTCTCCAGTAATCATGACCGTACGCAAACCCATTCTGCGAAGGCGCTCGAAGCGCTCGTTCATGGCTGGTTTCAAAACGTCCTCGAGTACTACGACTCCGACAATCCGATCGTCTTCAGCGACAGCGAGCGGGGTAGCGCCTTCGGAGGCAACACGCGTAACTACCTCATCGAGCTCCACCGGGATTTTGCCTCGCTGTTCCTTAACAAAATCGACGATAGCATCTGGGGCCCCTTTGCGGATTTTATTTCCGGCGGCAAGATCCACTCCGCTCATGCGAGTCTGGGCGCTAAACGGTACGAATTCTGAGCCGTCTGGCACGCCTAAGGCCGCCTGCCCAGCCGTTCGCAGCTCCTTGGCCTTACTGACGATCGTCTTACCTTCCGGCGTTTCGTCGGCGGCCGAGGCGAGGAACGCTAGCCGGCCGACTTCGGCTGGACTGTAACTGCCGACTGGCAGAAACGCGGTAGCGTGCCGGTTTCCTACAGTGATTGTTCCCGTTTTATCCAACAATACGACATCAATATCGCCCGCGGTCTCGACCGCCTTCCCACTCTTTGCCATCACATTGGCTCGAAGAGCGCGATCCATGCCGGCGATACCGATGGCTGCTAACAGAGCGCCGATCGTTGTTGGCATCAGACAGACCAGCAGCGCGATAAGAGTTGGCACGTCGGTCCCGAGACTTTTCAGCTGCTCTTGCAGGCCCAGATAACTCATCATGTACTGCTCGGCATTCAAGGCCATCGGCCAAAGTGGAATAACCACAATGAGAAAGATGAGCGAGAAAGCGCTCAGCACCAAAGTTAACGCGATCTCATTGGGCGTACGCTGTCGAATCGCTCCCTCGACCAGTGCTATCATCCGATCAAGAAACGATTCTCCGGCACCAGAGGTTATTTTGATCACTATCTGATCAGAGACTACCAATGTTCCTCCGGTCACACCGGACCGATCCCCTCCTGCTTCGCGAACGACCGGCGCGGACTCTCCCGTAACGGCCGACTCATCGATCGATGCTACGCCTTTGACAATCTCGCCATCACCAGGAATAAACTGTCCTGCCTTTACTACCACTAGGTCGCCCGGTTTCAGCACCGAGGAGGATACTTCCTCGACGCTCTGGTCCGAGGTCAATCGATACGCGACGGTGTCGTGCCGCGCTCTCCTCAGCGACTCCGTTTGCGCTCTTCCTCGAGCTTCGGCCACTGCCGTAGCAAAATTGGCAAATAGCACCGTTAAAAACAACCAGATGTCGAGTGCAACAAAGTAGCCAATCGAGACCTGACTCTCTGACTTTCCCAAGCATGCCTGAATGAGATAGAACAGAGTTAGGAAAGCGCCTACTTCCACCACAAACATCACCGGGTTCTTCCATTGGATATCCGGGCGCAGCATTATAAACGCCTGCTTGATGGCGGGTCCGACCGTTCCCGGAGCCAGTAAGGGATTCTTTCGCAGCAACTGTAATCGCCCGGGCGACGCGGCCAGTTCACGCGAAATCTGAGCTGGATTCAATACCTTGGCCATATCAATTAGTCCTTGGTTAAGAAAATGTGGGATGCCTTTCAGTAAGTCGGAGCTCCAATCAGCCACCGAATGGAATCGGTCCGAAGTGCTCCGCCAGCGGTCCAAGGGCGGCTGCCGGGAAAAATAGCAGAGCGCCAATGACTATAATGGTCCCCAATAGAAGAAAACCGAACGTCGTCGTATCGTCGCGCAGGGTCCCCAAACCGAAGGGAGAAGGCTGCTTTGCACCGAGGCTCGCGGCCATGGCGATGGGTGCGATGATCGGCAGGTACCGGCTAAAAATCATTACCAGCGCGGTCGCGATATCCCAGGGAGGAAAGGTAGGCGACGGATTCGGGTTGCTGATCAGACCGCCCGTCGTACCGAGTCCATCGAATGCAGATCCGTTATTGGCAGAGGCTGAAGAAAACTGATACACGATCTGAGAATATCCGTGAGGGCCCGGATTACTCTCCGCCTTAGTACCCCAGTCGCTTGCCGAAAAGTACCCGGTCGGGAAAAGAATCATGATTGGATGCACTAACAAAGCAATCATAGCCAACTTCATTTCCCTTCCGCCGATCTTCTTTCCGAGATACTCAGGGGTACGCCCTACCATCTGCCCAGCGATGAAGACTCCGATTATCAAAAACAACAACAGGTTAATCATCCCGACGCCCTTGCCGCCAAAGATGCAATTCAACCACATTCCCACCATGGGAGATAAACCCGCCAGCGGGTTGAGACTATCTTGCTCAGAGTTAATTGCGCCGCAGGTCACGTCGGTAGTAATTGCCGCCCAGGTTGCGCCCGCCGAAGTACCGAATCGGAGCTCTTTACCTTCTAGATTGCCCAGGTGTTGATCCACGGGCAAGCCCGCAACCGCCGGTATTGTTACCTCGCGCTTACCTCCTTGCGCAGTCGCACTCGCCACAGCATAGGTTTGACCGGACGGATGTGCAGTGAGCCCTGGATTCGGTTTGAGGGTATCAAAATAAATGCTCCAAACGATGGTACCGATGAAAAGCAGGAGCATCACCGAGAAAATCACGAGTGAATGTCGTATTCGGTTCAACATTCGCCCGTACATCAGCACGAGTGAGAACGGAAACACCATCATCGCAAAACAAGCAAAGAAATTGGTTAAGCCGGTCGGGCTTTGGTAGGGATGGGCAAAGTTCATCCCAAAGAATCCGCCCCCATTAGTTCCCAATTGCTCCATCGGCACCGTCGCAGCTACTGGACCAGTTACAATAGTCTGTTGCTTAGGTTGACCGTCATCCGCTGTTCCCATTGCTCCCGGCTCCAGTGTAGCCACCTGATTGGCGGCCTTAAACGTCATCGGAGTGCCTTGCTGCAAAAAGATGATAGACAGTAGAAAGGCAACTGGGAGAAAGATGTATATCGCTACCCTCCACATGTCGACGAAGTAATTTCCCGCCGACGGGTCTCTGCGGAAAAGCCGGATAATTGCTGACAGAGCGCAAAAACCAACGCTGGCGGACAGGAAATAGTTAGCAACACAAAAGAATATCTGACTAAAGTTAGAGAAATGTTGATCGCCCGAGTAATGTTGCAAATTCGTGTTGGTCATAAACGAAGCGACACTGTTAAAGATGGTGGTCGGGAACAGCATTCCCCGGTGTAAGCCGTTTAGCGGCATCACCGGCTGAAGCGATAACACGACGAATCCCCAAACAAACAGGACGGTATTGAATATTAACAACGCCGCGGTGTACTGCTTCCAGTTCATCGGTCCGGTATCGAGGCGCTTTTCGATCCAACTGAGAAACGCCCAGGGGCGATATTTGCCCTCCATGATCCACGCAATGTATTTGCTTAGAGGGATCGCTACGATCAGCGTGAAGACAATCAGCGCGCCAGGTAAAAACCACATAATTCTAACCTCCTAGGAGAATGCCGGTGATGGTCCGGGTCAGAACCATTCCGGCCGAATAAGAGCTACAAACAAGTAGATAAACAATAACAATGAAACTATCGCGGTTAAGCATGTCATTGATCCTGAGCCCTAGATTTTTTTGCAGGCCTTCATGAACAGAATGCACACAGCCATTGATACAAGACCCAGGAGAAACATTCCTGACAGCCAGATTTCGAGAGGCGTTTCCATCGGCACGCTTCCTTTCAATGCGTTACAACGTCACCAACAGCACGGCGCCTAACGAGAGATTACAAGCTTCGCTAGCGGGGGTAACATCTTCCTGGACGCGACACCCTAAGACGCCGCACGTTAGAGATTAGCTTTTATCGTGCCAAATCGGAGTTTTGCTGCTTTCTCTGAGTGTTTCTGCAAGGTAAGTGCCAGTGTGGTGGCTCGCACATTGCTAGTACGTCGCCAGTTAAAGCTCGCAACATGCGAGTAGTTCACTCGGGTTCCGGAACAAGATGCGAAGACCACGTTTCAGCATTGGGCTGCGATCGCCATTGGCTCGTATCAACACGAACGCAGGGCATCGGCGCGTGACTTTGGTGTCGATTGCAGTTAGACGGTAGATTGGAACATTTCGGGGCCGGCTTTTGGAATTAAGTTGTAGACTGTCTACCGCGGCCCCTGAAAACTGATCTGACGAACAAGTCATGTAGGACTAAGGTCCTATAGCGAGACCAGGCGCGCCGGCGATAGCCTGCTCGGAACTTAGCGGCAATGAATCGCATCAATAACACCGACGGAGGCGTGGCTCGCCGCGACCGGCTCACTAATGGGTTCGTGAAGAAGGAAGGCAAGTCGCTGCTCCCCAAC
>DATNNZ010000080.1:0-6187 GCA_035601575.1 Chthoniobacterales bacterium
CACCCCAATGCTAATCAACAGAAAAACGGCCCACACTCTCCATTGAGAACTGGGCAGACCAACCAAAACTTGTAACCTCAAACAACAAAAGTGTTACCGATGTCCTGAACCTGAAGTGTTACCGATGTCCTGACCCAACCCCGGTCCTCACTAATCACCAATCACCTCTCACGCCGTTTACCGTTCCCGGCCCTATCCCCCCGGCTGGTAATGCACCATCTTGTGTGTCGCCAAATCGACCGTAACAAAGTCATCGGGAGTTTTGGCGGCGTCGCCATCGGAGGCAGGATGATACTCGAGCCGCAGTTGTTTCGAGTCGACGATTACTCGCAGATAACCGAACTCGGTATCGTCGTAATTTTCGAAAACGATTTGGTCCTTTCCTTTCGAAAGCGATGGCAATACAGTCGGGGTCCGCGACGCCGGACTGCCGTGGCGCGTAAGGGACCGAATGGCGTGGCCACCATTTCCGGCAACCAAATCCTCATCTTTGGGTCCTTTTACATTCCCGGTGTCCCCAACGGTGTCGAATACAATCTGTCCCGCTGCTTCGATCTCACGAACGATCTGGGCACCCTTACTGGCTCCGTATACTTCTTCGAGTCTGAGGATCGGCTCATCGGTTCCGGAGACGACCGGGAATGGCCGGGGCTGCAGTGTTCCTTTCAGGCTATCAAGAATCTTGTAGGCTTTAGCGTCCGAACCATGTTTCACCGTGAATTTGGTTGGATCGGGAGTAGGGGGCGGCTCGGCAAAACGTGGGGTCTTGGTTGGGATCGGGGCGGTATTCTCTCCATCTGATGCGGCGGTAGGTTGAGATTGTTGGGTGGGCGCTTTGGGTTGTCTGGGTTTGGAACGTTTTGGCATAGGCAGTATCCGTGTTGAGTTAGTTGAAACTCTGAGATTGAGCCCCGCCACCGAACAACGCATGTGAAACCTTTGTTACAATTTGCAAACCCCTGTTTTCCATTTCCGTCACTTTGTCAGAGAATTTTTGGGAGAAGGCTAAAGACCGGCGTTTGGCTGTCGTTATTGCCTCTACGACGAGCCTCGAATCTATGTTCCTTAAGAAGTGTATCCCTGTACGTCTTCTTCTACCGATTATTCTGGTATTGGTTTGGGTTCGTCCTGGCGTTTGCGCTGACGACAACCAGACGATTTTGCTGCAGACAACGGGCGCTTTGTGCGCGCAGGGTCTATATTTGACCTACACGTCAGTTGGCACATTAGCGGACGCCTATGGCAAAAAGGTCTACGACAAGAACGCGACCGGCCAGTATCTCAACGCCTACATTGAGATCATCAAACGCATAAAAGAGAGGCTCAATAAACTGCAGGATTCCGGGGCGGTCCAAGTCGAGGATTCAGCTTTTATGGCGAAGGTCATTTCTACTTACGATCTCCTCGGGGCGGAAGCCGATGCCTTTCAGACTTTTCTCACCAGTGGTGGAAAAGCCAACATCAATGTCTACAACACCAAACGGCAGGCCGCTTGGAAGAACATCCAGGAGATACTCGGTATAAGCGAATGATCTAGAAGCTGGCCGAGCGGTGGCGACTGCGTTTTGCGACCGGTTGGCTGTTTTCCGCGTTGTTCGCTCCATGTATCAATCTAGATATGCTCATCGCCGCGCCCGCATCGGTACGCGAAGCGTTGCGGGCGTGTCGCGCCTTGAAAAACAGCCTACTGATCTGGCGTCTGCCCATGAGCGTCAACATAAGAGGTTGCAACCAGCAGCGCACAGGCCTTTGCTGGCTGGCAGAAATCAGTCCGGCAGGGACCTAACGAAAGTAGAAGCCCAGTACGAAGTGCTGGGAAATGAAGCAAAAAACAGGTCCGTCCCGTTAGGGACGATAGCATCCTCGGCCTTTGATTTTGCACGCGGCTCAGCGATTGCCAGCATTCGTCGATCGTCCCGTCCGGGACGGGTAGCTCTCTAAAGACGCTAACCCAGCGCTTTGTACTGGGCTTCTATGAAGCCGACGTTGTCAAGGCGCCGTTGCAAGGTGCGGTGGACTGCTAACGGTTTACGACGAACCCGCTCACTGCGCTTTGCCATGCTCGGCTTCTCCGGCAGCTTTATAGTCATAGGTCGGATAAAACTCCGTGCGATATCCACCCCAGGCCGTCTTCTCGATGGCGAGATTGACATCCCGGAGACGATCGGGCGGTACGCGCAGTGTGATTACCTGACCGATTCCCATCATCACGTACCAGGAAACCACTTCAATTCCGGCCGGAGGAAACGCTTTGTAGTAACCTTGTTTCCTGAGCTCCGCATTGATTTCATCGAGTGTCTTCGATTGATCGTGGCGCAAGAAGATAGTGAGAAGGATGGCTCCCTTTTGGGCCTCGCTGTCCGTAGGAGGATTCGAGATGGCTGGCGACGGACTTGTCTGTTGTGCGGCTACCGCACCGACGGCAATAAGGCTTCCGGCCAGTATCAGATTCTTTGCGAATTTCCAGAGACGACGAGTATCGAAACGAGATTGGTCTTGCTGAATCATGAAGAGAAAGTTAGCCGGAATTCGGAACCAAGAATTCAGAATACGGAAACACGGGACGCGGGGGTAGGGCGGAGGTTCGCGGGTATCCGCGTAAATTCCATCCTAAGGCCGACTGGGCGGCACCTTGTGAATCGAAGGATGCGGTCCTTCGCTCGGGAATAATAGATCTCATTTCCGGTCTATTACTGCGGGTAGGTTTTCTCTAACGAGAAGCTTTCCCGCAGCTCTAATCAGATTTACGACGATA
Organism: Chthoniobacterales bacterium; assembly: GCA_035601575.1. Classification (GTDB taxonomy): domain Bacteria; phylum Verrucomicrobiota; class Verrucomicrobiia; order Chthoniobacterales; family JAFAMB01; genus DASTDH01. Next base: position 2,756 of record DATNNZ010000080.1, read on the forward strand.
CAAACTTACAGGGAGAAGGCTGTGAAAGGTGTTGCGCTTCTAAGTGCAGCGAGACCTGCTCGTTTCACATCCGAGTTCGCAAAACGGGGAAACGTGCTCCTTTCATCACGCTATAGCTTATGAAAAGACATTTCATTGGGCGGCTGAGGGTAGCAACCCTTGCGGCCGCATTACCGTTCGTGGCACAAACCACTTGGGCTCATGGTATGGGAGGCTCGGGGGGGGGCCATTCTTCTGGAGGATTCCATTCCTCTGGGGGATTCCATTCTGGCTCGCATAATTTCGCGTTTCACCACGGCGGGGAACATTTTCATCACGATGGGGACCACTTTCACCACGACAGAGACCATTTTTTCCATCACCGTCACTTCTTTGACGATGACTTCTTCTTTGGGTTCAGTTACCCGTTTTATGGCTACCCTTATTACGGTTATCCCTATGATTATGGGTATTACGATTATTCGGGAGAATCCTACGATAGCCAATATTGGAGCGACCTCACCGGGGCAGTGCAAACGGAACTCACTCGCGCCGGCTACTACCATGGAGCAATTGATGGAGTGTATGGTCCGGATACTGCCAGCGCGATTCGAGCCTATCGAAAAGCTAAAGGTTTACCGGTAACCGGTCAAATCGACCGGAAACTCTTGAAGTCGTTGGATATTTAGCTGCAGAAAGCAGGCGTAAAACGGGATCTGCTGGCCTACCGAATCTAAGAACTTACTTTCTTGGCCGCACCCAATAACTCCTCATTTTCCTTACCGGTCTTAATAAAATCTTCGAGCTCTTTCGCGTAGTGCGGATTCAGTTTCTGGAGCACGATGAGATCCGCTTGGGCTTCGGGTTTGCGTCCCATTATGGCATAAAGAACACCGCGATACATGTATGCCTCAGCCAATTTCGGGTTGAGTTGAATCGCCTTGTTATAGTGTTCCATCGATAGTTGGTAATTTTGGGATCCTGCTTTGCGAAGTGTGAACGCAAGATTGTTGTGCGCTTCGGCAAACCCAGGCTTTAGTTTCACCGCCTCTTCGAACTTGGCCTGAGCCTTGGCGAACTGCTTCGCTTGCATCAGATCTACGCCTTCGTTGTAGGCCTTGATAGCAGGATTTGCTTGCTTGGCTTGGGGGCCGGAGGCTGGTGTAGGAATTTGTTCACTGCCAGCACCAAACAGGGGAAGAGTTGTGACAGCGGCGAAAGTGCAGATGCCGAGAAGACTTGTGGTAAGACGGGATTTATTCATAGAGATGGTTTTCCTTTAGGCGCGACCGTCGTTGGATCGCTGGCCAAGGGGGACCATCAATATTCCGCCATTTACCGCAAAAGTGGAACGGAAATTCTGGTCCAGGGAGGGTGACGAGATTCGATTCTCTTGGCCCGGACCAACTTATTGTTTCCCCCTAATTCTCGTCGGATTTCGCCTTGCGCGGCATCCGCGTACCACCGCTGAAGCTACGAACTTACTTTCTTGGCCGCGCCATAGAGTTCGTCATCTTCTTTCCCGGTCTTGATGAACTCTGCCAGCTCTTTTGCGTAGTGCGGATTCATCTTCTGGAGCGCTGCCAGATCGGCTTGAGCCTCGGCTTTATGTCCCATTATCGCATAGAGAACTCCGCGATACATGTATGCCTCAGCCATTTTTGGTTTGAGCTGAATTGCCTTGTTGTAGTGTCCCAATGATAGTTGGTAGTTTTGTGATCCTTGCTTGCGCAGCACAAAGGCCAGATTGTTGTGCGCTTCCGCCAAGTTGGGATTTCCTTTTAAGGCTTCTTCGAATTTTGCCTGAGCCTTAGCAAATTGCTTGGCTTTCATCAGGTCAACGCCCTCGTTGTACGCTTTGATCGAAGGATTTTCTTGCTTGATTTGCGGAAACCCCTCGTTCGAGGGTGCGAACCCCTGGCTCGAGGGCGGGTTGATCGATCCGCTTCCCGCGCCAAATGCCGGAAGAACCGCAAGCGCGGTGATGGCGCAGATGCCCGAAAGGGTTTTTGTAATTGAGGATTTGGTCATAATAGAAGGATCGTGATTGGGAGCGCCAGCCAGCCAAAATTGGCTACTGGTCGCTCGCCAATGAAGACAGCAGGACTCCCCTATTTATTCCCGACGGAGAATAAAAATCGTGATGCCAGGAGGGCGTTGTTCCCCCCTGGCAGGTTATTCTGTTGCTCTATTCTTTTGACTGCTCGTCGGATTCGCGCCGGGCCGCATCTGCGTCCCTTGCAAGGTCGGTGAGGAGTTCCATAAACTCCTTCGTTTGGCCGATGAAGAGTCCGTCCATCGACAAGGCTTTGACTGCTCCCATCGCGGCTCCCTTAGTTTGGGTCGGACGAACAATCGAGCAGGTCGGGAATGACCGGCTGAGGAACGGGGTGGGCTCAGGCATAATCAGATTGGCAATCAACAGCTGATCGGTAGTTGCGTGGAGGTCCATAAACGTTACGCCATCGAAACTTACCGGAAGCGCATTGCCTGCCTTATCCTGCCAAGTTTGAAAATGCATCGCCTCGGTCGGACCGATACTGAGCACGACGCGCAAGACTTCTGGGTCGCTTACCCTTTGAGCCAGAGACGGGTAGAGGCTGGTGCCACCTTGCTCAATAAAAGCAAAGTGAAATCCCGCTGTGAAGGCGATCACTTGGAGACGCGCTGAAATGCCGTTTTGCTGGGGGGTGGTGATGCTACTACCCGCTGTGTCGGTATCATCCTTCGGAATTGCCCGATGCTGCCCAACATTCAAACCGGTGACGGCTTGCTCAAACGTGAAATTGGGTTCGAGGTCGGGATTGTGAGCGTCGTCTCGGTACCGACTCCAGAAGCTGGTGTCGACCGTAAGTTGGAGAAGATTTGTCAGGCGTTTCTTTTTGCTTGAGCCTTGCGCGGTACTGCCATCTAACGTCCGGAAATGCTGTCCACTCAGGAGATCGATGTCAGAAGTTGAAGCGCCCTTCGAAGACAAGTAGGCTCTGAGGAAAGCCTGGTGACTAAACTCGTCATCCGTGTTGTCAGTGATGTATTGAGGCATGTCACCATCGAGAATGGTGAGAGCAGAGGTGTAGAGTGGGTTCCCTCCGCTAAAAGCCGGACCGGTTTCTCCGCGAGGAGTTTCAACTTGCTCGCCAAAGGAGACTCCTCCGAGCTCCCAGTATTGTTCCCACAGATCGCTCTCGAGGATTTCGGCGGCGGCCAGGAACCGCAGAATGGATGCGTCGCCTTTCGACAATTTCCCGCCGCCATCGTCATCCGCTTTCGCCTTAGCGGCTAATAGTGCGGTAGCCGGAACCAATAATGCACCAGTTGCGCCGAGGCCCTTGAGAAAGGAACGCCTTCCTACGACGGGTCTGCTCGGCTGCTCTGAACTTGGGTTCCCTCCGGAGAGGGACTGTGATTGGGATGTCACGCCATTTTTAAAAATGGATTTTTTCATATACTTTC
>DATNNZ010000081.1:0-4992 GCA_035601575.1 Chthoniobacterales bacterium
GAAATCGTTTCCATCTTTCAGACGATGAGTTTTCCGCTCTGTTCCCCTCGTTTTTGGGCCTTCCTTCATCTTTCCGACAGTAGAGCTATAATCAACGGTCAGTGCGGTCCGAGTGCATACTCGTTTAAAGAAGTCACTATCCTCAGGAATCCTTTGTTGAGACCATCCCTTCTTGCGGAAGCCTGCTTCAAGACATGCGTTCAGACAGAGTGACTGCATCAACTGTGGGGATCCAGCTGCTTCACCAGCAAATGCTGAAGCTACTGCTTTTGAGCATTCGATGTTTAACGCATCGAATCCCTTCTCCGCGATTTTATCTAGGACGTCCGGTTGCCAATAGTCAAAATCGATGGAAACCATTCTCCCTCTTAGATCAGCGTTTGCTTTAAGCACGTCGTCCGAATGATAAGGGACCGATGCGCAGATGATGCTTACTTTTTGTCTAATCGCTTCTTTGATATGTTGCGCTAATTCGATCTGAGCGTCTTTCGCTATGTAATGGAAATCATCGATGAAGACCACGAAACCGCTACCACCCAATTCCCGCACGAGTAACTGCTGGTAATCAGTTGCTTTCGACTCTGTTGTTCCTCCTTTTGACGTCCACGCCGCAGAGCTTTCAAATTCACCTTGCGCTTTGATAAGAACGCCGGCGCCAGCACCAACTTTTGCGCCGAGGCTTCCGAGAAAGCCTGTTTCTTCCGTGTGTTTAGTATCTACCGAGGTGCCAATTTGATCGAAGACTCGATCCCATAGTTTACCGGCCCGATCAACACCAGAACCGGTAACGTGAATCATATTTCCGTGACCCACAAGATTCTCGACGAAAACGGTTTTACCCGATTTCGACGGACCAGAAATCGCTATTACACAGTTACCGACATCAAGCGCATCCTTGAGAATGTTAGCCCTTTGGACCAAATGCTCATCAATGAACGTGACTGTTGGAAAACCGAACGGCGTGAAGACATCCTTTGCAGTCATACGAAAAACGGATCTCCTTCTACTAGCTGTTCAGACCGATGCCCAGGATTTTATCCTGTCTATACACTGTTTTGCGTTATGGTCTGTGAGGTGGCTTGTGGGTTACTCTCCCTGTGTCCCGCTTTCACAAGAGCGGTAAGATTATGCTAGATTGACTTACTCATCCGCTCGCGTTCCGCCGTCTCCAAATCCGCTGGTTCTCCGGCTTGTTTGTCGTAACGGAGTTCACAGTTGGGCATATTTGTGCCCGTCAGAACGTCCAAGAAGTGTCCAAGCAGAATATTTTTGCTTTTCGCTTTATTGCGTAAGTGCCTCAGTTTGAGGCATGCACCGTGTAGGAATCGAACCTACAACACAGTGATTAAGAGTCACGTGGTTCTGCGGTGTTCGTCACAAATCTTGAGTCTTGCATTGAAAATGGTATGGAAGCCCGCTGTGCCTCCGTTTCTCCCCCACCCTACTCGCGTTTCAAAGGTGAGACGTAGTGCTGAGGGAACTCTGCAGCGTGTCAGTTAACGATGAAATCATCGTCGTCGCGATGTCGCTTCTTCAGTTTAGCGCGATGTCTTTTCAGCCGCCCGGTTTGTTTTTCCAGGTTGCTGATTCCGGCCCGAGAGAAAGCGTTAGCCAGGGCATGGGTGAAGGGTATGGTCAGACAGAAGAATAGGCTGGCAACAATGACAGCGCTAACGACATAGGGCGCGTGCGTGAAGTTGTAGTTAGCGAGTACCGGGATACAGCGATAGGTTTGGAGAGCGACCCAGTACAAAATAGGGCTCAGGACTGGCCAGTTGTTAATCGCCGCTATGTAGGCGCCAGCGCCGAGCAGCAAAGCGATGATAGTGATGATCGCCAAGGCCTCTTCGAACTGCGTTTGGGGTTTGTCGCTCACGATGAGTTAGGTCTGTTTAAATTTTCGTACTGTCCAGCGTTGGTCTCCCTTCCACAGACGGCCGGACTGAAAAAGAATGCCTTCAACGATGTAGCTGTTACGACGTCCGCCATTCTTTAAGCCCATAAATTCCTTGGGTGGACAAACTTCCTCTTCGAGTTCCTGAACGGAAGTCTGACTTTGGTTACCCATCGGTTGATGGATTGATCCGGTGTTGCTGATCGAATGGCGATATTGCGTGTCTTTGGCGATCATTTTTGACGCCCATTCGTTGGTGGTCGGATCATTATTTCTATGAAAGATTTTCGTAGTGTGATTACCCAGTAGTGTGTCGACCTTGTGTTTACCGTGTGGGCCGTAGGCATCGAGAAAGTTCGGTAGGTTCTGGGTAAGACGGACGGTAGAAATTCCTTTGGATCGGGCGGTGGTCTGAAAGGCTGCATCCTGATCAACGCAGAAGTAATGAGCCTCATCAACCCACAAAAACACTGGGCGGCTAAAAGGAGGAGTGAAAGACCTTCGATCGACAGTCCGCTGTAAGAGCTGCGACCAGATCAGCGCGGCGAACTGACCAACCGCACGATACTTAGATACTGGTATATCTATCACGACCACCCTGCCGTTGAGTATGTCCTCTGGGGTGATGTTTGTCGTTGTGCTAAGCAGCTCGCCGATCTTACCGCGAGTGAGAGGGTCGAACATGCCAGTGAAATCGGCATCGACGTTACTTCGGGTACGAGCATCCATCGTGGGCCGTTCGTACATCCAATAGTTTTCCAGGAGCGGCCACTCGGAATGATTGCGCGCGAGATCGGCCCTAGCAAACAGCTGGAAGAGATAGCTCGACTTATGCCATTCCTCACTTCGGGTCTGTTCGATGTTCACTGGCGAAGTGACGATCATTTCGTACAGGTGGCGCATTCGGATGGGCTCTTTAGCCAGAAGCAGAAGACTGATGGCGTTACGCAATAGTTTCTCTTTTTGTGGCAGCCAAAATTCCTGTTCGTTAGAGCTCGTCTGTGCGCGTTTCTTGATGGAAGCTATATCGACCAGGAGAGAGACGAGATTCTCAATAAAATCGAGGCCAGAGGTTTGGGCCTCGTAATCAAGGAAATTGAACCGAAGATCGCTGTCAGCGCTGAAGAATACTGCATCCTCGCTCCTTCCCGTTTCAGTGAGATATTTGCGCCACAGATCTGCTTCATCGGTTTTGTAACAAAGGACCAAGCCACCGAAACCAGACTGCAGATACCTTCTGGCAAGGATTTGACCGGACCCGGAGGTCTTACCGCTACCATTTTCGCCCATTATCAACACGCCTTGGCAAGCGTCGGCCAGGGTCCAGGTATCTGCCCGGTGTTCAGAAAAACGGATGAGCTGGAGATCGAGCGGCCAATATTCGGCCGTCTGTGGATGAATTACAGTTTCCTTGCTTGCTTTCCGATCTATAAAGAAATCGAGAAACCGCTTCATTATTTCTGGTCCCTAAAAATGAGCGATTTGACGGAGAATAGTCCAGAAAAACTGAATTAAGGGATAACTGAGCGGACCAAATCCCCAGGCTAATAGCAAGCCCCACTTGATTCGCTCGGCGTTGAGATGAGTCAGCGTATCGGCCGCTTCGAGAATCTTAGCGGCAGCTGGTTGTAAATCTAGCGCTGGCATTGTAGAAGTCGGCGGGTCCCCTACCCCACCGTCTGCTTGGGTCAGCCGATTCATTGCCAAAGTGTGTGCCTTGATGAGAACAGCAAACTGAACGGGCCAGGTGTTAGGATCACCCTCAGCCAAGCCGTAATAGGCTTGTACAACCGCCATGCGCTGGCCGTTGTCGCTGATCCCCGTCAACAGCAGTTCAAGCTGTGGAGGGATCTTTGACCCGTCCTGGACAGCGTTCATGTTTATAGGCTGTACGGATCTACTTTGGCCGTGGTTAGGCTCTCGGGCCTTTCGACGCGCTTACTGACTTCCGCCGGCAGGAGAAGATCGCAAATATCTTCAAACTGAGCGAAAAGTCGGTTACGCCAGGACTGCAATTCTATAACGGAGCCGGCAGGTAGAAGCTTTTCGGCTTCGCGGAAAGTAAGGGCTTTTTTGGCCTTTGCGGATTCAGCATCGAGATGGTCAAGGGTTGTTCGGGTGATACGCCCGATCTCGATTGTCCGCGCCGAGTACTCGGCCAGCATCTTTGGTAGCTGGCTGTGCATGAAAATCTCGCTTTGGAAGCGCGCGGTATTCTTGAGGATGATGTAATCAGACCTGGACCCGAAGGTGGTGATTATCTCTGCTGCTGATGCCATTGCTGGTCGCTCATCACTGGCGAAAATTAACGACGTGAGTCGAGTATTTTTGCTTTCAAAGAAATCGAAAGCTTGGAAGTGAGCGAATGCACCTAGCAAGCTCTGGGTCGATTGGGCGGGATAGTCGATGAGCATCGCAGGCATCGACCCGGTTTGGTTTAAGATTGGCAACAGATCATCGGTTTCCCGGAAAGGGAGTTTGGTGACAAACTCTGGATACCAGCGCGACAGGGTCTGGTGTTCTCCGTCGGCGTCAACCGCGGCAAACTCGACACCTGCGAAGCCGAACCAACTAATCAGGGCTTGCGCTACCGTCGATTTACCGATTCGGCCGGTTGATTGTAGGGAGCAAATAATCCTGTTGGGGCCTGGTTTGCCATCGTCGTCTGGGTTACCGGGCCCCTTCCGGACTCGGGGACGTGAAGAAGTGGAAGTGGTACTCATAATTGTGCATCTGGCTTTGGTTTATGCGTTTTGATGTTGGGCTGATGTTTAGCAATACGAGTGGTTTCTTGAGCATGTGCAATCATTTCATCGATCGCGGTCATTGACTGTACTGACGGATCCGGTGACCTCTTCTGCTGCGGGGGCTCTGCGCCAAGCCGGGCTGCGAAACCTGCGTTGGCAGGTTCCGTCCCGAGCGCATAGCTGGATCCACGGCGTTTTTCACGCTGCTTGCAACGTTTAAAAAAAACGTGAACTCCCTGTCGGGTAACGGGTGTGCCCGCTGCGGAAATCTCTTCCGCAATTTCACTCCAGGTCGCGCGCATCAGGCGGCGGTGCGTAATGAGAGTCAGATAGGGCCACAGTGCAGAGGCG
>DATNNZ010000082.1:0-4439 GCA_035601575.1 Chthoniobacterales bacterium
GCGAGGTTCGCTTGCAGTCAGGTAGCGAGTTGCGATCTCCGACCAATAGATCTCAGCCAGAACAAGCGACGCCTCTTCCAAGAACCCCACCTCGTGCAATTTCCGAAAGAGCACAAGGCTGGACTTGCAATCTTCCAGGAATGACTTGGGATCCGAGAACATTTCCGCTAAGAGCAATGACTGAGTTTCGCTCATTTCGGCAGATCGGAAGCGCCTATAAGCGACTAGCTAGGGGATCACGTAGGTTCATAGTGAGTCACTGGAGACTGGTTCTTGGATTTTTGTTTAACGCTCATGAGCGTGAATCGTAAAACCTGCGACGTCGCGGGTTTTCTGCCACTCCTTCATCATCGCCCGCTCATGGATCAGTTTTTAACCAACTGGGATCGTTTGTTTCTCGCTCGTTCAGGTAATCGATAATCGTTCTTCTGCCCAATAGCTGGCCGGCATTTAAACCGTAGGGTTTCTTGGTAAGGAATTAAAACAATGCGCAGAATGAAATTATTTCAACACGGTGTGGCGCCACTGTTCCTTTGCGGGAGTCTGGTACTCGCCAGCATGCCAGATGGGCTCGCTTATCCGACTGGCGCATCCGGTTCGCAGCAGCCGCCTCAGGCAGCGCAACAGAGCCCGGAACAATTGCAGCAATTAGTAGCGCCGATCGCACTGTACCCGGATCCATTGATTGGGCAGATCCTGGCGGCCGCAACTTATCCAACTGAGGTAGTAGAGGCCCAGCAATGGATGCAACAGAATCATGGTCTTACCGGCGACGCACTGGCCAAGGAAGTAGACAAACAGTCTTGGGATCCCAGTGTCAAAGCCCTGACGCAGTTTCCTGCAGTGCTCGCAAACCTGAACCAGAACCTTGCCTGGACATCCGAACTAGGGGATGCCTACGTGAATCAGCAGCAGGACCTGACTCAGGCGATTCAATTGATGCGACAGCGGGCTGAGAGCGCCGGGTCGTTGAAGTCAACGCCCCAGGAAAACGTAACGACTGACGGAGATACGATCGTCATTCAACCAGCGTTGACTAACGAGGTCTATGTGCCTCAGTATGATCCCTGGGTGGTCTATGGGTCTCCGCTGGCCATCTTCCCCGGTTGGTCTCCATACCCGGAACTTTATCCCTACGGTCCAGGAATCGCTTTTGGATTGGGGTATGTTGGAGTCGGATTATTCGCCGGCTACGGCTGGGGTTGGAACCATTGGGGCTGCGATTGGCATGGTGGCGGGGCCGTCTTCAACCACCAAAGCTTCGTCTCGCATAGCAGAAGCATCGTGAATCGCGCCTCGACCCGGAATGATTTCCATTCGGCGCAAATGAACCACGGCAACCATTTTAATGGCCGGAGTGCCGGCGGGCATGGGACGTTCCACGCGGGCGGTAACTCGCATGCGTCGGCGGCAAGGCATTCCAGCGCCTCGAGCCGGTCCGGCCATGGAGGTTTTAGCCATGGAGGACTTGCGAGAACCCATTCCTTCTTCCATAGCGGCGGCTCGCGCGGCGGAGGGTTCCATGGCGGTGGTTTTCATGGAGGGGGATTCCATGGAGGGCATGGAGGCCATGGAGGCGGGCACCGGAGATAGGATCCGCCGGTGCTGAGCCACAAAGCGAGGAATGATTGATTCAAATCATTCCTCGCGGATCACGTTGGTCTTTCTTTAAGTTCACCGATGAAATCGAGAACGGACGGGTGTATCTCACCTTTTCTGTATAACGTTTCGAGATCGGGCAAGTTGTTCTTGTATCTTTTGTAGACGGCCTTCAGTAAGTGAGGCTGCTGTGTAAAATCCGCTTTCCACCATTCGGTGGACTCAAGCGCCTCAGGAGCGATTCGGGTTCCCCGGAATTTGGTACCGTTAAGGTCAGCGTATGCTAGTTCCGCTCCGTCAAGGCGTGCCTTTGCGAGATCTGCGCCCTTTAACATTGCACGGACGAATCGCGCCCGGCGGCAATCGGCGTGAAGTAACTTTGCATCACTGAGGTCAGCTCGCGAAAGATCCGCACCGGAGAGCTTGACTCGACTCAGGTTCGCGCCTGAAAAGTCGGCTTCACGGAGTACAGCGCCAACCAACGACCAGTTCTGCAAATCGCGCAATCGCACGCCAATCAGAAAAGCGTCCGGGAAACCACGAGTCACTCCGTTTTTATCAAAAAAGGGCAATGCAATCTTTCGCTGTAGTCTGGCCTTCATGAAGTGGCATGCTAGGCCGATAGACTCGATGTTAGTGCGTAGACGTTCCGCATTGTCTCGAAGTTCGACGCATGTAGCTTCCCTATGAGCGTCAAGTTCCTCAGTGAGCAAGGCATTGAATTTCTTTAGGATTCTGCCGTAGTTAAGCGAATAGAATCCTTTCGGCAGCGTATTAAACAGTGCCTTAATCGCACGTTGATCAAAGGTAGTCACAATTTCTGCCTCTTTCCAAAGCTTGTCCGGAATACCCTCAATTGTTTCTACTCCACGAGCCGCACAAAAACCGATGAACGCCTGGGCGACGGCACGAGAAAACGTGGTGTTCAACACCGCAAGAACCTTGAGAGCCCTGACCGGATTCGTCGAGGTAAGGTCGTTGATCGAAGTGCGGATCGAGTCTAGCGTTAAACTGTTCCTTTCCAAGATCGACCCCGAAAAAAGCTGCACGAACGCGGAGTCAAAATAGCGCGGCTGCCTTCGCGCCATCCCGGCAAGCAAGGCGGCAGCGCTGGTCCGCACAATGCAATTGTCTCTATCGCCGAAACGCCTGAGAGTTTCGTCAAACTGAGCGTCTTGCTGATGGCGAAGTGTCGCTTGATAGTTGAACGACATAGATACGATTGCCACACTTGCGGTGATCACTGCTCCCAGGATAGCCCCGAGCGCCGGGAGATTATCTTTAGCCTTTCGCCAAAAGTTACGAGGCTGCTTTTCGTTGTATTGAGCCTGCAGCTTTTGGTTATAGATCTGTGCCTGGGTAAGTTTTTCCTCGGTTGAGATTGTCTGCGCGCAGAATCCTGCAACTGCCATGCAGCTGGCGAGCAAAACCGGGACAATAATCAAACGAAGCCAGGGAACTACATGATTCAGGGGACCGCGCCGCGACCTTGAATCGTCGTGCGCATCAAAGGAGAGCGGTCGATTTGTAGCTAGCAGCATGGCCAGGCCCGTCGCAGGTCCTTACAAGCCACCTCGATAGGTTCGTACCGGTGGTTGCGAAAACTGTCAAGAGTTGAATTTTCTCGAATCCACGACATTCTGAGCTATTTGCGCCGACCCTCTGACCGAGACCCCCTTCATGAAGGCCTGGTCGAACCAGGCACCACCCGCTTCGACAAGCCTTGACGCTTGGCAGAGGTCTTGAGCGAAAAATTCAAGACTGTTGAAAATCACGCACAAGCGGCGGTAATTTAAGATGACCCTCCAAAACCCCAACCAAAGATAGCCGCGGAAAGACCGCCGCTATTTCTCATTTCTTTTGATTTTTAAATCTAACAAACCCATCAAAACTGTCCAAACGATGGGGAGCACTGCGGCTTCAACCAGTTATGAAATTCGGTATCCACTCCCTCCTGTTCAGCGAAACATTCACAGAACGGGATCTCCCGCTGCTGGACAAGGCCAAAGCTATGGGCTTCGACGCGGTGGACATTGTCCCGTTCGACATCGATAATTTCCCCGCGAAGCTGGTGCGCCGACGTGCTGCGGATCTCGGACTCGATATTATCATCGAAATCGGTATGCCCGCTCACGCGAACATTATTTCGTCCGATCCGGCGATTCGCGCTGCCGGCACGGAGCTTACTAAACGGTTTGTCGATCTTAGCGTGGAAGCCGGCTCGCAGCTGTTCGGTGGCGTCAACTACTGCTGTTGGGGCTATCTTACTGGCCGAATGCGAACCGAAGAGGGATTCCCGGCCGCGGCCTGGTGCCATGGCCCGACTTTTTCCGGGCCCTTGCAGACATTAATTACCAGGGCTGCGTCACGATCGAGTCCTTTGATCCCAATATGGAACGTATCGCCAAGCTATGTTGCATCTGGCGCAAATTTGCCGATTCTCCCGAACAACTCGCAACGGAAGGACTGCGCTTCTTGAAAAGTATTGTGAATGGGACTTCCTAGAGTCCCATAAAACAAAAGTAGTCTTCGCTCGCTGATGGGTGTTTTGCCGAACTGGACTCGACGTCGGTATAAATGAAAAAAGGGTCGCGTCTAAATACTCAACACAATAGTTATTGGTGTTTTGAGCATTTAGTTTTTCACTTGAATTGGGTGTAGGGCGTTCGAAATTCTGAGAACAAATTTAGCATCCCTGGCTGAAAAGAGATTATTATGAACATCAAGAACGGGAAGTTTGGTTCTGGCGTACCGGACGCCAATTGGGGATTGAACGAGGGATCAGGTGATCGAGTATTCACGCAACATATCGACTTCGGAGAAGATCTTCCAGAGGCTCC
>DATNNZ010000083.1:0-17058 GCA_035601575.1 Chthoniobacterales bacterium
CTCGTATACGATGGAATCGCTTTCGACCTTGCATTCAAGATGGACGTAGTCGTGAACGAACTGGTTATCCTAGAGCTCAAATCGGTTGAAAAGTTGGAGCCCGTCCATTTCAAACAGCTCCTTACATACCTCCGGCTTACAGGTCTGCGTCTGGGGTTGCTAATTAATTTTGGTGAGGCGATTCTCAAAAACGGCATTCACCGAGTTGTAAATAACCTCTCTTCTTAAACCTTTGCGTCTTTGCGTGAGATCCTATCCTCTAATCCAAAACCTTTGCGCCTTTGCGTGTGAGCCTCACTAACGAACTTCTCCTGCAAACTCCGGAGGGAGTTCGCTTCCGGTTCCGGTTAGCTGGTCCAGCGACTCGGCTATTCGCGCTCTATATCGACTTCGCTTGTATCCTGTTCCTATCTTCATTTATCAGCTCAGGCCTTAGTTTACTTAAGGTCATTAGTGCCGACCTATTTCTCGCGACCGAAACAATTGCTTACTTTGTCCTGACCGTCGGCTATTTCATGTCTTTAGAATGGATTTTCCGTGGTCAAACTCTGGGCAAGCGGGTGATGAAACTCCGAGTAGTCGATGCGGACGGATTGCGCCTGCGGTTCTCGCAAATCGTCGTTCGTAACCTTTTGCGGACAATCGATATGATGCCCGGTCTCTATACCGTCGGAGGCATCGCTCTATTACTTTCTCCGAGGCTGCAGCGATTGGGTGATATCGCCGCCAACACGATTGTTATCCGGACTAATACCGAAACCATCCCCGATCTCGAACCGATTCTCGGAGGTTCGTATAACTCCCTGCGTTCTCATCCCCATCTTGCTGCTCGACTGCGTCAGGTAGTTCAGCCAGAAGAGGCGCGCATCGCACTGGACGCCATTTTCCGGCGAGATGAATTGAAACCGGACGCACGAATCGATCTATTCTCCGAGCTCGCTGCTTATTTTCGCTCCGTCGTTTCGTTTCCGGAGGAGAGTGTGATCGGACTAACCGACGAACAATACGTCCGCAACATTGTCGATCTCTTATTCCGACCACGAGTCGAATGAAGAGGCTCACACCAAGGCGCTAAAAAATCTCACGCATCTGAGAATCCGCCAAGGCACAAAGTTTTTCGGATTAAGGATCTCACGCAAAGACGCAAAAGTTTAAGAAGAGAGGTTATTGACGACTCGGTGGATACCATTTTTGAGGATGGCCTCACCGAAATTAATTAGCAATCCGAGTGGCAGGGCCGTAAACCGTATATACTGGGATAATTAGACTCTATCCTTTAACTCCGAAACCTTTGCGGCTTTGCGGCTTTGCGTGAGATTTTTTAGCGGCTTGGCGTGACACGGAGCCCTACCTCACTATCCCTCGCTCACTTCTCTCGATAAACTTCATCAAATCGGTTACCTCTGGTATTTCCGCAAGGCCGTTCCTTCCCAACTCTTCCAGAGCCTGCTTGGTATTTAGTTTGGCCCGGTACAGGATGCGATATGCCTCCTTTAATGCTCGGATGGTATCGGGGCTAAATCCGCGTCGCTCCAATCCCACCAGGTTAACCCCTCTCACCTCGGCTGGATTCCCATCGACGATCAGGAAAGGAGGCACATCTTGAACGATTTTCGTACAACCACCGGCGATGGCATGCTTACCGATTCGGCAGAACTGGTGGACCGCGGTAAGTCCACCTAACACCGCGTATTCTTCGACAACGACGTGTCCCCCCAATGTGCCGTTGTTGGAAAAAATCACTCGATCTCCGACCTCGCAATCGTGCGCGATATGGCTGTAGGCTAAAAAGTTCCCTAGGTTACCAATCCGAGTCACATTCCCTTTTCCCGTTGCTCGGCTGACTGTGACGAATTCCCGGAATACATTCTCGTTGCCGATCTCCAGGTAAGTCGGTTCACCCGCGTATTTCAGATCTTGGCTTTGCTGGCCAATTGAACAATACGCGTAGAAACGATTTCGCGCGCCGATCTTAGAAGGTCCGCACAGAGTAACGTTATTCTGGAGCCAACAGCCTTCGCCCAGCACGACAGCAGCCCCAATCACACAATAGGGACCAATGGTTACGTCGACGCCAATCTCGGCTTGGGGATCGATGATCGCCGTCGGGTGAACGTTCATTGCGCAACGTAAGCAAACATCAATATCGCTTCCGAAGTTACTTCTCCATTGACCAAGCAGCGACAACTGGCTTTGGCGATCGTAGCCTTGGCCCGTAACAGTTCTCCTTCGATGATCAAAGTGTCGCCTGGATGCACAGGTTTGCGGAACTTTACTTCATCGGCGCTCATGAAATACCCGATTCCGCTCAGCGAAGTCCGCTTGCTCATCAGAATACTCGCTACTTGAGCCATGGCTTCCAGCTGCAGTACTCCCGGCATCACCGGATGACCAGGAAAGTGCCCCTGAAAATACGGCTCATTAATCGTGACCGACTTCATCCCAATGATCTTGTTCTCGCCTTCAAACGCCAGGATGCGATCAACCAGCAGGAACGGAAACCGGTGTGGTAAAACCGCTTGAACGTCGGTCACATCCATCACCGCTGATCCGCGAGGGATGACCTGGGGCGGAACCATCGCCAGCATTTGGGCGTACCGCTTTGATATCGCCTTGGTCAACTCGCTATTCGCGGCATGGCCTGGCTTCACTGCAATGACATGGCCGCGGATCCGGCAACCCGCCAAGAAAAGATCTCCTACCACATCCAAGATCTTGTGCCGGACAAACTCGTCTGGATAACGCAACGGTTCTTTGCTCATCAACGAATCGCCGCGAATAACGATCGCTGTTTCGAGACTTCCTCCCCGAATCAATCCCTTATCGAGCAATGGCTTCACATCCTCGAAAAACACAAAGGTTCGAGCTTGGGCTATTTCTTTTTCATAGATCTCCGGGGTAATCTCAGTCGAATAATATTGGGTGAACCTTCCCTCCGGACCGACCTGGGTACAAGAAATTCGGAACCTTTCATCAGGTACCAGGATCAAGAGCGAACCGCTTTTGGTCTCAATATGTAATGTATCCCGAATTTCAAAGACCTTGGCAAAAGCGCTCTGCTCCTGAAGCCCACATTTTTTGATCAGTTCTACGTAGGCTCGGGCGCTACCGTCGGCGATCGGCATTTCATTGCCGTTCATCTCTACAATTGCGTTATCCACCCCCATTCCGTGAAGGGCAGAGAGCAGATGCTCGACGGTATGAACCTTGACGTTTCCTTCCGCCAGGGTTGTGGCCCGTTCCACCAGCCTGACATTCTCGATTCTGGCTTCGACCGTCGGCTCGTCCGAGAGGTCAACCCGTTTGAATTTGATCCCGTGATCGATTGGTGCCGGCATCAGAGTTACGCTCACCTCTTCGCCAGTGTGAAGCGAAGTCCCTTTTAGGCTTGCGGACTTAGCCAGCGTTTGTTGATGCGGAAAGACCATAGCGGAACGTTCGAGTTAGCACGACAAGTTGCAGGTTACAAGTTACAGGTAGCTGGTTGCAAGTTTGCACGGGAGGGACGCGCTCCTCCGCCCGCGGTGTGGATACGCCGGCGCATCGCGCCAAGCCCCAACCCCCAACCTGTAACCCGAAACCCGCAACTTGTAACTTCTAAGATCAGAACCGATCCAATCGAAACGGGGACAAATCGTATCCGCTTTTTCGCTGCACCAACAGATCTTTGGCCAATTCACCGAGTGCACTCGCGTACTTGAACCCGTGTCCACTCAACCCTGCGATCACCCACGCTCCAGGAAAACCTGGCAATTCACCGATAATAAAATGACGATCGGGTGAATGTTCAAAAAAGGCGGTCTGCATCGACAAAAGAGAGCCATTGGCATCGGGAAAATGTTTTTCCAAAAACTGTCGGAGATCATGTTCATCTCGAGAATCAGGTTCGAGCAGGGGAAGATCGGGATCAACTTCGTCCAGGTTACGTGATAACCGGCCGAGCTTGAAACCAGGAATTCCAAAAATCGGAAGTCCGTAGAAATGACCGCCATCTGGTGAATCAATGATCCACACCGGAAGCGATCCGACTCCAAACCGCGCAGCATTTTCCTTAGGCTGAAACCAACCGAGCACTGCGCGTTCGGGTCGGACTTGAACGCTTATTCCAGTTACTTTAGATGCCCAAGCGCCGACGGTGAACACGATCTGTCCCACTTCGTACCGATCATGAGTCGTTTGAATCGCGTAGCCGTCCCCATTTGCTTCCCAATCAATCATTTTCTCGTGCCCATGAATCTCGGCACCATGATCGCAGGCGCCGTTCACATGCGCCGTGATCGAGCCTTCCGCCAAAACAAACCCGGAGTTCGGCTGCAAAACGGCTACCATCTCATCATAGATTCGGAGGACAGGATAGCGACGGCGCAACTCGCTGGCCGCGAACGTTTCGTGCGGAATGGACCACCGCTGGCACGAATTCAGAGATCCAACGACGATCGACGACCCCGGTAATCCAATATCCAGACTGCCGGTTTGGTAGAACAATTGGGTGCCGCTGGTCTTTTCCAGCTCGCGCCAAAGCTCGAGTGCTCGTCGCACCAAAGGAACGTAGGTTTCGTTCTCATGTAGCCCTTCACGAAGAATACGAGTCACTCCATGGGAACTACCGCGAGAGTGCGGAATCGAAAACTGCTCAATTCCTACTACGCGGAGCCCAGTTCGAGCCAGATGATAACAAGCCGCGCTGCCGATCCCGCCAACACCGAGAACAGCTACATCAAAAGTCCTCATCAAAGCCGGTTCCTAGATTTCGATGAGTCATTCTCAAATCCTACTCAGCGTTCTGCGTTCCCGGCGCTACCGACGTTTCAAAACAGTGTCAGATAGTTCTCAATCTCCCAGCCTGACACACTTCGGTGATAATCGGTCCACTCTCGACGTTTTAAATCCAGGAACTCATCGCGGATCGGGCCGAGCGCGTTGAGAATAACCGAATCTCGTTCGAGTTCGAACAATGCCTCCAGTAACGTTTGCGGCAGGGTTCTCATCCCTCGCTTCCGGATCGCCATCGGCGTAAGTTCATACAGATTTTCGTGATTCGGCTCGCCAGGATCTCTGCCTTCCTCGATGCCATCCAGGCCGGCCGCTAAATAGGCCGCGAACGCAAGATAAGGATTACATCCAGCCGAAACTGTTCGATCCTCGATATGGCCTGGACCACAAACGCGCTGCATTTGGGTGCGATTATTCCCACCGTAACTAATAAAGGCTGGTGTCCAGGTGAAACCGGATCGCGCACTGTAAAGTCCTTCCCCTACTTGTAAACGTTTATAACAGTTCACCGTTGGCGATAAAATCGCGCAGAGCGCCGGTGCATGTTTGAGAACGCCCCCAAGGAATTGATAAGCCAACTTGGATAGCCCCATCCCACGGCTATCTTCGTGATCCTCAAACAAATTCTTTCCGTCCCGGTCGGCCACATGATAATGCATGTGCGCGCCGCTTCCGGTTCGATCGGCAAACGGTTTGGCCATATGCGTGGCAACGGCCCCATACTTCGGCGCCACCTGAGAAGTCATCATCTTGAAAAACGTATAACGATCCGCGGTCGTTAAAGCGTTTGCGTACTGAAAGTTCACTTCATATTGGCCATTCGCATCTTCGTGATCGGCCTGATAGGCACCCCAGCCCAGCCGATTGCAATAACCTACGATTTCCTGGAGATAGCCGAATGCCGACGAGATTCCTTTAAAGTCGTAACAAGGCTTGGGTAACTGATCGATATTGGCCGGATCCCAAGGCTCGATCGAGCCATCCGGTTTTTTCGTGACCAGGAAATGTTCCGGTTCAAGTCCGACATTCAGAAAAAATCCGAATTTCTCGGCTGCCTCCTTCAGCACTCGCTTTAAATTCAGACGCGGACAATGTGGATACGGTTTTCCCTCTACATAGAGGTCTCCGACAAATCGAGCCATTCCCGGATACCAAGGAAGAGGGGTGTACGTTTCGAGATCGATACGGGCCATCATATCGGGAGAGTTCGGTCCCTGGGCAAACCCTCCAATGGCGGCGCCGGCGAACCCGGCCCCCTCGTTGATCAGAGTGTCCAGCGCTTCTACCGGACACATTTTCACCTTTGCTGCGCCGCTCAGATCAACAAACTGAACCAGCAAATAATTGACCTTCTCTTCCTTTAAACGTGATTGAACACTTTCGCGCAAGCTCGACATACCTATTTCGCCAATGATGATGGGCCCGCACAGGCGGGCCCGGATTCCCGGTTGTGGGTAAGTTTAACTAGCAGCATCCGCACCATCTTCTGATGGATACACCGCATTGATTAGGCTCGTTTCTGAGCCAGCGAACTTCCTTTTCACCTCAAACCGATCGTGCACCGATGCGAGATCGCTCCGCATCGTTTCCATGACATGGGTAGACTTGAACCGTAGCCATGCGAACCACCCGACTCCCACGAGAAGATAGATACCGAAATAGATTGGGAATTTGTCCGCCGGTGGCGCCGGCACCGGATAAACCGCTGCAATGAGCGGCATGAGCATCAGTAGAATCGAAACGATTGATATGACGATATTCGTTGCCTTGAGCGCTCCCAGCGACCTGAGGTAGACCGGCGCCGCGACGGAAACCAGGATGTAAACGATCAGGAAACCAAACGTCGCGATCGTACTGAAGTCGTTGAATATGTCGAGCACTCCAAGGCCGAACCAGCCAAACAGCGCAGCAAAAACAAAAGTGAGCAAGGCACAAACCGTCACCGCGTGATGAGGTGTCTCATTTTTGCCGTGAGCCAAACCAAGTTTGCCGTGGAAAACACCATGCCGTCCCATGGTGAAGATGACTCGCGAAGCCGCATTGACCGAAGCGAGAGTACAGGCCCACATGCTGACGACCGCCCCAATGGAAATGAGTATTCCCATGAAAGGTAAGTGAGCGATGTTGGCCAAGTCGTTGAAAGGAGCAGTGCTCTTGTCTAACGGATCCGAAAGCCCGCGAAAACCAAGCGTAGCCGTGTACGAGCAGATAACGAAGAATATGCCGCTGATCAGGGCACTCATCAGTACCGCTCGCGGGATAAAAACCAGCGGTCGCTTAGCTTCATCGCCCAGAGCAGTTGCGCTTTCGTAACCGACATAACTAAAAATCGCTAGAATAAGACCTAAGCGGAAGCCATCGAAGCTCATGCCCTCGAGTTTGAGCTGCGCAGGATCAATCGCCGTCCCGTGTTGCATGAACACGATCGAGCACACTATTAAGATCAAGGCCATTGAACCGCCTTCCAGGAGAAGCATAATGCGGGTCGAAAGCTGAATATCCTTGTACGCCACCAGCCAGACCAGAAACGTTCCAATCGCAAAGAGGAATACCGGCGGAACTGACAAGTGCAGCATGTTCAGCAAGATCAATGCGTAATTCACCGACCCGGCCAAAACCGCGATTGCCGTGAAAATATAAGCCACGATCAGACACCATCCGGCAATAAACCCCATGCTTGGGCCGAGGCCGTGTCCGATACAGACATAAAGCGCTCCAGGTGAAGCGGAACGCTTAGCGAATTCGTTAATGCTCAGTCCGACCAACATCAAAGCGGCAGTGGCAACCAGATAGGTCAGCCAGGTGCCGTTGCCGGCGGAAGCGAACACAAATGGCACAATCACCACCGGTGTTAAAGTGGGCGAAATATTGGCGACGGATTGAGATAAGATCTCTACAAATGAGAGACAGGTGGACCTTAGCCCATAGCCTCCAGGTTTAGCGGTGCTCATAAGACGATCTCTGTTGATGAAAATGAGGTCAAATGTTTTCTATTACGAAACCAGCGTTGCATATTAAGCAATTATTATGCCACCCGTGATTCGCCTGAAACCCCTCTTTTCACCCGATAAAACCGCTAACGAAGAGCAATACGGTGTCGCTTCTTGTTCAACTCAGTTGCTTTCTGCTCAACTCGCCGATGCAAACGCGCTAGGGGCTGAACACACCCAAACTCGGTAGGGCGATACCCGACTCCGCCAAGCCTATGTCGCGGCCAGTCTTGTGGCTTTCATCAACGGCGCAGCTTAGGGGCGCGCCATAGCGCAGCGACGGCGGCACACCGTCGAGCGACAGCGAGATAGGGTGTGTGAGCCATTAATAGCGTCACCGGAAACCTAATGGCTCACACGTCTTGGCTCGCTGTCGCTCACCGACGGGTAGCGCCCTACCTCTCACCCTTCGGATTGCTGATGATGCTCAGAAAACGGACCGGCGGCGAATACACCATCACGGGTCCATGTTCGATGGTTCCATCAAAGAAAAGACTGTCGCCGGGGCTCAGGTGATAAATCTGATCGTCGTGCCGGTAATCCATTTCTCCTTCCAGCATAAAAAGCAATTCGTGACCCGGATGACGAAAAATGTTCTGGCTCGGATCGATCTTCCGTTCTTCGATGTTCATGAGGTAAGGCTCAAAATCCTTCTCAAACGGCAGGCCAAAGGCCAAAGACTGATAGTAGTGCCCCATTTTCGAACCCCGACCGACAATGATTTTTCTCTCGTCTTTTCGGATGTGTACTGCCCGACGCTCCGAGCCGTCGACTTGAAAGAGATAGCCGGGGCCCACTCCCAGTGCAGATGCGATTCGCGTCAGGGTCGAAACGGGCGAAGAAACCAACCCATTCTCGATCTTGGAAAGCTGACCTTTGGTCAAGCGGACCCGCTCCGCCAGCTGATCGAGCGTCACCGTGCGCTGCAGTCGCAGCGTGCGAATGCGTTGCCCGATAAACTGCTCAACAGTCGGCGCTTCTTCCACATTTGGCTTCGCCTTCCTCACTACTGAAAGTTTCCGCAAAAGAAACTTCCTTGGCAAGGTCGAAAAACCTCACGCCGAGACGCAAAGGTTTTAACTAAGAGTACAGGTCGCGACTGTTCACGGATTTTTTAGTGACGCAGCTCTATGAAGGCATCCAAGGATTCGTTCATAAGACGTCAATCACCTTAGCGCCTTTGCGTGAGATTTCATCATCTAGTCCGAACGGTTGGCGACTTTGCGTGAAATTCTCAGGCGTACTGGCGTGAGATTTCGACCCTCGGCTATCGGCTATCGGCTATTCCCGGAATCCAGGCCGTTCCCGCCAGCGGCACTTTAGCCATGGCCGCAGCTTCAACGGTTAAAGCAACCAGATCCTCCGGTTCAAGATTGAGCACGTGACTCTTACCGCAAGCGCGGGCGATCGTCTGAGCTTCCATCGTGAGCACTCGCAGATAGTTGGCTAGACGTCTTCCACCTATCATTGGATCAAGTCGCTTGGCTAACATCGGATCCTGGGTAGAGATGCCGGCTGGATCGTTGCCATCCTGATAGTCATCATAAAAACCTGCAGCGGTTCCGAGCTTTTGATAGTCGTCCTGGTATTTCGGACTGTTGCAACCCAACGCAATCAAAGCAGCGGTCCCGATCGAGACCGCGTCCGCACCCATTGCTAAAGCCTTGGCGACATCAGCTCCAGAACGAATCCCGCCGGAAATAATCAGCTGCACCTTTCGATGCATTCCCATTTCGGTCAGTGCTTCGACCGCCTGGCGCAACGCGGGAAGAGTAGGAATGCCGACGTGTTCAATAAACACCTCCTGGGTTGCTCCGGTTCCTCCTTGCATACCGTCGACCACAATCACATCGGCACCAGCCTTTACTGCAAGCTTCACATCAAAATAGGTTCGGGATGCGCCAATCTTGACATAGATCGGTTTTTCCCAATCGGTAATTTCTCGAAGTTCTTCGATCTTGATCGCTAAATCGTCCGGCCCCGTCCAATCCGGATGCCGACAAGCACTACGTTGATCAATGCCCGGCGGCAGCGTACGCATTTCGGCCACCCGATCGCTGATCTTTCTGCCGAGCAACATGCCGCCACCGCCCGGTTTGGCTCCCTGACCGAGCACTATCTCGATGGCGTCCGCTTTCCGTAGATCGTCCGGATTCATCCCGTAACGAGAAGGCAAATACTGGTAGACCAAGATCTTCGAGGACTTCCGCTCTTCGGCGGTCATGCCGCCATCCCCGGTAGTCGTGGAAGTTCCAATTTCTGAAGCGCCGCGACCGAGTGATTCCTTGGCCTCGGCCGACAACGCGCCAAAGCTCATCCCCGCGATAGTGATTGGAATCTGTAAATGAATCGGTTTTTTGGCGTGGAACGCGCCGAGCACAACATCCGTACCGCACTTTTCACGGTATCCTTCCAACGGGTAACGCGACATGCTGGCTCCGAGGAAAACCAGATCATCAAAGTGCGGTAACCGACGTTTCGAACCCCAACCGCGAATGTCGTACAGACCGGTCTCAGCCGCACGCTGGATTTCGTGGATCACGTGGCGATCGAACGTCGCCGATTCCCTCATTCCGGGAAGTATTTCAGTAACCATAAGAATTTTTGTCAGTTGACGCCGGAGGGGAGATGCTTCCGACTTCGCCCGTTTATCTGAGATGGACTCCGGGACGAGAAAGGCTTCGTCTGACACGTGTGCCTCCTACCAACGTCCGAACGCCACGATCCCTCCCGACGCGTTGACTCTTTGATTTAATACGACGATGCATTGTCGATTTGGAAACGATACAGCCTGCGAGCAGAACCAAAGCGCCTGAACTCCTCTGGACGGGCGTCACAACCGGCTTGTTTCACGAGTGTTTCTAGCGCCTTGAGATGTTCCGGGCGCATCTCCTTTTCGATACAGTCCGTACCGAGACTCCTCACTCCGCCGCGGACAAACAATCGAGCTTCATAGATGGAATCACCCAAGGCATCACCAGCATCCCCACAAATCACCAGGTTCCCAGTCTGAGCCATAAACGCGCTCATGTGGCCGGCCGAACCCTTTACGACGATGTCTATCCCTTTCATGGAAATACCACATCGGGCCGACGCATTCCCTTCGACTACCAAGAGACCTCCGTGCGCGGTCGCACCGGCGCATTGGCTCGCGTTACCATTCACGTGGACAATCCCGGACATCATGTTTTCAGCGACGCCGGTAGCGACGTTTCCGTGAACGATCACCGTCGCTTTCTGATTCATTCCGGCACAGTAATATCCAGCGTGCCCTTCGATTTCTACCGTCACCGGAACCTGGAGCCCGCAGGCGATCGCATGAGCACCACGAGGATTCAGTATTCGCCAGCGTTCCTCATCGTGCTCAGCATTCAGCTCATGCAGCCTCTGGTTAAGTGCCCGAACACTGGTCTTCGCCAGATCAACCGTCTGCGTAAACATCATAGTGTAATCCGCTGATCACAGTTTGCGAGAAGGTGGCCGAATCTTATTACTACCTCTCACCTCTCACCTCACTCCACCAAGGCTAGGTTGCGGCAAGCCCTCTCACCAGTCACTTCGGCCCCCTTTCCTCGGCTCCAATTGTAAACCACGGCCGGCTCCGGCTCCCAGATGCGTGCTCCTTCGATGCCGGGCAAATTAGCAAGTGACCGATATTCTGATGCCATCGCCACGTAATCATCCGTTTCAGCAAGAACCGCCGGTTTGCATGCGATCGGATCCCGCAAAACCGCGAAACCGTCTTCGGTTCCCACGGTGAAAGTATAAAAACCATCGAGGTCTTTTAACCCAGCTTCCAACGCCTCTTTGAGCGTCGCACCGTTCGCCAGGTGCCAGGCGAAATAGGCGGCTGCCACTTCTGTGTCGTTCTCGGTGTGAAATTCGATTCCCTCCCGACAGAGCCGTTGGCGCAAACGGTTATGATTGCTGAGAGACCCGTTATGCACCAGACAGAGATCGACCCCGGTACTAAATGGATGCGATCCCTCCGTGGTGACCGCGCTTTCCGTTGCCATTCGGGTATGACCGATAGCATGACTACCGGCAACCCTTCGAACCGAGAACCGCTCGACGACCGACTCCGGCGACCCGGTCTCCTTCATGATCTCGATTCGGTGGCCCACGCTCATGATGCGAACTTCCGGAAAATATTCTTCCAAGAAACTCCGAACACGTTGGGCATCGGTCTTCACCAGAAATCGGGCATGAGTAGAATTCACCTCCACCGATGGTTTATCACGAAATCGCTTTTCCAATGCGATTGCAATCGCAGACCAATCGAAACCGAAATCCGAATGCTGCAGAGTCACTTTCAGTTTACCTGAGGGAGCGGGAGCGCCATAAACAGCAAAGCCGGCACTGTCTGGTCCCCGGCTGCTCATGCAGATCAACATCTCACTGAACAAAGCTCCGAGTTCGGGCTCAAGGAATCTTTGCTTAAGGAATAAGCCAACAATACCGCACATCGAGATGTTTCTTATCATGAAACTTTCAGATCTCAAGCAAAAGATCGAATCGGGCCCGGTCGCACTGTGGCCACAGGCTCCCTTTGCGAGGGTCTGAGCGCTTTAGACCTGAAAGTCACGTTTACCGTGCTTCGCTTCTGGAGCATCAGATCGGCTAACAAACATATCCACGCTTGTTTCTTTTTACGCATCTTTTGTTTTCTTTTGATCATTTGCTGCTAGCAATCTCTCCATTACAGGTTTTGAGCCTGCAGATCGCCGTCACGCCGAAGGCGATCGGCTATTTGCTATCGGCTATTCGTTATGGACTCGGCGGCGACAGCCGCCGAATCCATAACGATCCGCCCATTCGCAATCCGCAAATGTCGCTGTGCGATCGTCGCAACATCGAGACTGTGAGTGGCCACCACCAGAGTAGTCATTTGGTGCTCCGCAATCGTCCGAAAAACCTCGAGTAACCGCCCCGCGTTTTCGCTGTCGAGGTTCCCGGTAGGCTCATCGGCCAACAAGAGCTGTGGGCGATGCACCAGCGCTCGAGCAATCGCGGTGCGCTGCATTTCTCCGCCACTGAGTTGATGCACAAAGTGTTTCGCCCGTTGGCTCATACCAACCAAGTCGAGCATCTCGACTGCACGACGCCGCGATTCCTTCTCGCTGACGTGCTGCAGCCGAAGCGGCAGACAAACGTTCTCGACCACATTCAATGTCGGTAAAAGATTGAAAAACTGAAATACGATGCCGAGCCGGTGACGGCGATAATTCGTCAGTTGCTTTTCGGTGGCGGAGACCAGGGACCAGCCATCGATCAGGATTTCGCCACGGTCCGGTTTGTCCAGGCCGCCCATCAGATGCAAAAGCGTGCTCTTGCCCGAACCTGATTCACCGGTAATCGCGAGAAATTCGCCCGCGGCGATCTTAAGATCTACCGAATCGAGCGCGACAACCGGAGTATCCCCTTGCCGATAAGTTCGAGTTACCGCTCTCAATTCGATCACAAGGTGAGATGCAATAGCAAATAGCAGATAGCAAATAACAAAGAAACGTCGGGAACACGTGCCCCTTTACTCGGAACCCCTCCCCGCCCTTGCCCGTCTCTCCGATCACACTCGCAACGCCACCTCGTCCGGCTTAGCTTTAGCGACCTCGGAACGCCGAACGCCAGACGTCGAACGCCAAACGCAATGCGATCCCTTGCTTCGCGAATTATCCATGAAGAGACTGATTTTCTGGTTCTCGACAAACCAGCGCATCTCTTGATTCACCCGACGAAACCGGGCGGCCCGCGGACACTTTGGTCAGAGTTGTGCGAACTTCTCGCCTTTGAAATCAAAAACGGCGGACAAGTCTCATTGATCAATCGGCTAGACCGCGAAACCAGTGGATTAGTCCTGGTCGCAAAGAACGCGTCGGCAGCCCGCGAGCTAGGTCGCTTAGTTAATCGGCATCGAATCGAAAAGTTTTATGCGGCGATTACCTACGGATGGCCGGAAGGTGATAGATTTGAGGTTGATCAACCGCTCCTCCGCCAGGGCGAACAAACTCCCAGCAAAATCTGGTTAAAACAGGCCATTCATCCCACCGGCTACCCAGCCAGAACCAAATTTGAGGTTGTTCAGCGCTTCGAAAACCGCCGGGGCCGTTTCGCACTGATCAATTGCCAACCGATCACGGGACGGACTCACCAAATCCGTGTTCATTTAGCGTCACTTGGTTTTCCACTGGTCGGCGACAAAATCTATGGGCCTGATGAAAACTGCTACTTGGAATTCATCGAAACCGGCTGGACTCCGAAGCTCCAAGAAAAGCTGCTGCTTGATCGGCATGCGCTCCATGCGACAAAGTTACGGTTTCCGTTCCGCGAACGGGAGCACCTCTACGAAACACCCCTGCCCAGCGACTTGCGGAGCTTCATTCTCGCCTGAAGCTCGAATGAAATAGCAGAAAGCAAATCGCAGATAGCTGGCGCTCCCTTTTGCCCCTCCGGCGCTATCCGGCATCCGGGGATCTGCAACCAACTTGTCCGACGTAGCTTGCGCGGAGGCGTAAGTTTTCTCTGATGTTCGAACGATGGCTAACGGGCATCGAAGTCGGACCTGTCCGTCATAGCGCGAGCCCTGATGGCAGACTCCAGATCACAAAGAGCCTGCGGCTACGCCGTTACGCCCACACGCCGATTCGCGGTTATGCCACGCTCACGGTCTGAGAAAAATCTCTTCAGAGACCGGATCTCTCACCCTGGCACCGGACGGTATTCCGCTGACGTCGACCAGATTGTTCAACGCAAACGGACTAATCACGACGTCGGGATTGGAAGTCGGTATTCCGTAGGGATAGACGTCATTGTAGACCTCTTGTCCTTGATACACAAAATCGTTGTTCACGCCTAATCCTCCGTAGGGGAAAGCCAGCGGAGACACCACCCAATTCGCCCCATTGAACCAATAATATCCTCTGTACGCAGGATGCGCCCAGCGGACGCCGGTCACGAAGTGCGCCCGATGGTGTTGCGCCCGACCGTTATCGCGAGGCCCCGCCCCGGTCAGTGTCGGAAAAAGAGCGAGAGCGCCCACTAACGAAAGAACAAATCTCATAATTCAATGATCCTCGCAAAATAAGATCACCCTCCTGGAATAATATTCCCCATCCAGACGCCAAATGCCACTCCCATCATCGGCCATCGGCTATTTGGCTGTCGGTTATTCTACTAGTGGCGCCAGCCGTTCCCCATCAGGACGCCGAATGCCACTCCCATCATCGGCTATCGGCTATTGGCTATCGGCTATTCTATTAGCGGCGCAAGCCGCTAGTAGATCTGCACCGTTATACCTTCGGTCACCTGATTGACGACGCGAGCAGCATCCCAATTGGCCAAGCGAATACAGCCGTGGCTCGCTGCGCGCCCGATCGTATTCGGGCTGTTGGTCCCATGAATCCCGATGCCCCGTTTGTTCAGACCCATCCAAAGAATCCCGACCGGATTTCGCGGCCCGGGCGGAATATTGAAGTAATTATCGCTCCGGTAACCATGTTCCAGCATCGCTTCATCCCAACGGAACCAGGGAAGAGTGGCGATACCAACTATTTTCCAAACACCGATCGGTGCCGGCAATTTCGTTGATCCGGGAGTAATTGGATAGGAGCAAACGATCTTATCCCCGTCATACACATCGAGCATCCGGTAACGCGTATCGATTTTGATCACTCGCTTGCTGAACTCCGGATGTGCCGGGATATGGTCAACTTCTTTCACATCTTCGATCTTGAATTCCGGGACATTCGGAACCCGGACCGTGTCCCCGACCTTCAGCGAATCAATCTTCTTATCCTGGTTAAGTTTCGCAATGAAATCCGGGTCCGCATGAAAGCGTTCACCTAGAAATTCGCCGACGGAACGATAAAGCATCGCCTTCTTCTTTGCTTGTTCCGAGGGTTTCGATGGAACATCACCCACTCTTTCCAGATCCTCAGCCGCCAGCGTGTAATCCGTGTAGATCGGAAAAATCTTCGATAACGCCTGTTGCATAGTAGGATCGATCTGTCCGGTCGGCGATTCACCATTGGCTAGTTGATAACGGACCAACGCTTTCGCAGTGAACTCGCCCCAGCGCCCATCAATTTTGCCCGGACCAAACGACCGTTGATCCAGGAAAATCTGCAGTCGAGTCAGCACCTCTTGGGCGGAGACCGGTTCAGCTCGGGGTACCGCTGGCTCATTAGAAGAAACATTTGCCTGGGGAGCCGGTGTCGAAGGTGCGATTGGATTACTTGGAAACCGTAAATCAGGGGTCGGCGTCGGTGTCACGTTCTTTCCCGCCTTCTCTTTCTTCAGCTCCTTTTCCGCGCCGGTTTGATCCACTACGAACGGCTTGGCCGGAGCAGAAGGTAACGGACTCGCCTCTTGGGCAAGACCCGAAGATGCAAAGGCGATCAATCCAGTGAACAAACAGATTCGACTAATGGGCATAGGCGTTTTTGCAAACGAAGCGGGGAGTATACCATGGTCGCCCCGGCTGGCAATGCCGGGCGTAACTCCCAGCGTTGCCAGCCGGGGCGACCATTACAAATGACAGATGACAGATGGCCGGCCCCAATCGTTCTTTCTTCGTTTTTCCTATCGTCTATTGGTCATTTCGGCGAAAGCGTTATTCACCGTAGGCGCGGCCGATCAATAATCACGCCATTCTCCCCCCATGCGCCCTTCCGCTTTCCTGGTCCATCAGATCAATTTGTCATCTGTCATTTGTCATTTGTAATGCGAAGCCGAGGCGTCTTGACTTCCCCTCTCCCAACGCTAGCTTTCTCGGCTTCGACGCACCCGTAGCTCAATTGGATAGAGTATATGACTTCGGATCATAGGGTTGCAGGTTCGAGCCCTGTCGGGTGCAAGCTCTTAGGAATCAAGCAGTTACATCGACACTCAGCCCCCTCAACGGAGACCCAATCGCATGCCGAATCCTCAGAACACCGTACAAGTCGCGGCCCATCGGGCCGGCGAAAGTTATCTGGATACCTACGAGCTCGCCCCCGACGCGGTTGCGCCGGCGACCAGAGTTGCGGCCAGCTTCGGAATGACGTTGCCGGAACTTTTCGGCGCGGAGAGGGGAGGCCCCTTGCCAGGCCAAGAAGATCTCCTGCGTGATGATGACCGCGGCCGCATCACCTTGAAGCTGGCTATAGTCGAAGCC
The DNA here is from genome assembly GCA_035601575.1 of Chthoniobacterales bacterium. GTDB lineage: Bacteria > Verrucomicrobiota > Verrucomicrobiia > Chthoniobacterales > JAFAMB01 > DASTDH01. Next base: position 16,915 of record DATNNZ010000083.1, read on the forward strand.
GACCCGAGGACATTGCGCGCGCTCCGGCGCCAGGCTCGTTTTGCCGAGGCTGGATCGGTCGAGGAATCATCCAGATCAGCCACACGACATTGATGCATTACCGGGCGATCTACGTGGGGACTTTGACAAGACAGTTGTTGATGA
>DATNNZ010000084.1:0-7240 GCA_035601575.1 Chthoniobacterales bacterium
CGAGCCGCATCCGGGAAGGACTGCTGGGGGATGCCGTAAGGCCAGATTAGTTAGCCTTCAATACTGTTCATTTAGGGGTCACTCCTCCGTTTGTAAAAAATTGTACGTTAAGCCGCGAGCCTGAAGTAACACAGCGCCTGAGCTTCTGTGGTGCGGCTTCCGAGACAGCCTTGATCAGATCGAGGACTTGTCCTGCGTCAGTTCAGTCGATAGGGATATATGACCTATTCCCCTCGTAATTTCTGGCCTAAGCGTACAATTTTTTACAAACGGAGGAGTGACCCCTACATCCAGAACGAATCATCTGGTTCGGACAAGGTATCGAATTGACTGCCTGCGCCGAAAGTAAGTATTTTTGTAGTCACGCGGAATTACATACGGGCACAGCCTATAATTGACCAGACTTGGTTGCCCCCAGGTATCACTCCGGCCAAATAATAGTGTCTCAATTATGACAGAAACGCAGCGACCGTACAGTTGATCTATTGCCCTCGCAAAGGTTACGAAAATTTCTTATAGGTGACTCGATCTATGCTGCGTTTTGATCTCTCGAAAATTTCGTTTTTCCCCCTGTGTTTCTTTCTCACGGCTTGGCTTGGCGGCACCCTGTTGGTGGGTTGTGCTCCCTTCGCTTCCGTCGGCGTCGTTGTTCCCTCACCGCCGATCGCGTTAGTGGCCGATCAAAGTACGGAAGAACTGAAGCAAGCTCGTTCAGAAATGAAGGTAAGTGAGGAGCTTGCTAAAACCAATCCAAAGGCGGCAATGGCCCAAAGTGAGGCGGCTGCGATGCTTAGTCTCGATGCCCAGAAGAACCTTTCTGGTCCCAGAGCAGACCAGGTTATCGCCTTCTACAACTATTCTGTGGCCAGGCTCGTGGAACAGATGATCGCATCGAGGGAGAAACCGTGGGAGAAGGAAATTCAATTAGCAGGTCCCAGTGGTCCTCTTGGTCTAAGCCTGAAATCCGACAAGGCCGGAGCTTATATTCCGGGCTTTGATCGCTTGCTTGCCACCGATCGAATGAAGATTGGTGGTACTTATTTAACCAACCGAGTCCTCATTCAAGGAGTTGGCGCGCCTTTCGTTAGCGCAGGAATTGGTCGGAACGAGGCCTGGGAACCCCATAAGCACTACTACAGCGTCACGGCTATCCTTACTTTTTCGGGTACCCACGGTACGCTCCAGATTCTAGATCCCGGGGCCACGACTACGGTGACCCTGGCGGGAAAGTCTCGACCTGTTGCTGCTGATCTGACTGCACCAGAGGCGCTGTTAATCGCGGAGACGCAGCCTCAGAAATTCGGCCTCTCTAGCTTGCTGCACACTGACAAATTCACGAAATCGGCCAAGGTGGTCATGGTTGCCCCATATCGGATTAACCGGATCCCAATTATTTTCATTCATGGTTTGGCGGACTCGCCCGTGACTTGGGTCCCCATGATCAACGGGCTGAATGCCAGTCCGGAGATTAGAAAGAAATATCAAGTTTGGGTCTTTCGTTACCCGAGTGGATTGCCTTATACGCTCTCATCCGCCCTTTTTCGACGGTACCTTGCGGCCATTTATCAAAAATATCCGAATACTCCTAAAGCCGTCCTAATCGGACACAGCATGGGAGGTTTAGTTGCAGACATGATGGTTCGCGACTCAGCAGGCAACCAATATTGTGATGACGTTTTGGGCAAACCTCTCGATCAATTTCAAATCGAACCGGACCAGCTCAGGATTATTAAAGAGTCGCTCATCTTCAAGGCTAATACTCACGTCAGTAAGGTCATTTTTATTGCTACGCCTCACAAAGGCGCTGAAATGGCCAGCGGCCCGATTGGCCGGCTCGGATCCAGGTTAGTAAGCTTGCCGGCCAAGTTGGTGGCCATTGGCCCCGGGCTAGTCGAAAAGGCCACAGCGACCAATGGAAAAAAGATTGTCGGGCGTTTCCCCAATAGCATCGACACCCTACGGCCCGAAGCCCGAAGCGTGGTGGCCATGAACCGGCTTCCGATCGCATCTTCCATTACCTACTATTCTATCATTGGCGATCGTGGTGGGAACAACTCCCCGAATAGCTCGGATGGCGTGGTGGCTTATCGCAGTTCTCACTTGGAAGGATCGAGGTCCGAAAAGATCGTTCCATATTGGCACTCTTACGTTCACAGAAGTCCCCAGGGCATTGCCGAAGTAGAAAGAATCCTTCTTAATCCATAAATGCAGGTACGCCTTTTTTGTTGTAAACGCCAGACAAACACAGATTTGACGGCGCCGCCGGATTTCGACGGTTAGATCCTGGCCGCCCAAGCGTTGGGGGTGAGTTCAGCGACTCGATTGGTCGGAAAATTGGCCAAGCCTGGGAGCACAGAGCCGAGGTAGGCGCGGAGCGGTAGGCTCAAGCGGGCGACAAGTTTCGACGATCGAAATGATGGCGGCTACTCGCGGTCCAGCCTCTTTACTTCCGACGTGTTTGACGGGCCGTCGAAGATTGTCTCGACTACATTTCCGAAAACATGCATCGCTTCTACCGCGATCGGGTTGCACCCAAAGCCGGACGGCCCTGACGGCAAATACCGACGTGACGCGATACATTGTCGTTGCAATCCATTGTGAAGGGTTTCGCGGCGTATTCGGTAGTGCTATCCTAGAGCCGTTCAATCGAAGTCGGAAGCGATTATTACGTTTTCTGGTCGCCTTGGTTGAAAAGCACAACAGGACCATGATATGGCACCCATGAAGCTCTTGTCCGTAAACGTGGGATTGCCGCGCGAGATTGAATGGCAGGGGAAACTTGTCCGTACTTCAATCTTCAAGTGTCCAGCGTCGGGCAATGTTCGAGTCAAGACGTTAAACTTGGAGGGCGACGAGCAGTCAGATCTCTCTGTGCACGGCGGAGTCCATAAGGCTGTTTATGCCTACCCATCTGAGCACTACCGATTCTGGCGCGAGGAAGTACCGGGAATCGACCTACCCTTGGGGGTATTCGGAGAGAACTTTACGACGGAGGGATTGCTGGAGGAAGCCGTTCGCATCGGCGACCGCGTTCGGGTTGGATCTGCGCAGTTTGTCATTACTCAACCTCGATTGCCTTGTTTCAAGCTCGGTATCCGATTCGGTCGCCCGGAAATGGTGAAGCGTTTTCTGCGCAGCGGTCGGACTGGATTCTATCTTGCCGTCCTGGAAGAGGGACAGGTTACCCCTGGCGACGCGATAGAGTTGATTGCTCGGGATGAGCATGGCGTTACCGTGACCGATATCGTGAATTTATATACAGCGGACGCGACCAACCAAGACCTCTTGCAAAAGGCTAGCGAGTTGCCCGCGCTTCCCACCTATTGGCGAGAACGTTTTCGCAAGCGCCTTTGGGACCCGGATAGTTGAGTTCCCGGAACGCGACCTGTGCTGCGGCAAATTTTTTCTTCCTAGCCATATTCGAGCAGTCGGGAGTATACCATACGCCAAGCGCTTGTAGAAGAACCCGAAATGCAGCTTTTTTGACCCGAGTGCTGACCCGAGAATCCTGCCGCTCTTCAAGAAGGGCTCCGCCGACGCTTCAGCAGTTCCTTCACTTCTCGCCCAAGTGTGGGAGCCTGCGCTCGGCGCTCAAGGTCGAACCGTCCGTCGGGCATGGCGGACCGTAGACAGCGGGTCATTTCGGACAGTTTTTCAATGGCCGCGCGGACATCATTTTTTGAGGGAAGTCCGAGCCAAAATTCGAAAAACCGATACACCGCACGGACGCAAATGTTTGTTTTAAATCGGAGCCTAGCTCCTCGAAAAACTGTTCCTGAACGAGGGGCAGCTCATAAGGGTCCTTGTATTTATCCAGGATTTCATCCAGCTGATGCAGAATCCCGTCAATTGTGCTTCTAAGTTCTAGGGCAAGAGCGGCGTTAGTGGCGGCAAGCGGGGTCAAAACCCCGGTCGCAAGACCGGTCGCAACGCCTAACAGGTAAACGCCAATCCCTGAGATGACGTTGTTCATAGCGAGATCTTAACGCCGACCGCGAGACTTGGGCTTGGTCTGGATCAGCTCCCGCGCCTACCATTGATCTTCTCCCGAGTCAATTCGAGAGCGCTAACTCAGCTTGAGGGGTGCGCATGAAGTGCACGAAGGACTCGGCCTCGTTCTCGGACATCTCCATGCCCAAAACCCGCTTTACGCGTTCCTGCAGCAGGCGCACGAATGTATCAACACCGAACTCCTTGATCCCGACACACTCGATCCCCACGATCTGGTCTGCATCATTGACGTCGACCAGCAGAATCGGCCAGCCGGAGACGAGCTCAACAGTCCTGGCCGCCTTCTGGTCGGCGAAGGCGAGATAGATGACGTCTCCGCCCGAATCGTAAGAATAGTCGATCGGTTCTGGATTAGCGAAGATTGGTTTCATTGAAGCCAGTACCCAGCAATACCGTAGCATCTGTTTTCGTGGACCTCAGCAACAATTTGGAGCGTCCGTCCTTCGAAGGATTTGCGGAAATACCAGATCAGACCGCCGCTTAACCCGCGTCCTTGCGTCTTCTCGATGTGATCAGGGTTCTGGATGCAAGTTCTGGCTTGTTCCACAGTGTAGCCCCGCTGCTCGCCTCGAATGGGGACGTGACCGGATAACTCGATGGAGTCAAAGGGCGGCATATAAATTTCCTCAGCTCACGCCCGTTATGAACGGATCTTAAGGCTGGCCGCGAGCGTTTCCAACCCCTTATGAACGCGTACGACGGTTGTCACATTACGATCCAGATTCCCGTTGACTTCGGTACCGAAAAAGAAAAGGAGCTTCGGCACTCATTCACGCAGGAATTACCCGGTTTGACTCTCACAATTCAAGGTGGTGAGAGCGTGGCTAAACCAAGGATTGGTGCAATCTCAATCGATGACTTCGCTTATGTCCGAAGCGCAAAAGCAGCTGAGGAATGGAGGAATCCTGCCGAAAAAGCAGAACTAAAAAGTGATCCTTTTCCAGTCGTCGGTTGGGCAGCGAGCAGAACCTTACGACAATTCCTTCAGGGTCACAAATGAGCGCTCGTCAGAGCATTCTGTTATGACTCCCTAGGAGAAACCGAAAAGGATCAGAAGGAAAAAAACGTCCAACGAATGTCCAAGCACACTACGGCGTACTGGAGTGTCAGAGGCTAAGTGATTGGTTGCAAGGATATTACGATTGCAATATTGGAATACACACCTAATAATTATTTGTTACTCGCTAGTGTTCTATCACCTCGCCCAATGAGGCCGCGTCTCCTTCGACAGGCTCGAGCGATCGCGCTCTCGAATTCGGGATTGTCTTTACGCCGTTGAAGGAAAAACTCGTAGGAAACGCAGTGCGGCAATATGCTAACGAGAGAGGCACCCCTTTCTCAATCGCAGCCAGAATCGCCTCCTCTGCTCGCCGGTGCTCGTTTGGTCGCTCAGCTCCGGTCATTGGCTCGTTCATCCCGCTTACCCGAATGGCTGTTCGGTCGTCGCGCTCCTCAATCTCGCTGCGCTCTGCTTCCTTCTGAGCCCCGATAATCTGCGACTGGGAAGCTTCTGGTCCCTCGCGCCCGAGTGTGTGTGTGCCGCACGGGGATCGCTGTAAGACTAGATTCCTGATTCCACTGCTCGGATCTATTCCACTGGCGGATAGAAATGCGCGTAGTTTATTGCAGTCATGAAAGGGTTTCCCCCAAAGAACCGTCTAAATAATTGTTTCGGACGAAATGCCATCCGACTCCTCGGTGTCCTCTTTCTTGTTTCCCTGTTAACTCCGCGCCATTTTGCTTCGGGTGAAACCGTCCGGTTTGCCGGTGATTCTGACCTCATCGGTGACGCCGGGCGTTGGACCAGAGCAGTTGCAGAGGAGTGGGCCAAGAAGACTAACAACACCGTCGAATACATTAGCAGGCCTGCTGATGCAACCGCGACGCTCCAACTGTATCTACAGTATTGGGGAACAAAGAGTGGAGATGTGGACGTGTACATGGTCGACGTTATCTGGCAGGGAATTGCGGCTCCGCATGCCGTTGATCTAAAGAAGTTTGTTAAAGATGACCAAATCAAAGAGTTTTTCCCGAGCGGCGTTGAGAATAATACGGTCAACGGCCGCCTTGTCTCGATACCATGGTTTATCGATGCCGGGCTGCTCTACTATCGTACCGATCTATTAGAAAAGTATGGATACAAAGCGCCACCGAAAACCTGGGAAGAACTCGCCGAAATGGCGAAGAAGATCCAAGACGGTGAACGTGCGGATGGGAACCCAGATTTCCAAGGCTTTGTTTTCGAAGGAAAAGCCAGCGAAAGCGTGACCTGTAATGCGGTTGAATGGATCTACAGCTACGGAGGTGGAACAGTCGTCGATCCCGACAAGAAGGTAACGATCAATAATCCGAATGCCATAAAGGCGCTTGAAACAGCGAAAAGCTGGGTAGGAACAATTTCTCCGACGAATGTCACCACCTACGGCGAAGAAGAGGCTCGGAACATCTGGCAGGCCGGTAACGCCGCCTTCATGCGTAACTGGCCATACGCATACCCGTTAGGTGCGCATCCAAAGAGTCCGATTTCCGGGAAATTCGATGTCACGGTACTGCCGAAGGGCGGCGACAACGGCAAGAACGCTGCCTGCCTGGGTGGCTGGCAATTAATGGTATCCGCATATTCGAAGGTTCCTAACGCCTCAGCTGATCTGGTCCGCTACCTCACCTCGCCGGAGATACAAAAGAAACATGCGGTCGATTTGGGTCTTCTTCCAACGCTCCCTGCACTGTACAGCGACCCCGACCTGCTTGGAAAAATCCCATGGTTTAAGAATGCGCCGGATGTTCTCACCAACGTCGTTGCCCGTCCTTCGACGGTCACCGGCGCATATTATAATCGGGTTTCTAGCGGTCTGTTTGAGAACGTTAATAAAGTACTCAGCGGCGAGGAATCAGCCAAGGATGCAGTCTCTCAAATTGAGCGAGTCGCAAAGGGCGTCGTGCCCTAATCGTCGTGAAAGCGGAAATTGAAGGATTGAAGCCTAGGTATGATCGAAGCCCTCTTCCCCGGAACCAACCTCTCTGAACTACGCTCCCGTTTCCACCGGATGCCCAGTCAACCTGGCTCTCCTAGGGGTGTTCCATCGCACCAGGCCGGCTGCCACCGCCACCACCACCTCACCCGCCAAAGGATAAATAGGATATGTGGGCCGGAAAGTAGCATGAGCCCTGAACAAATAGGCGAGCTCAAGCCCCGCGACCGACTCATGAGTAGGTTATTGCGCAAAGC
>DATNNZ010000085.1:0-4276 GCA_035601575.1 Chthoniobacterales bacterium
TCCTGGTTGGACTGTCAGAATCGTTTTAGTCTCCATTCTGGCAGTATCATTGGCACTCTTTACTGACTGGGGAAATCGTCGACTTAGGACGGTGCCAAATTTGCTCGGCGTAGGTGAGAAAGTAGGTCACGTCATCGCCGCATTTGATTCCCTCAATCTGCGGCCAGCGCCCCACAGCACAGTGTTCCTCAAACCGGACGAGCAGCTATTCCAAAACAAATGGCATCCTCTGTTCATCGCTTCTTTGGTTTGGAATGATCATTCCCTCCAAATCTGGAGCGACAAATTAAGTAAAATTACGCCGGCGCAGCTCGCGGAAGTTGATTACATCATCTCGCTCACTGAATTCAAAGCAAAGGTCATCCGGTCACCCGATGCGCATCAGAGCGAATGAAAGATTACAATGGCCGTGCGGTGTAAAAGGGGCACACGAGGGCATAGGCGGTGAATAATCGCGTTTGTCAGTGGATCGTTAGGAATTCGGAGATTCCAGCCTGCGGGCTGCTCCTGTCTGTGTTGTTCGTCTTACACATCACAAGCCTGCATCATAAGGGGCTTACTACCGATGAGCCTGTCCATTACCAGTATGGAAATCGCGTGCTCCAGAGTTCGCTGCGGCGAACAGGGGCCTTGGACAGCAGCACCATGCCGTTTTCAGGTCTGCATGCCACGACGAGCCAATTGCTCGCTATCATTGGCAACACGTCGGGATTTTCGGTGGACACGTCCTGGGTTGCACAGATCAAGCGGGGTCGGTACGCGACAATTATCCTTTCGCTCTTTCTGGCATTGTACGTATTTGTCTGGAGCTACCAACTGTATGGCCGTCAAGGGGCGCTCCTCTCATTAAGCCTTTACGTGTTCGATCCTAATTTCTTGGCGCACGGTCAATTGGTAACCGCCGACTTGCCAGCGGCTTTGATGATCACCATGGCGCTGTACTACTTTTGGCAGTTTCTCAAACTTGGCGGCAAAGCACCAGCGCTTTTAAGTGCCACAACACTCGGTCTAAGCCAGTTAGCGAAATACTCCTGCGTCTACTTGTATCCGATATTTCTGGTAACCGGAGTGATCCATCGGCGTTCCATGACAGCAGCTGAAGCCGGCATGTCCAGTTGGCACCGCAAGCTGATTTGCTCGGTACGCCGCTTGTCCCTTGTTACAGCGTTGTTTGCCGGGGTAAGTATCCTCGTAATCAACCTAGGATTTGGGTTCGATGGCTTCGGAACGCCATTGTCGAAATACACATTCAAGGACGCTTTCTTCAAAACAGTCCAGGCAACGCCAATCATTGCTAATCTTCCACTTCCATTGCCGGTGCCCTATCTCCAGGGTTTGGATCTATGCAAATTCGAGGAGAAAATGGGACAGGCTTGGGGAAACATTTACATGGCTGGAAACGTCCGCGTGAATCGTCACGACGGCACGCTCCAAGGGTTTCCTGGCTATTATTTTTATGCTGCCGTCTTCAAGGTGCCAATCGCAACACAACTTATATTCCTGTTCGCATTGTTCGGGTATTTCTGGCGTCGCAATCAGGCAGCCAGTGCTCTTCGCCGGGAAGAGGTTTTCCTACTTCTGCCGATGTTGGTATACTGGTTGTACTTCAACTTTTTCTTTAACGCGCAAATTGGAATTCGCCACGTCCTACCCGTATTCGCTCTGGGTATCATTTTTTGCGGGAGGTTCCTAGCCAAGCCCGAATCCAAACTCCGAAATTGTGCCGCTGTGGTTCTCGTCTCCTGGGTTGCCGCGTCGACGCTTTCATACTATCCGCATTTCATATCGTATTTTAACGAATTTGTGCTCGACAGAAAACTGGCTTATCGCCGTCTGGCAGATTCAAACCTGGACTGGCGCGGAAACGAGTGGTACTTGGCTGAATATCTCCGTCGTCATCCCGGCACGATCGTAGATCCGCGCAAGCCGCAAGCAGGTCGGATTGTCGTGCCTGTTAATGCGCTCGTCGGGGTAAATCGAGATCCTGAGGAGTACAGATGGTTGAGGGAGCATTTTGCGCCTGTCGATCACATTGCCTACTCGTTTTTGGTTTATGACGTTCCGAAGGAAATGCTTCCACAGAGTGGCGGAGATTCCAAAAACCCAAAATATTTGTCGGCAAGCACCCGGCATCAATGATTCAACTATATGGCTAACCGTTGTGACGCGACGATTTTGCTGGAGAAAACGTGCGGCTGTGTTTGACTAATAGGTTCGACATTCCCCGTCAGAATGCCTGGGCAAGTTATCAAAATTAGCGGTGGTCGCCAGCAGAATTTCCTCCCTGTGTGCCTGCGCCGTTTTCGACAAGCCCAGTTCGCTGTTGCTGCATTGAACGACATGAAATAATTTCTCACAACGACGCTGCGCGAACAGCAACAAGAATCCGGCACAAATTCCTGAATGCGCAACAATAGAAATTTCGCGACCACACAGACATTGATGGGCGCGCTACTGTTTATTTGTGCATTAGTATTCTATTACTTTTCCGTGCTGACAATCGATTATCGGAACACCAACCTGCTTTATCTCGGTCAGTCAGATCCGACGCACTACTTCGCGCAAGCAAAGGCTCTACTGAGATATGGATTTCCCTCGGTACAAATCGGTTACGACAAAATGCCGTCGCTGTGGCCGGCTGGATATCCAGCGCTGATGCTTCCGTGGCTGAAGTTTCTTCCGGAAGCAGATTCCATCCTTGCGCCGTTCAGGACAAATCAAACGATCGGCTTGCTGCTGCTCTTCGGTGTATTTGGCTTTTATCTTTATCTGGCCATGCCGCTAACTGGCGGATTTGCGGCGCTTTTGCTCGCCACGCTGCCCGGTTTTTTCACTTTCTGTCGCTCGCCATTGAGCGACATCAGCGCATCGGCATTCGTCGCACTAGCTTTTATGTTTGCATACTTGGGTCTGAAGGAGGAACGCCGTTGGAAAATCTACCTTTCGGCAGCGTTTCTCGGACTTTCGCTGGACATTCGCTTGCAGTCGATCTTCTTCGTGCCGTTGTTGTTGGCCATGACCCTGTTCCCAGTGAAGGGAGCGCGCGTACGCTGGCTTCTACATTGTCTTGCACTTCCGATCGTTTTCGCTCTGGCAGCCAGCCCGCTGCTGGTGCTAAATACGATCCAGTTTCATTCGCCACTTAAAACAGGATACGACTATTACCTCAATCCAATGCTAGCAAAGTTCGCGGTTTTTTCCTGGCGCTACATTCCACACAATGCTGCGCTGCTTTGGCGGGAACTCGCTCTGCGTCCACAGAAGTTCACTGCCATGAATCAATTTGGCACTGGCACCTGTTTTGTTGCCGCATTTATCCTTTTAGCTTGTGTAGGGGTATTCTTCATCCGACTCAACAGGTTCGTTTTCTGCGCTTTTTCAGCCGGCTTGAGTTTCTTTGCGCTGACCCTCAGTCTGTTCCCCGTCATGTACTTGGGGTACTATCTGCCGCTCCTAATGCTGTTAGTCGCACTTGCGGTTCTACCTGTGACGTGGGCAGTAGAAAATCTCGTTTTGCCAAAACGAACTATCGCTTCTCTGGCAATCTTCGTTTTGTTTGCGGCGGCCTCCCTAGGTTATCCTTCGCGCTCGGTCGATCCCGGACTGAAAGCGGATCGATTGCAGAGTTGGGAAGCTCTACACTTTAGCACCCGCCTCCGCCAATCGGCCGAGTTTATCGCGCAACGACGTTTCGTCGAGAGCGTTGGGCAAGCCGGTGGACTCGTCTTTTCGGATATTAGTCCTGTTTACCTGAATGCTCTTTTCCCGCCCGGATTTGTGGCGGCTCCTCTCGATGGGAAAAGGTACATCCAATGGAGACACGTTGTGCATTACGATGACGCGCAAGCGGTCGCGCTAGCCGAACTCAGTTTAGATCGATCCATTCCAGTTTACGCTCTGTTCATTTCAACCAAAGAACTTGATGAAAAGGCGTCACGATTGGCGAATGTACCTGGTTACCGGTGGGTGCCAGCCGAAGATACCACGAACGCGGTGGTGGTTTTGACACTCACTTCAACTCAGTGACTAGAGAGCAATCCGTGTTTTCTGGCGTGCTTGTGTTCGGTTTTGCGCGCAATCGTCCACCACGATGATCTCTCTGCCGTACTCTCGATAAAGCAATTTCGCTGGAGAAAGAGCACTGCTGTGCTTGACTGATAGGTTCGACATCTGTCGGCAGAATGCCTGCGCAAACAATCAAGATTACGGGTGCCCGCCAGCACAATCTCAAGAACCTCCACGTCGAGATTCCGCGGGAGAAGCTGGTGGTCATCAC
>DATNNZ010000086.1:0-4630 GCA_035601575.1 Chthoniobacterales bacterium
AGAAATCGTTTCGCCCACAGAAAGTTTTGTCTGGTCGATTGCTTTGTCCCGCTTACCGGCTGTGCTGCAGTCCAGCTTGTACGGAGGTGCTTGAGATCTGGTCATACTCCTGCGCTGATTGCTGCGGCAGCAGCACCCAAAGTGTGTAAATGCCGAGCGCAGTGCCAAACGGTGGCCGCAGCAGCGCCAAAAATCCAAGCACCAAGCCAAGCACCCGTGCCCATGGTTCGCGTTGAAACAGTGCCCATGCCAAGAGCAGATGCGCGACGCCAAAGAACGCAAGGATCCCCGCGATCCCATAGAGTCCAAACGGCAGAAAAGTGAACGGCCAGTTTGCGTAACGCCCGCCCATTCCCCAGGCCATCAGGAACGGCAGTACCTGCCCTGCTATCAAGATCGTTCCCACCTCGACGAAACGCAGAATCCCATTGGCCAGCCATAAGCTCGCCAGCAATTGAATATGCCGCTGCACGCGCCCATCACTTGCAGTCCGAGCGATGTTCGGCGTGGTCGCAATGGATGCAGCGCCGGTTGCCTTGCCGCAGGCGCTGCAGAATTTCGCCCCTGAACCTATCGGCGATCCGCATTTATCGCAAAACATAGATCGTTCCTCCGTCTGTTACAGATACGCCAGGCGCGCCAGAAAGGTTTCCTTTGGCGATACACCTATCGCCATTCATGCATGCTCTGATATCGCGCGGATGGTACTAAACGGAACAGGCCCGTTCAATCGGTCAAGCCCGACGTCCGCGACGCCGGCGGCGCTTTCAGTCCCACCTGCCCTGTAGTATTCTCTCCGCCGTTCCAGCTCCGCAAGCATCGGAGGCACCCGCATGAAATCACGCTTCTTGCTGTTGATTCTATTCTTGCTGCCCGCCACCAGTCTTGCCGCCGATGATCTCTTCGACATCAAGCCCATGGCCGACGGTGTCTACGCCGCCATCTCCAAGTACGCCTACAAAGTGAACTGCAACGCGGCCATTATCATCCTCAGCGACAGCGTCCTGGTCGTTGACACTCACTCCAAGCCGTCCGCCGCTCGAGCCCTCATCGAACAAATCAAGAAGCTCACCCCCAAGCCCGTCAAATACGTCGTCAATACGCATTTCCACTGGGACCACTATCAAGGCAACGAAGCCTATCCCAGCTCTTGGCCCGCCGGCGTCGAAATCATCTCCTCGGAAGCCACCCGCCAAAATATCCAGCGTCTCGGCATCCCCCGCGTCAAAAACGAAATCATTACCATGCCCCAGGAAATCGCCAATCTGAAAAAGGATTTGGAAAAGGCGTCCACGGCAGAACAGAAGAAGACGATCGAAGAAAATCTACGCCAGGCCGAAGCCTACTTCGCCGAACTAAAGTCCATGCAAGTCACTCTCCCCACTATGACCTTCGACCGCAGCCTGATCCTCCGCCACGGCCCTCGCACCGTAGAAATCCTCTGGCTTGGCCGCGCCCATACCGACGGCGACGTCTTCGTCTTCCTCCCCAACGAAAAAGTAATCGTCACAGGCGATGCGCTCCACGGATGGACTCCCTTCATGGGCGACTCCTATCCCTACGACTGGATCCAAACTCTCGACGCCGCCGAAAAACTCGATTTCAACCTGGTACTCGGCGGCCACGGCGACGTAATGCATGGCAAACTCCGCTTTGAGCTCTGGAAACAATATTTCCAAGACCTCATGGACCAAACCGCCGCAGCCTACGCCCAAGGCGATTCTCTCGAGCAAGCCCAAAAAACCGTCTCCGCCTCCCTAACCAAGAAGTACGCCGCCCAATTCGACCCAAACTACCCCAAAAACGTCACCCCCAACATAACCAAGGCCTACCAAGTAATCGCCTTTCCCCGCTAACCGCTGCCGCCGAGAGTCTATCTGTTAATTAGTGCTTCGAACCGGTAGCGACAGCCTACTCCGTTCTCCAGAACTAATAGCCCATCTCAAAATGAGTGTCCACTTTCTCCATGTCGCATGCACCCATCTCCGATGAAAGATAAATCCACCCACAAGCATGAGAAGCGCTACCGTCATAAGCCGAACTAGCGCTGAGCAACCTATCAGCATTCTGTAAGCTTGAGCATAGAAAGCACCTCTCGTCTTTAGGAAAAACAGCGCAGTAGACTGAATTACCATAATGTCTGCAAAATTTGTTTGCGCTTGTAGCCCGGCGCTCTTTCTGCCGTGGTGAATTACTTCACCCTTTCCGATGTACTGAACGCCGAACCCTGCATTCTTCATTTTCAAGCTTAAATCCACGTCTTCCGTATACATGAAAAATGACTCGCTAAAGCCGCCCACCTTTTCAAACGCCTCTTTTCTGACCAGCATGCAGCAACCCGAAATCGCATCCACAGTAACAGCCTCTCCCGCGTACTCATACAACGCACCGATTCCCCACAGTTTCCATTTCGGAAACGTACGTTTGAGCAGATCGATGTTAAGGCTTCGATTTAGTAGGGTAGGAAACGCATGCAAGTAATACTGCTGAATCGTCAAGTCAGAGTTTAAAACCCGGCAGCCTACTATACCCACCTGCGGAAATCTTTCCAGGTGGTTCGCCAACTCACCGAATGCGCTTTCGACGATCTCCGTGTCCGGATTCAAGAAGAGAAGATACTCCCCGCTTGCGCGTCTTACCGCCAGGTTATTTGCCCTGCTAAAACCTGAATTCTGCTCATTCTGGATAAAGATTGCGCTAGGGAACCCCTCTTCAATCATTTTCTTACATCCGTCGAACGATCCGTTGTCAATTACGATCGTCTCGAAATGAATGTCATTTACGTTTTTGTAGATCGAATCCAGGCAGGTCCGTAGATATCCAACGGATCGCCAATTAACGATTATTATTGAGACCAAAGTCCGCTCTAGTGATGAAGCTTGGATACGAATGTCAGAGCCCAGTGCAGCGAACGCAAAGCGGTGGCAAAAATCGCGGCGCTCGAAACCCAGATAAATACCCAGCAACTGATTCCTACCCAGGATCGTCTGGAACTAATAAGTCGCGCAAGTCGCGCCGACGCGGCCCGCCGTAAGCTACGTGCTGCTTTTTGCTCGGCCGCCAGTCGCGCGTTCATTTCTGCGACAATGGATGTTCCCGGCCTCAGCCAAGACACAAATTCTTCGTCAGAGATTGCGCCATCTATTGTGGGAGACGCTAGCCAGACCAGCAACTCATCGTATTTTTGGCGATATTCAGGCTGGCTCAGGGCACGGTAGGCATTGCAGATCTGCATGGCCGAGGGGACGTCAGCCTTGCCAGTCGCTGCCATTTCTGTAGCGAACCGTCGATGCCAATCGGCAAACGCCGTTTCTATCTCGTCTTGGCCTGCAGTTGGCAGCAGACCAAGGCACTCGTAAAAGTTCATGCCGGCGCCACCTGAGGATTGCTGACGGAGTTGGTAGTACGCCCCACCAATACTCGGTTTTCGCCAACCGCCGCGCCATACCGTGTTAACTGTATGGGCACTATCCATCATGTGGGATAGCCTACCATTGCCCTAACGGCTTATGGCCGACCCGCCCCACCGCTCCGAGAAGGTATTCCGATGAAAGCCTGTCTCCTGGCCTATAAGTTCTACGAGTGTTCCCCTTCGCTCATGCAGTTTGCGTGCACCTTCGCTGAGCAGGGAGACGAGGTCGATGTTATTTGTCTTGGGCGACAAAACCAGCCCACTTTTGCCCGATACAACGGCGTCAATGTTTATCGCGTGCAGCCTCGAGTTACGGACGAGAGGAGCCCGCTAAGCTATCTCCTACGCACTCTGAGATTTCTTTTCCGCGCCGCCGTTTTCCTGAGCAAGAGACATCTCCATCGTCATTACGATCTTATTCACGTTCAAAATGTTCCGGATTTTCTTGTTTTTGCGGCATTTCTGCCTCGCATTTTCGGTGTGCCCGTAATCCTGGACGTCCATGATGCGGTTCCCGAATTTTACGCTAGCAAGTTTGCGGATGACCGGGGCTCGCTCATATTCAATCTCCTTGTAATCGTTGAGAGGCTTTCCGCCGCATTTGCATCCGAAGTAATTGTTCCCACCCACTTGTGGAAAGAACGGTTGATTTCTCGTTCAGTGGATTCTTCGCATTGCACCGTGATCCGTTATTTACCCAATCCCCGCATGTTTTATCCACGCCCGAAACAACAACAGCATCGCTTTCTGATTGTTTATCCCGGAACCCTGAACTTCCATCAAGGAGTCGACGTTGCCATCGAGGCATTCGCCCGAGTTCTTAAAGAGATTCCTGACGCTGAATTCCATATTTACGGCGAGGGCCCGGCCAAGCCGTACCTCGCCCAGCTCGTGCTCCGGCTAGGATTGGCTCACAAAGTGAAATTGCGCGAGATGCTACCCAAGAAGCAAATTGTAGAGGTGATGGCGCAAAGCGACCTGGCTGTGGAACCAAAGCTCATTGGCTCGCGCTTTGCCAACGAAACCTGCAGCGTCAAACTACTCGAATTCATGGCGCTTGGCATTCCGGTAGTAGCGTCCAGGACGCGAGTGCACAAGTTTTACTATGCCGACCAAATGATTAAATTCTACGAGGCCGATGACGAAAAGGAATTGGCGGACGCCATATTGACGCTATTTCGCGACGAAGCATTACGACGCTCCCTCGTTTCCGAAGCT
>DATNNZ010000087.1:0-3809 GCA_035601575.1 Chthoniobacterales bacterium
GAATCACATGCTTTGTTTCCGAGGGGGAATTGACGCTTAGCGTGCGTGAAATTCGCCTTTTTTAGGTTCTCTCCTCGTACGCTTGACCGTGCTCCATCGCTTTGACGGCTTCGTCCGTTGTCAAGACCCGATTTCCGTGGACGATCTTTTCTATACTCGCTCCACCGGCGCCGGCGCGTGGTCGCCCGACGGAAAGCAGATCGTCTTCATCACCAACCTCACCGGGCGCAACAACCTTTGGAAAGTCAGCTCCGATGGCGGCTGGCCTGTCCAGCTCAGCCAGTCTGACGCTCGCCAGTCTGGCGCTGCATGGTCGCCAGATGGAAAGTGGATCGTCTTCCAATCGGATCAAGCGGGCGACGATCGGCTTGACCTGGCCCGACTTGAGGCCCAGCACGAGAGGCGCTTTTGCCACTGGAAAGCCTCCAGATAGAATGGTGTGATCGAGCGGGTGATTCCGGCGGCGGTCATCCGCACCAGGACGCGGCCGTCCGACGCCGCTGGCTTGGGGATGTTCGCAAGTTTCAGATTCTGATAGCCACCGAACGCCTCTGCCACAATCGCGCGCATTTTCTTAATCCTTTCTTCGGTTTGCAGATGAATTGATCATGCTGCTGCGCCTAGGCTGCTTTGGCCGAGTCTTATCGGTTGACTCTTTCGCAATGATTGTTGGGTTGCGATTGACAACTTTACGTGAGTCAGGACTTTTCAAACATCCTCTCAGCTCACGCCCGAGCGGGCGCCATCCGCGGCACTGGCGCGTTTTGCTCGATCAGATTCTGCGCTTTGAGATCCGCCCAGAACTCGACGGGAATCTTCGTCTGCATGGAAGTGTAATCCGCAAGGATTTGCTCTTCGCTTCTGCAGCCCACCACCAGGGCAGAGGCAACATCGGGTGCAGCCGAAAATTGCAGAGCGGCGGTTCGAAGGTCTACTCCATGATCGGCCGCTACATGCCGAAGCTTTCTCCGCTTTTCAATAAAGG
Organism: Chthoniobacterales bacterium; assembly: GCA_035601575.1. GTDB lineage: Bacteria > Verrucomicrobiota > Verrucomicrobiia > Chthoniobacterales > JAFAMB01 > DASTDH01. The sequence continues at coordinate 986 of DATNNZ010000087.1, forward strand.
CTGGCGGAATCTCATAAGACTCTTTTCCATAGTTATAGCGAGGGCTTCCTGAGATGAACCCCGCATTGAGCGAAGAACCGATCACGAAGGAGACATTCTTTGCTCTCGCTGCTGGAAATACCTGATTGAGAGCATTCCTGTGATCGATCAGGGAGTACTGCGACGCCAGCAGGCACACATCGGGGTCTGCAACCTCCAACAGACGCAGGATCGGGTCCGGTGTGTTGACTCCGATACCCCAGCCTTTGATCAATCCCTCTTCGCGCATGCGAGTCAATTCGGCAAAGGCGCCTTTTCGCGCAATTTCGAACTGCTCCGGCCAGGGAGTTGGCAGATTCTTATTGTCGGGGGAGATGTCATGCACAAAGGCGATGTCGATGCTGTCGATGCCAAGCCTCTGGAGACTATCTTCGATCGATCGCCGAACACCGGATGCCGTGTAGTCGTAGATCACATCGTTGGGGGAAGGAGAAAAAGGGAAGTACTCTTTATTCTTCGCAGTTTTCGAGGCTTTAAGCAGCCTGCCCACTTTCGTGGAAACAACGTATTCGCTCCGCTCTTTGTTATGAAGGAAGTTGCCGTAGCGGCGCTCAGCCAGACCCAGTCCGTACCACGGGGCCACGTCGTAGTATCGGACGCCAGCGTTCCATGCTGCTTCGATCGTGGCGTTGGCGTCCTCGTCGGTGACAACCTCGAATTCGTTGCCAAGGGGAACACCCCCCATCCCGAATGTGAAGGGTGGTTTGTAATGCCATTTGCCATTACTGCCTAAAGTTTGCGCGGTGCCGGTGCTCCCAGCCAAATCCGCCGTGTCTGCCGCGGCGGCTGCTTCGGCAAGAAACCCGGTCGCCGCCGCCATGGTCGCCCCTTTGAGGGTAAGGCTCAGAAATTCTCTTCTTGTATTCATATTCATCAGTGGTTCTCGTTCCGCGACCTTGGACTTCACTGTCGACCTTGGTTACCAAGGGTGTGCTCATCCGGTCTTCAACTAGACACTATCACTCGTCATCACTGACTCTATGGTCTCAAATAGCCATACTTTATCGCTCGGTCGGGTGATCGCGCCGTAGCTAGAAGCGAGACAAAAGGGCTATCGGCGTCCCCCGGAGTTTCAGACGACTGGCGGTCGACGAAGCACCTTCTTCAGGATTAGTAAGACAGAGCTCGCCAAGAGAAAGGCGGCAAAGAAGTCGATAACGTCCCACCGATTGCTTTTTCTCTTTTGCTCTTCATTGCGAAAGACCTGTTCGATGCGCCGTGCAATTTCTGACTCATTCATAGATTCGCCATTCTTGCTATCTGCCCACGCACTAGTTATCAGGCTGCCGCGGTGGCTCTTGGAAACGATGGTTTGGAATTCAAATCACGTAGATACCGTTCAGCTTCAATGGCGGCAGCACAGCCCTCACCAGCGGCTGTTATTGCCTGTCGGTAAAGAGAATCGGCTACATCGCCGGCAGCAAATACACCGGGCAAATTCGTTCTGGGGGTCCCGTTCTGGCGCACGATAAGCCCTGCCGAATTCGTTTCGATTTTGCCTAAAAATGGTTTGGTATTGGGGTCGTGACCGATCGCGACAAAAACGCACTTAACCTGCAGTTTTGAGACCTCTCCAGAGACCGTGTTTTCTAAACGAATTGATTCCATTTCACCGTGCCGATCGGCAACGTACTTCGTTACGTTCGTGTTCCAGACTGTTCTGATCTTCGGATGCTTGAGGACTCTTTCCGCAAGGATTTTCGAAGCCGTGAGCGTATCCCGCCGGTGAATTAAGAATACCTCACTCGCAAAGCGCGTGAGAAAGAGGGCCTCATCGGCTGCGGTATCTCCGCCTCCAACTACAGCAACGGCGACGTCCCGGTAAAACGCTCCATCGCAAGTCGCGCAGGAAGTCAATCCGTGACCCTTCATTTGAGACTCGTGTTCCAGGCCCAAGAATCGGGCGGATGCCCCAGAAGCAATAATCACCGCCCTCGCGTCAATCCACGCCTCATCCACCTTCAGGCGGTAGTAACCGTCTCTAATTTCAAACTCACTCACTTGGGCGTATCGCAACCTCGCCCCGAACTTCTCGGCCTGGCGCTGCATGTTCATGATCAACTCCGGCCCGTCAATTCCATCAGGGTAGCCTGGAAAATTCTCGACTAGTGTCGTCGTTGTGAGCTGTCCTCCCGGTTCGCGACCGGCCAAAACTAGCGGAGCCAAGTTTGCTCTTGCCGCATAAATGGCGGCCGTCAGTCCAGCGCACCCATTGCCGATGATAATAATGTTCTCCATGGTTCCCTGTCGTATTCGCAGGCGCGCCGTAGCTCGAAGTGAGGAGGCGGGCTACGGCGGACAGACCGAATCGTTCTTTCTTCGAGGCTAATTGATCCCAAGCGCTTTCAATGTTAGACCGTCGATTTGACCGGTAACGGACAGCTGGTCGACGGACTGAAACCTGCGAACCGCTCTTGCCGTTTGTGGGCCGATTACGCCATCGATCGGCCCATGATAGTAGCCGAGTCGAGACAGCTCTTGCTGCACGGCAACAATGGTGTCCTGAGAAAGTATCACTTCCGGTGGTGAGGATTGTCCATCGGAATAGTCACCAGCATTGTTGTTATCATAGCCGTAGTCCGGATAGTCGAACCCGTAGTACGGGTAATCATACGCAAAGGGATCTCCAATAAAGAAATCTCCGCCGAAATGATCCCTGAGCCGGAAATGATCTTCGTCCCGGAAATGATCCCGGAAATGATCTCCGTGCCCGGCAAAGCGCTCTCCTCGATGTTCGCCGAAGCTATGGCCGTCAAAACTACGTCCGGTGAACCCGGCGAAATGG
>DATNNZ010000088.1:0-3407 GCA_035601575.1 Chthoniobacterales bacterium
TGCATTTCGTCGTCCGGTTTGAGCCGCGGTTCCGGGAAGCTCATTACATTCTCCGTCTTGGTGGCCAGGATTATGACTGGTTGTTCATAACATACGCTTTAGAAGCGGCGTACGCCACTTAAGCGCGGTCGCTTTCGATGATCGGGGATTGCGGCGCTAGATACACACGAAAATCGGGCACGCCGACCGCGCCATGATGGATTGGCTGGTGGCGAGTTGCGACCTCTACAGAATCACAGAGGCTTCCTCAAAATTCAGCCGTGGATTACGTGGGTGGAGCTTGTTTGGGTCTCCATAGCCCAGGTTGCAGAGGAGATTGACCTTCCACTTGCCGTCGGGAAAGAATGCCGCATTCAGTTTATCTGCGTCGAAACCGGACATCGGTCCGCAATCTAATCCCAAAGCGCGTGCGGCCAGGATGAAGTATGCCGCTTGCAGCGAACTGTTGCGGAAAGCGTTCTCCTCAATTAGGGGTTTATTTCCTGCGAAGTAGGAGCGTAGATCAGCATGTGGAAAGAGCTTGGGAAGATGCTCGTGAAATTCCGTGTCCCAGGCGATGATAACGGTCACAGGAGCTGCCATGGTTTTGTCGACATTGCCGGGCGCGAGAACTGGCTTGAGGAGCGCCTTGGCGCCTGGAGTGGTTAGAAAAACGAACCTGGCAGGGGATCCGTTGGCACTGGTCGGCCCAAGACACGCCAATTCGTACGCCTTACGCAGGAGCTCTACTGGCACGGTTTCTGGAAGCCACGCGGAGTGGGTCCGCGCTTCGCGAAATAGCTGGTCGAGAGCCTCCTGCGAGATCGGTGCTTTGACGGCGGCAAGAGTTCGTGGTTCAGATTGACTGTGCATTTGGTTCTCTCCTTTTAGGCGCGGTCAGCGCGAGCGACGGGCATCCAGGCTGAACGGTCCTGCTCCGAACTGAGAAATCAGCAGGGCGCCGCCGAGCATGGAGACGTTCTTCATGAACAGAATCATTTGAATCTGAGCCATCATGGGGTCGCTTACGGTCCAGAACTTGTGCAACATCAACGTGACCGGAATCAGGAACAGCACGATGAGCCAGGCGCCAAGTTTTGCGCGGTAACCCAGCAAAATGCTGAGGCCGCCGGCGATGGCCACCACACCAGAAAGCGGAACCAGGATCGAAGCCAAAGGCACGCCTTGAGAAGCCGAAAAGGCGATGGTTTGCTTGGTGAAGTGATTGGGGGCAGCAAACAGGAAAATCAGCGTGAAGAAAAAGCGTCCCAAAACGACCACTGCACCCTGCCAAGGGCTTGTTGCTTCCACATCTTTGGAAATTGCGATCGAATTCGTTGCCATGTACTTCCTCCTTTTGCTTTTTGAATCCGCTTACGAGCAACCGCGCAAACTAAGTTTGTCTGCACCGGCTGAAATCGATTTCCGTTCGTTTTCGATTACAGTGCTGCCGAGTGGGCGTTCTTTGGAGCCTGGAAATTCACCCGGGCCCACGCCGAGAACTTTGTCGGCTGCCGGCCTGCGATTTTGTTTGCGAGCGCAATTTGGTCGCGCGAATCGGAACCTAAGTACGTGTACGCCTGAAAGTAACTGAACATTTCCGCTATCTCGGCGGCCCCAGGAAAGAGACCCGCGAAGACTTCCGTTGGCACTTGGTCGAAAGAGAAGTTGTGACCCTGTCGATTTAGCGTATCGGTGATTTCATTGAAGCTCATGAAATCGCCGACCAGGGGCAGATACTCGCCATGGCCGGCCTGATCGGGGTGCGCGAATGCTCCAGCCACGATGTTACCCAGTTCTGTGATGTCGCCCATGTGGATGCTCCGCACAGTTGGATCAAGCGGGAGAGCCCAGCCCGCGGATCCGTCAGTCTGTTTTTGCGAAGCAAGAACGCCGATAAGGTTCTGATAGTAGAAAGGCGCGATGACGAACGTATGCTTCGCAAACCCGGCTTCTTTCACTATCCGATCAACCTTGGCCTTGCCGGTAAAGTGGGGAACGTGGAGCTTGCCGCCGCTGATCGCGTCTACATCCGGCAGGGTGGACCAGACAAAGTGTTTGACACCGGCATCCTTGGCGGCGCGTACCGCAGCGGTTGCCTGGTTGACCTCCTCGGTACCTTTTTCCCAAAAATTAGTGACTAGAAATACGCCATTTGCCCCTTCAAATGCAGCCGTAAGGGTTTCGGGGCGATTCAAGTCCGCTTGGATGACTTCGTCCGCGAGTTCGCTATGCTTGGCCGGATTCCGAGTCAGAGCGCGTACTTTGAATTGCTTGTTGGCTTGCAGAGCGCGTACTACGGCGCCTCCTTGTTGCCCCGTTGCGCCGACCACCGCGATCAGCTTCTTATCTGTTCGTTCCATTTGTAAGATGCCTCCTAGTCTATATTGATGCCAAGCCTATTGATACAGATACATCCTTCTGGACATCGGTTATATAAAAGGGCACAATAGTTTTGTCATGGACAAGAACTCGCGAGACCCGGTTCACTGTTGGCTGGTAATGGTGAAGGCACTTCAGGCGGCTTCGAAATATCTCTATGCGGGACTAGCGGAGACGGGAATCGACGACACCGATTTCCGGATCCTCGAGGCCCTTTTGAACAAAGGGCCTTTGCCGGTAAATACGATCGGCCCAAAGGTGCATCTAACGCCGGGCTCCATCAGCACCGCCGTCGACCGCCTCGTCGACAGAGGCCTGGTAAGCCGGGTCGAGAGTCCTGAGGATCGGCGCGTCCGGATTGTATCGCTCACCCCAAAAGGCAAAGCATTGATCGCGCCGATTTTTCGCAAACACGCCGCCGAAATTAGGAAAGTCTTTGCCGATGCGAGCCCGAAGGAATTGCGAGCTCTTGAAACGACATTGAAAAAGATTGGGAAGCGTGCCGAGAGCCTGGGGACCGGAGTCAACCCAAAGTCTTTAAGCCAACGATGACATAGCGGTGCAGTTCTACAAGCCGACAATCGGCGAAGCGGGGATTCTGGCGTTGTGTTGACAGATTCACCGATCCCTCGTTACACTCCGACACATTCGGGCCAAACGCTCAGGGCCCGTTGCACGGTTCCGAAAGCGTGTCCCGCCGATGTATGCCGCATCGTCGAAAGAAGGAGGTATCAAGCGATGAAGAACATCGTTCTAGTCCATGGTGGCTTTGTCGATGGCGCTGGCTGGGAGGGCGTCTACAAGATCCTGAAGGGGCGCGGCTACAAGGTGAGCATCGTCCAGAACCCTACGATATCGTTGGAGGACGATGTCGCGGTTACCAAACGAATTCTTGCAACGCAGGACGGGCCTACAATTCTCGTTGGCCATTCCTACGGGGGAGCGGTAATCACTGAAGCCGGAAACCATCCAAAGGTTTCAGCCCTCGTATACATCGCTGCCTTCGCTCCAGATAAGGGCGAGTCGGTGGGATCGCTTATAAAGGA
>DATNNZ010000089.1:0-20032 GCA_035601575.1 Chthoniobacterales bacterium
GGAATTTCTCATGGCCCCGCTTCGGAACCTTTCAGAGGATGAGATCTATTTGGATCTGATAGACGAAATGAGTCCGGGGGTGATCAAAATCGCTGGCCCATTCTTGTACGTTCTCATGCCGATGCGACTGAGCTAGCGGCCTTTCAGGCCGAATAGCAGATAGCAGATAGCAAATAGCAGATAGTACGATAGCCCCTGGGGCCAGGTTCGGAGCGTGTCGTATTGACAGGCACGAGGCGACCGCTATCCGGAACTTTTGTCATTTGCTATCTGTCATTTGTCATTCGGCCTGAAGGGCCGGGCTATTTGCTATTGCGATTGGCCTGAAGGGCCGTATGATCTGACCTCCACAGCGCTCACGTGGCGGAATTGGCAGACGCGTACGGCTCAGGACCGTATGGGGCAACCCGTGGAGGTTCGAGTCCTCTCGTGAGCATGTAATTTCGCCGACAGACCGCTAGTTTCCAATGCAGACAGATTTCTCTGCGACAGACCCGTTGTCGATTCGAGAGATGTTTGGACGCGTCGCCGGACGCTATGATCGGGCGAACCAAATCCTCAGCCTCGGGATCGACAGTCATTGGCGCCGCGTCGTCAGTAGTCTCGTAGCAAGCTGGCATCCGCAGCGGATCCTGGACCTGGCGACGGGAAGTGGAATTTTGGCTCAAGAACTTCACCGACAGAGTCCAGAAGCTTATCTGGTTTGCGCGGATTTTTGCGCCCCGATGCTTCAGGTCGCGAAACACCGTGGCTTAACTAATCTAATCGTCGCCGACGGGATGGCTTTACCCTTTATCGAAGGAGCGTTCGATGTTGTTACAATCGCTTTTGGGTTACGGAACATGGAATCGTTTGCGCATGCCCTCACCGGAATTTCGCGAATCCTGCGACCAGGAGGCCACGTGGTTATTCTCGACTTTTCCTTGCCGACTGGTCCGCTCCGGCCCTTTTACCGATTCTATCTCCATTTCGTGCTACCTCGATTGGCGGGATTAATCACCGGTCATTCCACCGCCTACCAATATCTCGGAGAGAGTATTGAACGCTTCCCTCGAGGGAGAGGAATGTTGGATCTATTGGCTCGCACCGGTTTTCGGAATGCCAAGCTGCGCAGTTTGACCGGTGGAATTGTGGCCATCTATTACGCTGAGAAGACAGCAGAAAACAACGAACGACAGTGAACACCAACGAACGTCAACGAACGACAGCGTCCACTCACTGTCGATCGCTGGTGTTCACTGACGTTCGTTGAGGCTCGCTGTCGTTCATTGACGTTCGTTTATTTGACCAATCGCGCGCTAAGTTGTTGGTACTCGCTCGATCCGATCAGAAAGACGCGATTTGAGAGCATCGCATACCGGTCACCCCGTTCGTTAGTACCTCCGATTTGCACCTCGAATTGACCGGTCTTCGTTCGGATTTGAATCGTCTCGCTCGGATGGTCTAATCCATAAACCGGTTGAGAAGATCCCAACCAGGCGACCGCACGAATATGCGACGCGGCGTTGAGAAAAGTTTGCAATGCAGCGTCGTCCTGGGAATCGGCCTTTTCCTTGGCAAGCCATTTTCCGCGATCATCGCGCACTAGTTCCACTTTACCTGCATCGTTGTTTATCTCGATCGATACTAGATCACTGCGCTGCAGATTGAGGACGTCAAGCGCCCAAAAGTCAAAATCGTGGGTTGGGAGCGAGTTTACCGTTTGCTCCGATATCGAGAAGACGTAGGGCTCCTCTTCAATTCGAGCGTAAACGGCGTTTTTATCCGACTTACCGATGGCTAAAGTGGCGATCGGCTCCTCTCCCGCTCCGCTCTCTGCGGTATTGTCTGAGGCGAAGGAACTGAATCCGATCCGTAAAGCCGGTGTATCCAGTCCGTAGCGACTGAGATCGGTGGCGGTATCAGAGATAAACTCTTGAACGTCCGTACCATTGAGGGTGGCGATCAAGCGATTTACAACTTCGGCGTTCGCCGGAGCGTTTTGCTCGCTGACAATTTCCCAATGGGCTTCGTGCCGTGCCAGCAGGACGCCAGCAACCCCGGCTTGGTCGATCTTGATGCGATCGAGGATATCAGAGTTTAGTCTGGCAACTCTTCGGTCTCTTAGCTGGTTGGGTTTTACGTTGATCGTTTGAGCGAAAGAATCCGTCACCAAAAGTAAGGATGGTCGTGAAAGCACCCGTAGATAGATCTTATTTGGCTGATTCGGGACCGGCGAGCCGCAGAAGATTTCTACCTTCTCATCGCCGGAGAATAGCGAGATCGAACGACCCGAATTTTCCGTCTCCGTGTTCGGTGCTTTTTCGCTGTCGGCGAAGTCCAGAATGGGTGTGGCATTAATCTTCTCCAATGCCGCGTTGACTATGTCATCATCAGCTCGCGCCTTGATTGGCCGAACAATTTGCCAGCCATTCTGTTGCCGCACCAGTTCGATGTCGCCGGCGGCCTGATGCACAATCACGCGGTCGATCTGGGCGGTAAGAAAGGGCGTGATTTGATGATCGCGAAATGCATTCGAGCGCTTTGACACCAAATTTTTCAGCTCGTTTCCGGTGACGAAAACCGCTTCACTCCCTTCGGTGTGTACATAGCAGGTTCCTTCGACCGCCGTGTCGGCGCCAAATTCGATCGTAGAGCGTCGTTTTTTGGTTTGCCAAACAAGCTTAAGATGCGGTTTTAGCAGGCCAAAGTCTTTGAGCCGCTTCTGCTTTTTGCCGCCTTTGCCGAGATTTGAAATGGTATCGTCCCGTCGAAGAAACTGAATATTGTCGAGAAGCGAATCCACAACCCGAGCGTCCGCTCGATCGTTGACAGGCGCAATGATTTGCCATCCGGCCGCAGTCTTATTCAGGACCGTATGGTCGCTTTCGTTCGTGATCTCAACGCGAGTTACATCGTTACGATCCAAGTCAACGACGTATCCAGTCCGACTTTCACGCGTGCTTGGGCTACGGCGGTCGAGAATCCAAATGAAAAGTCCGAGGCCGACGGCGATGATCAGCAGTGCGAGGGTGGTTCGCAGACTCATTTTGTCTATTGCCGTCGTACCGCCCAAACCGCGGTGCCGAGGATAGCGACCAGCAACGGAATGCCGATCACCGTCAGAAACAGAATGCGCTCCATTTGAATCGGCGCCAGATCCAGCATGTAGGGGTGTGGTGCTTTTGGTGCAATCCCCAGCAACTGCTCGCGATCGGTCAGCCAATTCACACATAACAGTAGGAAATCGACATCGGGAGCGGTGCGAGTCAGCGATTCATCGCGGATAAAATCGACATTCCCGATTAAAACCAGTCGAGACGAAGAGCGAACCTGGACTCGCTGATCTTCGATCGAGCCTCTCTCTAAAGCCCAACCTAAAAAGAGGGGAGGCGGAAGATCGGTACCTTCGTGAAAAGTTGGATTGGCATTGGAATGGAGAAAATCGTCTTTTTCGCCCCAATAATTTGGAACGGCGGGAGCGAGCATCTTAGAAGCGCGAATACCGAGTTGCTTCAGCCGTTGTTCGTCTATTCCGATAGAACGGCTGCCACCGGGAAAGTAGCCCGGCACCTGATTGAGTGATTTGAGAAATGAAGCGCTCCCCAGTATTTGGGCGTAAACGTCGAGGGTAATTGATTCCTCTTGGATTCCGGTCTGTACGCGGGTGACTATGAGATCGTCATCGACATGAAGTCCCAGCTCGTTCAGGAAAGCGTCGAGCGCCGGCGTCTTGGCGCGACCATTCAATAGCACGAAGAGCCGTCCGTCTTCATTCCAATATCGTCGAAGCAATCCGATTTCCTGCGTGCTCAGATCGTATGCGGGTCCGGCCAGGATTACTGCAGCGTAATCGGTGGGTATCTTCTCGAGGCCGCTCAAGCTCATTTCCTGAAGTTGCAAATGCTCGCCTTCGAGTAGCTCGCGAAAGCGCTTGAGGCTTGTACTATCAGCTAAGGAGAGTTCTCGGTGACCGACAATTATGGCGAGCTTTGGGGTTTTGTCCTGTATCAATTCGATCAGTGCGCTAGTCACTACCTGCTCACCCTTAAAGCTTTTGATCTCCGGAGCCTGGTTATCGTCGAACATCTCGGATGATCCGTAATCAGCGAAATCGACGGCTCGGATTGTTTTCTGGCGGCCGTCGCAATCCAGAATGATGATATTGTCGTTACTTCCGAATCGGAATTTCTCCTGCAGCTCTCTGGCTCGAGTGATATCTCGATAGGGATCAACCGTTTCGACCCGGACGTGTCGCTTTCCAGCATACTCATATTCCTTGAGTAGATTCACGACGTCATTATATAGTTCCGCCCCGGGCGACTTCGTCGCGGTACTCGAAAAGAAGACGTAAATCCTGACCTCCTTTTTCAGCGAGCCAAGAAATTTTCGAGTGACCCCGGAAAGCGCGTATTTGCTGTTTCGCGAAAGATCCCAGCGAGCGAACCGGCTAAAGCTCAGGTAATTGAGCAGCAAGACGATCAGAGCAGCGAGCGCGAGCTGCACCACTACGTTGACGGCAGTGCGTACTCTTTGCGAATGAAGGGAAGAAGCAACTTTTCGAGCCATGACTTCTCGCAGTTACAATTTCCAGCGACGGTACTGGAATACGTGATAGGTCATGACTAAAACGAGGAGAGCGAAAGTCGGATAGAAAACCAGGGGGCGTGTATCGATGATCCCTCGCGAGAAAGAGTCCATATGGTCGAGTTGGGCGACGTACGCCGTCAAATCGCGGACTAAGGGTGAGGAGCTATTGATGATGTAGTTGATCATCGTCAAAAAAAAGATTCCCAGCACCAAGACCAATGCCATCATGGCCGCAATTATCTGGTTGGAAGTAAGCGACGAGGCTAAACAGCCGAGCGACACGTTGAACATCCCCATGGCGAGCAACAGCAGGTAGGGGCCCCAGACTTGCGCGCCGGTACCCACCACGCTGCGATTGCCGAGCCAGCTGAAGATCAAGAAATACAAAACACTAGGCAGCCACATGCTTAAATAGAAGATCAGTGCCGCCAGAAACTTCGATGCAACGACTTCCGAATCGCGGACCGGAGCAGTCATCAATGTCTCGATCGTTCCAAGCTTAAATTCCTCGGAGAATAACCGCATCGTGATAACCGGGAATACCAGAAGATAAGCGATCCAAAAAAACAGCGTATTAAAAAAGGCTTGAACGAGGGTGAGTTCGGAAGGTCCGCGACTGAGAAGTGCCACCGCGAACCAAAAAGAAAGTCCGTTTAAGATCAGAAAGAAAAAGAGAACGACGTAGGCGATGGGCGAAAAATAGAACCCGGAAAGTTCTCTCGCCAGCAAAGTGAAAAATCTTCTCATTACTGGCTAACGATCGGTGTGGGTGAGTTCAACAAAAGCGTCTTCCAGCGTCGCGCGCTCCTTGCTTAATTCTCGAATCACCCACTGGCGCTGGACAGCCAACCGAAAAATCTGTTCGCGGGGATCCGTGTTAGCCTCGATCCGGATTTCACAGGAGCGCCATTCGCCCTCGGAGACAGTTCTGACCTCTCGCACACCGGATACTTCCGAGAGATAGGAGACGGGATCTTCCGACGCACATTTTACTTCCAGGCGCAACAGTCCCGAAGTTCGGAGCTGGTTTACCAGATTTTCCGGAGTATCGGAGGCTTCAATTCGTCCTCGGTTGATAATAATCACCCGGGAACACGTTGCTTCTACCTCCGAAAGGATGTGAGTCGAGAGCAATATGGTGTGGCGTTCCCCTAGCGATTTGATGAGTTCGCGTACCTGGCGAATTTGGTTCGGATCAAGGCCGATCGTCGGCTCATCTAATATGAGCAGATCGGGCTCGTGAATCATCGCTTCCGCCAGGCCGACCCGTTGGCGGAAACCTTTGGAAAGGCCGGCAATTTTCTTTCGTCCAACTTCGCGTAGCCCGCAAAGCTCCTTAATGATTCCAATACGATTCTTCAATCGTTTTCCGGATAGTGCTTTGAGCGCTCCACGATAGCGGAGATATTCGTTCACTCGCATGTCGTGGTAGAGCGGCACATTTTCAGGGAGATAGCCGAGATGTCGCCGGGCTTTAAGAGACTCCGAAAAGACGTCGAATCCAGCAACGGTGGCTCGCCCCGAACTGGCCGGCATGTAGCTGGCCAAAATCCGCATCGTGGTAGTTTTTCCGGCACCGTTCGGTCCCAAAAATCCTACGATTTCTCCTTTTCCGACTTCAAAACTGATCTGGTCGATGCCGGTAACGCCAGCGTATTTCTTGGTGAGCTGCTCGACTTTGATCATTAGGAGTAATTATAGAGACTAACTTGGCCGATCATAACTTAGCTGCATCAGAGAAGGTTAGGCGGTCGCTTGCTTCGCGAGGGCGAACTACGCGGATGACTATTGCTGGAGGAACCGCTCAGTTTAAGCTGTTCCACCTTTGCTCGTACAGTTTCTGCCGGGATGGCGAAACCGAGACCCTGAGTAGGGATGCCTTGGGATGTGAACGCCATTTTCACCGAACTGACCCCGACCAGCGAGCCGGAAAGATCAATCAGTGGGCCTCCGCTATTGCCCGGGTTTATTGCGGCATCCGTCTGCAACATGTTGTGGTATTCGGTTCCTTGAACCGTGACGGTGCGGTCGGTCGCGCTTAGAATTCCACGACTCACCGAACTCCCGTAGCCCAAGGGATTACCCAGAACCAGAACCGTTTCTCCGAGGAGATTAGGCGATAGTTTACTAAGCTCGATATACGGTAAAGCAGCGCCGTCCTCGATGCGGATCAATGCAAGATCGGAAGCAGAATCGCCAGCCACGTAGCGAGCATTGAATGACCTTCCGTCGTTTAGTGTGACCTTGATCTTTAAATCTTGGGCCCGCTGAACAACATGCTCATTGGTGACGATCAACCCATTGGCATCAACGAGGAAGCCGGACCCTAGACTTTTCACCCGTTGCCGAATCTCTATTGGTCGCCGGCTCGGTCCGTCAAAGAATTGTTCGTAATAGTCGTCCTCCGGACCCCGAATCTGGCGTCGTACCAGGCGTTCGGTGTTTATATTTACGACGGCCGGTAACACGCTTTTGATTGCGGTGACTGCGGGTTCGTACGCTGGATCAGACTGACCAAAACTCGGATTGCATAGAAGCCAGAACAAACAGCCTACGAAGAAAGAATCACAGCTTTTCATCCGGGGAGCGAACCGCTCACGCAGTTTGGTATCGTCACCGACCGGCGGTGTCAAACAGTGTCTGCGGTCGAAGGCCCGCCAAAATTGTACAAAAATTCGTTTGGGTCCTTTTCAAGTTCATTTAGATTGCTGGTCCGCTGCTCATGATGAGCAAAAAAATGAGAACTTCGTATTTGAACGATTGGAATGCGGACCTTCTAGACGAGTACCATCAACGTTGGAAAAAAGATCCTGCATCGGTTGATTCGACTTGGTCGGCGTTTTTCGAGGGTTTTGAACTTGGCCTCGCCCCAACCCGCAACGGTAAGAGGGCTGTAGAAGTTCCCGGTCCGGCGGGGGTGGATGCCCAGCTCAGGAATCGGATTGATAGCTTGGTCAACAATTATCGAATACTTGGACACACCCAAGCCAAGCTTGATCCGTTGAACGAAGTGCCCCCGGAGCAGCCGGCATTGGCCCTCAAAGAGTTCGGTTTGGAAGAAATTTCCCCGGATACGGTCGTTTCGTCCCGCTACTTTCGAGACGCTACCCCGATTCCATTTGGTGAGTTGCTAAAGAATCTTCGTGCGACTTACTCGGACACCATCGGTATCGAGTTCATGCACATACAGGACCGACCCAAGCGCGAATGGCTCCGTCAGAGAATGGAGGCGCGGGTAATGGCTCCGTCGCCCGAGGCGACGCGGCAAAAGCAATACCTGCGATGGCTAATGGAAGCCGAAACTTTTGAGCAATTTGTGCACACGAAGTTCATTGGCCAGAAGCGGTTCTCTCTGCAGGGCGGAGAAAGTTTGATGGTCGTTTTGGAAACCATCTTGAACGACTGTCCTTCTGTAGGTGTTCAGGAGATCGTTATGGGTATGACCCACCGCGGACGCCTTACTGTTCTGGCGAATTTTTTGAAGAAGTCGTACGACATAATCTTCAAAGAATTTTCCGAGAACTACGTTCCCGATTTAGTGGCCGGAGACGGCGATGTAAAATACCACCTTGGCTACGAAAGTGGCCGGAAAATTGGTTCGGCCGCGATTGGTATCCGGCTGGCGGCGAATCCTAGCCACTTGGAGATTGTAAACCCCGTCGTGGAAGGTAATGCGCGCGCGCGCCAGCGCATTCTTGGCGATACCGAGGAGAGAAGAAAAGTGTTGCCGCTTCTGCTCCACGGAGACGCTGCCTTTGCCGGCCAAGGCATCGTGGCGGAGGTGTTAAATCTCTCGCAACTCGCTGGCTATGAGACTGGCGGAACGGTGCATGTGATTGTTAACAATCAAATTGGCTTTACGACGCTTCCGGCCGATGCGCGTTCAACGATGTACTGCACGGATGTGGCGAAGATGATCGAGGCACCGATCTTTCACGTAAATGGCGATGATCCGCTCGCGGTCGCATTTGTCGCACAGACCGCCTTTGAGTTCCGTCAAAAGTATGGATGTGATGTTGTGGTTGATATGTACTGTTATCGGCGCTACGGGCACAATGAGACGGATGAACCCAGCTTCACTCAACCGAAGCTTTACAAGACCATCCACAGTCATCCGGCGGTAACGAAAATATTCAAAGAACGAATGCTCCAATCTGGGGTTTTAACCACGGAGGAAGCGGAGGCCTTGGAAAATGAGTTCCGCAACCGATTGGAAAGCGCGTTGACTGAAGTCAGAAGTTCCGACACAAAGTCGAAAACCGACCTCCAGCGGCGCTTCGAAGAGTCAAGCGCCATTTTCCAACCGCCCTATAGCCACGAAGAACCAGATACGCGTGTCTCGGCCAAAGAGATCAATCACATAGTCGATCGCATTAGTCAGGTCCCGGACGGGTTTCGAGTGCAACCGCAGATCAGAAAGATGCTTTTGGAGCGGAGAAAAAAACAGTATGCCGAAGGCGGTCCGTTCGATTGGTCGTACGCTGAGGCGCTGGCTTTTGGATCCCTGTTGATCGAGGGCACGCCCGTGCGTCTTTCCGGCCAGGATAGTCGACGTGGTACGTTCAGCCAAAGGCACTCTGTCCTTTACGATGTGGAAACTCGGGAACGCTATATTCCTTTGGCCAATCTAAGCCCGGACCAGGCTCGATTTTGCGTTTACAACAGTATGTTATCGGAGGCCGCCGTTCTTGGATTTGATTACGGTTATTCGTTGGATTTTCCCGACATGCTCTGCCTGTGGGAAGCTCAGTTTGGTGATTTCGCGAACGGCGCGCAGGTTATCATCGACCAGTTCATCGCCAGTTCAGAATCGAAATGGCAGCGACCGAGCGGTATCGTTTTGTTACTGCCTCACGGCTACGAAGGGCAAGGTCCGGAACACTCCAGCGCCCGTCTCGAGCGTTATCTGCAGCTTTGCGCCGAGGAAAATATTCAGGTTTGTAACCTGACTACACCCTCGCAGTACTTTCATGTGTTACGTCGGCAAGTGAAGCGTGATTTTCGGAAACCGCTCGTCTTAATGACTCCGAAATCATTACTGCGCAGTGAGCGAGCGGTTTCTCGGCTGACAGATTTTACCGACTCCAGCTTCCAACCTATTCTGCCACCGACGCTATTGGGTAACGAAGCGGAAGTGCAACGTCTAATTTTCAGCAGCGGCAAGGTCTACTATGATTTGTTGGCTTACCTCGAAGCCAATCAGGTGAAGAATGCTGCCTTAGTCAGAATCGAACAGCTTTATCCTTTGCATCTCGAGACACTCTTTCAGATGATCGAGCCTTTTTCGGCCGCATCGAAATGGATTTGGTGTCAGGAGGAACCGAAAAACATGGGCGCTTGGAGTTACGTTTCTCAGTTATACTGCTCTCTCGACCGACTGCCGATTCAGTACGCTGGGCGCCCGGCAGCGGCGAGCCCGGCGGTCGGCTCCAAGGCGTGGCACGACCACCAGCAGAAGGAACTTGTGCAACAGGCCTTCACCCTCTAGCAACGGTATTTTCGCATGGCTATCGAAGTGAAGATTCCCGCAGTCGGCGAGTCGATTACCTCCGGACTCCTTTCCGCCTGGCTCAAGAAGGATGGTGAGCTGGTCAAGGACGGCGAACCAATTTTGATGCTCGAAACCGACAAGATCTCGACCGAAATCCCGGCGCCGGGAAGCGGAGTTATCCGGATCCAGGTCGAGGCGGGCCAGGAAGTGAAAATTGGTCAGGTGGTTGCGACCATCGACCAAACGGCTAGAGCAGGATCATCTCCTGCGACTCACGGAGAAGCTCCGGGAACCGCCACAAAAACGGAACCCATTCCGGTAAATACTGAGCGGATTGCCCCATCGCAAGAATCTGGGGACGGCACCAGAACCGAATTGTCGCCGGCCGTAAGGCGCTTGGTAGAGGAAGAAAAAATTCCTCTGGAAAGCGTTCAGGGTACCGGGAAACACGGCCAGGTTACCAAAGAAGATATCGTCAACTATCTAGAAAGCCGGAAGCCTGCGGTGGAACAGAAGGGAGGCGCTCCGGCACAACAAGTTGCTGCGGCTCCGGTCGAGGTCTCGCCGCCGTCGGTTTCGGAACTGCCAAAAGAATTATTCCAACCCAAAAGGGACGAGCGATTCACCCGGCGAAAGATGTCACCGTTGCGGAAGAAGATTGCGGCGCAGCTGGTTATGGCACAGCAAAACGCAGCGATGCTGACTACCTTCAATGAGGTCGACATGTCCGCGGTGATGCAGCTTCGATCACGATATCAGGAGAATTTTCAGAAACGGCACGGCATTAAGCTGGGATTCATGTCGTTTTTCGTGAAAGCGGCAGTCGACGCTCTGCAAAGTGTGGTCGCTATCAATGCGCGATTAGACGGGGAAGACCTCATTGAGAATCATTTCTATGATATAGGCGTTGCAGTTGGCACTGAACGTGGATTGGTGGTGCCGGTGATTCGAGATGCTGACAAGAAAAGTTTCGCCCAGCTCGAGCAGGATGTAGCCAAATTCGCCGCCAAAGCGCGCGAAGGAAAACTGCAGCTCGATGATTTGATGGGCGGTGTCTTCACCATTACCAACGGTGGCATTTATGGATCGCTGCTCAGCACACCGATTCTAAACCCTCCGCAAAGTGGTATCCTTGGGATGCATAAGATCCAGAATCGACCGGTAGCAATTGGAGAAAAGATTGAGATAAGACCGATGATGTATCTCGCGCTGAGTTATGATCATCGAGTGGTCGATGGCCAAGAAGCGGTCACTTTTCTAGTCCGGGTAAAAGAGTGTATCGAAGATCCATCGCGCCTGCTATTGCAGGGATGATATTTAATTGGCCATAGCGGGTGCAGGAATATTGGCGGTATCACTGTTCGCCTGCAGAACTTGGTCGCGCCACTGGGCGAGCACCGTCTTGGCCTCCTGGATCGATTCCGGGCCGTTGTATTGAGTGGCGCAGTAGAGGTTAATCGCCCGCTTATGCACGTTCACTATGGACCCAATGCTGACGCCCGGTATAGTTTTGTTTTCTCCGTTCCCAGTCACCTTTACATTGACCACCACCGTAAAGCTCAATGAATTCGGGCGATCGTCGAAGACCTCCGTTACTTGCGGTTGATTCAACTTTAGGCCGCCACCTTGGTCTGCACCTTTAGCAGGTCATCTTGTCTTGCATAAGCGCTAAGCAGATCGTTGAAGGATGCAATGGCTCTCTTAGTCGGTTCCGCCAGTTGTGGGAAACTCTGATCATAGCGAACAAATCCCGATGGCACGGGAATGACGTAGGTCGTTCCGTCGTATACGATGCTTTCGTCGCCGGCGGCCAAGGTGGACACGACGAGACAGAAAGGAGTCAGGGCGAACAAATATCGTTTCATGTACGGCGCCAGCAAGGCGGGTATTTACAGAGTGTTAGCACTTCGGATCTCGAGCTGCAATTCTATGTACCGGTGAAGTAGACGGGCTCTGAAACCGAGATCGCCTATCATTCCTCCAAAGGCGCTCCACGCGTACGCTCAAATGGGCGGCTAAGCGGATCAATTTCGATTTAAGGCTTCGTGTTCCTCGCGGTCGAAGAAGAAAACCGATCACAACGCGGAGCATCAGAATCGTTATGGCGGCGACAATCAATCCAGGAATCAGCGAAGTAAACATGTGTCAAAAGCCGATCGGCAATAACAAAAAAAGCAGACAACTGCGAATAGTGAATCGCCAACCGTTAATGTGTCGTTCAGTCGAAGAGTGCCGGGCCGTGAGGATCATTCCAGGCGCGAATGCAAATTGCGATTTGATCTGGAGTGACCCGTCCTATTGACAAGGGAGGGAGTCGGTCCGGATCGAAAAATCCGACTTCGGAAGTTTCGTTTGAAGTCTGTGCGCTTCCACCCAGCAGCTCGCAAGCGATAAATAGCTTATACACGTGAAAAGGGAACGGCGGTACGTGTCCATGTTTCGATCGGTCGAAGACGGCGATTAGTCGCGTTGCGCGGGTTACGAACCCGCTTTCTTCTCGAATTTCGCGAACGACCGCCTCGGAAGGCGAATTGTTAACATCTGCCCATCCACCAGGCAAGGTCCAGAGACCATCGCTTATCTCTCGGACCAGTAATATTTGGCCGTCCCTCATCACTACCCCGCGAACATCGACCTTCGGCGTGGCATAACCGGTTTGAGCGGCAAAACTAGCCCGAATCGACGACTTGGTCGCGTCCGACCCATTGGCAAACATTTCGACCGCGATATCTCGCAGGCGTTCATAACGTTCCCGGTCGTAGACGCTATCGGAGAAATGGAGCCCGGTTTGCGCGATCGCTTGGATCTCTCGTGCCCAACGTATCCAGTCCGGTTCTTCATTCATTCCCTGAGTCAATCACGATCTGGCTATCAGCCAACTGTTTTTGAAATAATCACGCCAAGACGCAAAAGAGTTAGCGCAGCGGAGCGGCAACCAAAGCTGATCAGCGAGACGTGATTAGCAAATTAAACAGCGGTGCTGGCTGGAGGAGATAGGAATCGCGTTCGGCGCTTGGCGCAACTGGTAGCGGCGACTGTCCGTTTAGGGCGCCTCGTGTTCCCGGCTAAAGCGTAGGAACGAAGCGATGGGTGTGGCGGACATAGAGGTGCAGTCGCCATCGCTCGCCATCACCCTATGGCACCACTGGTCGGGCGAACGACGCCAAGGCGACTGCGTTTTCGGGCCGGGTGAACGAGTCGCTCCGTTGGGGTCTCTAAGTTCAATGACGCGAGGTGCTTCGAGGGACAGTCGCCGAAGAATCCGGCCTGCTATCTGGAAAAAACTTTCCCGCCAGCGTTATTCCCGGGGAAGCGGTCTGAGTTTTCCCGCCTGCCTGCCGGTCTTTTGTATTCACCGTCGACTGATTTTGTTGAAGCGATTCCCACAAAATCGCAATCACCGAGCCGTCGAACGCCATTAACCAAATCTTGGCGCCTTTGCGGCTCGGCGTGAGTTTTTCCGTCTTGGCGAGAGTTCTGTCCCAAATTTGCCTGTCCGAAAACGGCGAGACAATGAATACAAGGCGGCCGATACTGACCAACCGAATGAATTCGCAACAGCACTTCTATGAAGCACTCATCGCGAGAGATCGACGGTTCGATGGCGTCTTTTTCGTCGGAATCAAGACGACAGGAATTTATTGCCGTCCGGTCTGTCCCTCGCGTCGTCCGCAGCAGCGGCACTGCGAATTTTTTCGTTTGGCCGCGGCGGCCGAGGTCGCCGGTTACCGGCCCTGTTTGCGTTGCCGTCCTGAGCTAGCTCCGGGCAATGCTCCGATTGATACAGAAGAAAGGGTGGTCGGTGCAGCATTGCGCTATCTCGACCGGATTGAAGAGGCCGATCAGACGATTCCGGAGTTGGCCAGCACGTTCCATTTTTCCGATCGTCATTTCCGACGCCTGTTAACCAAGCAACTGGGTGTTTCTCCGATTCAACTGATGCAGACTCGGCGACTGTTGTTGGCTAAGCAGCTGCTCACCGACACGGATCTCAGCATCAATGACGTTGCTTTGGCTAGCGGCTTCAAGAGCTTGCGCCGATTCAATAGTCTGTTCAAAGAGCGCTACCGTCTTTCCCCGACCAGGCTGCGAAACGGTTCAAAGAAAACTCTGCGGTCGGGTTCCGAATGTACATTTCACCTTAGTTACCGCCCGCCGCTTAGCTGGGAGACGATGCTGCGATACTTTCGCCGGCGATCTTATCGAGGAGCTGAGCTGGTCGGCGAAAACCATTTCTCCCGGACGGTCCGGATTGGTGCGTTCAGAGGATGGTTGGTGGTTGAAAACGATCCCCGCGCCCACTCGTTAAAGATCCAAGTTGCACCGGAGTTGCTTCCCTCCTTGTTGAGCTTGGTGAGCCGGCTGCGACGCTTATTTGATTTAGATGCTTCGCCCGATCGAATCGCAGCGACGCTTGGCCCGCTGGCGGCGAAAAATCCGGGAATCAGAGTGCCAGGTGCTTTTGATGGCTTCGAGATCGCGTTGCGCGCGGTCCTCGGTCAACAAATCAGTGTGCCAGCGGCGACAACGATTGCCGGTCGCGTGGTTGAACGATTCGGAGAGAAGATCGAGACGCCTTTCCCGGAACTGAAATTTATGGTGCCGACCGCAGCTCAGATCGCTGCGGTGCCGCTCGGTGACCTGCGGAACCTCGGGTTAACTGAGGCACGAGCAGCGACGGTGGCCGCATTAGCTCAAGCTGTCGCCAGTGGGCAAATCAATTTTCTCAATGCGGTATCTTGGGAGGAGAGCGTCAAGGAACTGACGGAGCTGCCAGGAGTTGGACCCTGGACGGCCAGTTATATAGCCATGCGGGTGCTCGGATGGCCGGACGCGTTTCCTCACCAAGACTTAGGCCTGCAGAAGGCGCTTTCCGTTAAGAAAGCGTCAGATGCTCTCGCGCTTTCCGAAAAGTGGCGACCTTGGCGAGCGTATGCTGCCATGCAGTTGTGGAATTCATTGGAGGAACAACATGAAATATCAAACCATCTACGATAGCCCAATCGGTAAGCTGAAATTAGTAGCCGATGGAGAACACTTAATCGGCTTACACTTTGATGCCGGCCAAGGGGATGAAACCCAGGTCAGGGAAAACCGAGAACGGGAAGCCAAGCCTTTCCCGGAAGTCATTCGACAGCTCGATGAGTATTTTCAAGGGAAACGAACGGTATTTGATATTCCGATTCGATTTATTGGCTCACCTTTTCAGGTCCGAGCCTGGGAGGCGTTGCAAAGCATTCCGTACGGGGAAACCATTTCGTATAAGAAACAGGCAGAACGGGTAGGAAGCGTTCCTCGTGCGGTCGGCCTAGCCAACGGGCAGAACCCGATTGCGCTTATTGTTCCGTGTCACCGAGTGATCGGTGCTAATGGTCAGCTGGTCGGCTATGGAGGCGGTCTTTCCCTAAAGAAGGCGTTACTGAACTTCGAAGCGACTGTGCGCGATTTCGGACCGCAGCCGTTCTCACTCGTACCGGCCTGAGAACCGGACACCATAGACAGGAGGCAGCGGCGCGCAGAATTCTCACTTTGTTAACCTTGCTGGTTTCTGTTTTAAGAATCCTTTTCGTTTACCTCGGGGTAAGTCTGTTTGCCGAGTCTTCTTGGCCGGACCCGGTTTGTTCCCGGCGCGTAATCGTGCGCGTCCTGGAGTTTCCGGTTTTGTTGAAAAGACTTTGGTGAAAATAGATTCGGCCGAAGCGAGAAGCGCCCGTAGCTCCGGTAGTGATTCGGAACCGATGTGAGAAACAAATTGACGTTGTGCTTCCTCCCACAATGGCAAACTTCGATGCAGTCTCCGCTGGCCGGCGGCTGTTAATTGAAGCAAGCGCTCCCGGCGATCATTGCCTGTATTCGTCTTAACCAAGTTTGTTTTCATCAACGGACGCAGGTTGCGCGTCAATGTGGTGCGCTCCATTCCGAGTTTCGCTGCCAGGACAGTCAATTTCAATCTGCCGGCCCGAGCGATATTAGTAAGGATTGCGTACTGGGTGATGGTGAGATCGGCTGCGGATAAAGCGGCGTCGTAGAAGGAGGAGATCGCCCTGGCTGTTCTACGGACCTGAGAACAGGCGCAGGGACCAAGCTCAGGAGCGTTCAATCTCTGGGCAAAGTTTTCGGGCATATGTGTACCTACACACTTATCTACGCACAAATCATCGCAACTGACGACCGAAATTTTAATGACCGGCGATTTTGCTGCAGCGTGGCCATCGGCACCAGATCATGGCTCAATCCTAATCGAGGCCGCCCGGCGGTCGCGACAACGAATACGGCAACCGGGACAAAAAGTGGCTCATCTCTCAGATCACGGCGTCTATTACCGGGAACTCAGTGGGCGACCCGAGAACTGCATCGCTGCCCAGTCTGAACCATTATCGGTTAACACAAAATGATTCGATCAAACATGAATTTTACACAGCAAAAATTGTCGGCCGCACCCACTGCTTCTGTAGTATGCGTCATCGACATTCTTGAGGCACGTGATCGGCTATCGGCGGAATTTGCGGAGACAGGCAAACGCTTTGAAATGAAACGGAAAGTCCGTAAGGTTGGCGCTCACCGAATACTTTTAGCTGCGCGGATTAATCGTCTGGAGGAGTCGCTCTTTTGGCTGCTTTCGGTGGTAACACTTAGCGATCTTGTTCTTGGGATCGTTGTCCGGTGAGAGTTCGTTTGGCTAGCGAACGCAATCGAACCGAGTTTGTCAAACCTATCAGGCTGCGGGCGACCGCAGCTGCCTAATTGGCGGTACTATTATAAGGATATCAACACATGGATGAACAGATTTTCACCTGGCCGCTTAGCGCGAACGTGACTTCGTGCATTCAAAATCTGAAACCAATCCTTTTCGATCAGGAGCTTGTAAAAATGGATAACGGTGTACAGCAGTTTTCGTGCGGACAGAGAGTTGGGGCGCTGACTCAAGTCTACTTGGCATTTGGCCTGCCTCTGCCGACCGCACTTCGGGCGGCTGAGGCAGATCTTGGTCAGCTCGACGCGCAGCAAATTGGCTAGTCGTCGAAATGGCCTTGCTGATTGGTCGTCTGGAATCGAGCGCCACCGCTGCCAGTTTGATGGCTTTGGAGAAGAGCCCGACTTGCCTCCTCGGCGAGCCATTGTTCAGCGCGATCGTATGACCACCCATTTTCGTCGTGCAGAGTGGAAAACCCTGCGTAGCCGAAGTAGAACCAGAACAAATCGACTGCTTGCTTAGCGTCCATGCCTTCACGCAAGGCGCCGAGCTCCGAGAGGCGATGGGCAACCGGCACGAACCCTTGGCGGCAATCGGCGGTGGCAGCTTGCAAAATTTCCGACACGGCTTCGTCGTGCGGCGCAGTGGTGAGCAACACCCGCATAATATCGCCGAACTCCTCACGGTGGCTCCGGCAGCCTTTGGCTATGAGTCGGATGATGGCGTCCGGGTCATCCATTACCTCAATTCTGTTGAGGGTCGCCGCGACGATGGGGGCGGTACCCAAAATCTCTAGCAGCGCATTTAGCAGACCATGTTTGCCACCTGATACCGCATAGACGGTCGCGGGTGCAACTCGCGCCAAGGCGGCAATATCGTCCACTTTGGTGGAAAAGTAGCCTCGTTCGCTGAACAACCGGCGCGCGGCATCAACGATCGCCTGCCGTGTGGCCTGCGCATATTCCTCTCGCCGTTTGATTCCGTGTTTCGGGCGATCGCCAAGGGTTGACTTGTCATCATTCAAACGAAACATGTAGCTCCTTGACAAGCGGTTTCACGTTGACTAGAGTCGGGCTCCAGCGAATGGAGGAGTAGTATGTGCAATGGGTTTTCTATCTTGTCATCATACCATAACTTTCAAAATAAGCCAAGGAGGGTTTAGATGACTGAGATCAGCAAAACAAACTCAACCTGCGCCCGGCTCGCGCTCGCCGCCGCTCACGACCTGCGTGCGGTGATGCTAGGCAACGTGCTGCTGCCCGGTGAGCGCGCCTATTCCAGCGCATGCCAAATCTGGAACGGTGCGGTAGACCACCGCCCAGCGCTGTTTGCCTTGTGCAGGACTGTTGAGGATGTTCAAGCAGCGGTGCGCACCGCCCGTGCGCATAACCTTCCGCTGTCGGTGCGCGGTGGCGGACACGATTGGGCGGGGAGAGCCCTGCGCCACGATGGCCTGGTGGTCGACCTCTCTGGGATGAGGGGCGTAGAGGTCGACCACCAGGCGAGAGTGGCCAAGGTTGGCGGTGGTGCCACAGCGATCGATTTAATCACTGCGGCAGCTCCGCATGGACTTGCCGCGGCAACAGGGACCGTTGGCGCGGTTGGTATGGTCGGTATGACTCTGGGGGGCGGCTATGGTCCTTTGACCTCGCGATACGGTTTGGCGTTGGACAACCTCCTTGAGGCCAAAGTCGTCCTCGCCGACGGCCAAGTTGTCGTAGCAAATGGCTTTGAAAACGCCGAGTTGTTCTGGGCTCTTCGGGGCGGAGGTGGCAATTTTGGGGTGGTAGTTTCCATAACTGTTCGTCTGCATCCGATTGATAAACTGCTGGCTGGTTTGATTCTGTTCCCATGGTCTGAAGCCGAGTCGGTGCTTCGTGGTTACGCCGAAAAGGTAGCGTCGGCGCCCGACGAGCTTACGGTGACAGTTTGCATGTTGTCCTGCCCGACCGGTGAGCCGCTCTTGTTTCTGGCTCCGACCTGGAGCGGCGAGCATTCGGAAGGTGAGCAGATCATAACCGGGTTACAAACCCTCGGCACGCCTATACTTGTACGTGTTGGGCCTATGAGCTGCAGTGATTTGCTCGCCATGCATGACACCCATGTCGTGAACGGCCGGCACTATGCGGTCAAGACGCACTGGATTTCTGCGATGACACCGGAAGTCATTTCGAAGCTCGTTGCGGCAGGCGCCTACCGCGCGTCGCCGCTTTCAGCTATCAAGCTGTACCCGTTCCACGGCGCGGCGACACGGGTTCCTTTGGATGCAACCGCTTTCGGCCTCCGTCGGGAGCACTTCCTTGTCGAAATCACCGCCGCTTGGGAGCCGGGCGACAACATCGCGATTCACCGGCAATGGGCGCAGAACTTTTCGCGGGCACTAGCGCCGGTCGAGCTGCCCGGCGGCTATCCTAATTTGCTGGGGCCTGAAGAACTCGACCGAATTGCCCAGGCATATGGCGATAACATCGGGCGACTGCAGCAGGTGAAGCGGCGTTTTGACCCTGAATGGATCTTCTCCGCGACGCCGCTGCCGCGTGAAGCCGCCGAGGGCTGCGACGCTGAGAGGGTAAAAAAAGGACAAAAAAACGTATGGTCAGGCCGAACAGTCAACCCTTGAACTTGATTAATTGCGCATTTAGGTTCAATTCGTCCTTAAGTTTGACCGTTCAGTAAACTAATGAAGCTGTTTTTCTCGGAGTTCAATCATACCCCCCGGACATACCATGTTTATGATCGATACCGGGGTGGGTACGCTCGATAGTCTTTTCGGCGACGTTTGTGTATTGGTAACCGCGGCTTTCACGCTCACACTCGTGCCGGGTCTACGACTACAGGGGCGCTCCCTGTTGTCGATGCGGGATCGAGGGACAGCGTTGCTGGTGTTCCTGGTTCTTGGGTTGGTCGAAGAGGCAGGCATTTCACATAGCGGCTGGCTCAACGAGCGGATCGTGGCGGTTTGTGCGGCTGGTCTGTTGGCGGGCCCTTGGGTCGGGCTGGCCGTGAGCGTGTTTGTGACTTGGCTGGCGGTGAGGTTCGACGGGCTGCCGTTGGCGTCCATCGGTATTTCGATGTTGTGCGGCGGTTTAGCCGGCGGGTGGCTGAATCAGTGGCGTCCTAAGCTGGCGCAACATCCACTCACGGGATTCGGTCTCACTTTAGCCGTATCGTTCCTGCGAAGTAGCCTGATTTTCTTCTTCGTTCCCAACGCCCAAGCGCTGCATATCTTTGGGCAGACTGGGATGGCTGCTGTGCTGCAAGGTCTGGGTACGGCTTTG
>DATNNZ010000090.1:0-14228 GCA_035601575.1 Chthoniobacterales bacterium
GTGTATCTTCGATTCTCGTGGCGTCAGACGACATCTACGTCCAGGTCACTGCGACACCGGATGCCTCCCGGCGTCCCAAATCAGTCGTTGTTTTGGTACCTCGGAAGATTATTGAGGAGTATAAGTCGACGAAGGCCACAACGAAGTTCGACGACTATTCAATTGCCCGACACTTGGCCAATCCTTTGGCGATGTACCTGTTCACTCACCGAGCGAGCTTCGGTAATTTCACGGTGGCTCATTTGTTCTCCTTGACTCCTCCGCCCGAAATCGAAGGCGAATCGCCAGAATTCACGCGAGCGGAACTTAAGGCCTGGGTTCTGTGACTGCCCTCTACTTTGCCCAGGCTACCGCAAGCCTGCCACCTGGTTTCGATTCGATCTGTACACCAAACGCGTGGCTTTCTCGGTCTGTTTTGAGTAATCTTGCGCCGGTTTTGCTATTCTGCACCGCTGAATAGAGTCACTCGCCTGGGTCTCTCAGGAGTCGAGTGTACTTCTGGAAGATCTCTTCTGCCGCGTCGCGGACTTTTGCGTCGCAAGCATGGTGGGTCGGTGGCCGGATCTTGATCGGCCGGTCACTCCTCAACGCGGTGAGGAATGCCCGCTGTCGGTGGAGTAGCTTCTTGGGGGTACACATCGTATTTGGGTAGCTTAGCACGGTACTGCCGGAACCCCCAAGGGTTTCGGATACCAACATTGGAAAGATAAGAAGCCTTACGACAAAGGCGCGAATTAGGCTTGTCCCAATTCCGATAGCGTTTTACGTACCTCTGGTTGGAGGACCTTTGACTGGTTGCTCGCCGTAGCGGTGGTGCAAAGGTCGATGGAGCTACCAGTGAGGAAGCACGTTGACACAGCGGGGGACTCGGCGATCAAGGCGCTGACCGTCTTGCAATTGTTGCTACGGGACTATCATCCCCGTAATTTCGCTATCCGCTTTTGGGATGGCACTCAGTGGCCGGCCGAGACCGATTTACCTAGTTTTACTCTGATCCTCAGTCATCCTCATGCCTTGCGATGTCTGCTGAAAAACAGTGATCTCGCCATCAGTGAGTCTTATATCCGCGGTGATCTTGATCTCGAGGGAGATCTGGAGGCGGCGATGCCGATGGCCAATTATTTGATGGGTCGCCACTGGCCGATTTCGACCGCGTTGCGGATTGGTTGGAACGTATTCCGCATGTCCGCTAACGGCCGATCCGGACGAAATGGACAAAGACCTGCCACGCTGTCCGGTGAGCTTCATTCGGTCGAGCGAGACCAACAGGCAGTAACCTATCATTACGATGTGTCGAATGATTTCTACGCGCTGTGGCTCGACCAGCGCATGGTCTATTCCTGCGCCTATTTTGAAACTACCGATGAAGACCTGGAGACGGCTCAGGTGCGCAAACTCGACTACTTGTGTCGCAAGCTGCGATTGCGCCCCGGTGAGCGCCTACTTGACATCGGTTGCGGCTGGGGCGGTCTGGTCATCCACGCAGCCCAGCACTACGGTGTGGATGTTCTGGGCATCACGCTCAGCCAAAACCAGGCCGATCTAGCCAATCAACGGATTGCGCAGGCCGGCTTGCAAAAACGCTGCCGGGTGGAACTGCGCGACTACCGCGATCTGAACGAAATCGGCGGTTTCGACAAGTTGGTGAGCGTAGGCATGTTCGAGCATGTAGGCGAAATCCGGCTCCCACTTTACTTTCAACACGCCTGGCAACTGCTCCGCCCTGGCGGAGTCTTCCTCAACCACGGAATCGCCTTGCGTGCGAACGAGCTGTGGCCCAAGGGCCCGACTTTTCTCAGTCGCTACGTCTTTCCGGACGGCCATCTGATACCGATAAACGCGACCTTACGTTACGCTGAGAAGGCCGGCTTCGAAGTTCGGGACGTGGAAAGTCTACGCGAACATTACGCACTGACTTTACGCCACTGGGCGCGCCGTCTGGGGTTTCATCGCGAGCAAGCACTACAAGTCGTGGACGAATCGAGCTATCGCATATGGCGCCTGTTTCTGCACGGATCAGCCTATGGATTTGCGACGGGAGCGCTGAACGTTTATCAAGCTTTGCTCCTCAAGCCGGACGAAGGCCAGAGCGGTCTACCGCTGACGCGAGGCGATTGGTACCGCGCTGCGCGATTAGCCGATAGCCGATAGCCAAGATGACCCGAACGGCTTTGGAACATCGTCCAGGCTTCAACCTGGGTCGCCGGTTTGATAGCGAGTTCGGTTCGAACACCCGGGGCACAAAACTCCGGCTTATCGGCTATTGGCTATCGGCTATCGGTTATTCGCGCAGCGTTGGTTATTCGCGCAGCGTGGGCTAGCCGCGCAGCGTTGGCTATCCGCGCAGCGTTGGGCGGGCGCGTTCCAGCAGCAATGCAACGCCATCGGGCGATCGCAACGTTCCAAAAGCCAAGCCAAGATTTTCGGTTAGGCGAGCCCGGCAAAAGAGGTCGGCTATTCCTTGATTGCCGCTGCGAATTAATGAAGCAGCTTGCAAAGCGAGCGCTATTTTCTCCACGAACCAACGAGCGCCAAATTCCGCGTTAGTTTCCATCTGCTTTGCTGAGATGAGAGATCCGACAAAGCGATCGAAAATCGAGTTCACTCCGGTCGCTGCGGTGATCTCCTGGTGAAGAGCTTCGACTGTGCTTGGATCCTTTTGCATCGCCCGCAAAACGTCCAGGCATTGGACATTGCCGGCACCCTCCCAGAGTGAATTCAGAGGAGCATCCCGATACAGTCGAGGAAGCGGGGATTCTTCGACATAGCCGTTTCCACCCAAGCATTCCAAAGCCTCGGCGACGACTGCCGGCGTCCGCTTCGTGATCCAATACTTGGCGATTGCGGTGGCTATGCGCGCGAACTTTTGCTCACGCGCATCTTCTCTTGATCGATCAAAGGCATGGGCGAGACGAATCGCCAGTGTGGTCGCTGCTTCCGATTCCAGGCACAGATCGGCCAGAACATTTCGCATCAATGGCTGGTCAATCAAGAGGCGACCGAAGGCCGATCGATGCGCTGCATGATGGGTTGCTTCGGCTACCGCCTTTCGCATGGATGCGGCCGATCCGACGGCACAATCAAGTCGGGTATGGCGCACCATTTCCATGATCGTCGCGATCCCGCGACCCTCTTCGCCGACCAACCGAGCCCACGCTCGCCGGAATTCCACTTCACTGGACGCATTGGAGCGGTTGCCAAGCTTGTCCTTTAAACGGAGAAGATGAAACCCGTTTCTGGTTCCGTCCGGCCGCCAACGAGGCAGTAAAAAGCAGGAGAGTCCCGTGGGCGCTTGAGCGAGAATCAAAAAGGCATCACACATCGGCGCCGAGCAGAACCATTTGTGGCCCGTGATAACATGCTCCTTGCCCGGGCCGCCACCATTGACCGGTTCGGCCAAAGTTGTGTTCGCTCGTACATCGCTGCCTCCCTGGCGTTCGGTCATGCCCATCCCAAAAAGCGCGCCTTGCTTTTGGGAAACCGGGATCGACCGAGGATCGTAGACAGAAGAGAGAGCTTGAGGTTCCCATTCGGTGGCCAGTTCCGGCTGTAACCGGAGCGACGGAATCGCCGCAAACGTCATGGTTAACGGACAACTCGTGCCTTCTTCGATCTGGTGCCGAAGGAAGGCCAAGGCAGCTCGGGCAACATGCGCTCCTGACCTCTGCTCGAGCCAAGGCAGGGAATGGGTTCGCGCCTCGATTCCGATGCGCATCAGTTCATGATAAGCCGGGTGGTATGCGACTTCATCAATGCGATAACCGAACCGATCGTGGGTTCGCAGCTCGGGCGCAAACCGATTGGCCAATACGCCGAGATTGATAATCTCTGGTTTGCCCAGTAGTTCTCCTAGCCGGCGCGCTTCCGCATCAATCCAACCGCCGCCCTCCCGGTGAACGGCTTCCCTCAGTGCGCAATCGCTGTCGAATAGGTTGTAATTTTCCAGCGGCGGTGGCTGATTGAATACGGCCTCCGGAGAATAAGTGGCGCCCATGGGATTGGAGGAACAAAAGACCATCGCGCGGTCGCAACTTTGTTGCAAGACGGCCGTTTCGCTGCCCGTTGAAATACTCTTGCGAGATACCGCCGCAGTTTGACGAGATATCTGCTGTCCGTAGGTTAATGCCCGATGATCAAACGATCCCTGCTCCCCGACGCTGTCGAACGCTATGTGGCACAGATTGCAACCAAGGAAGCTGACGTCCAGCAACGTCTCCGAAGAGAAACCGAAAAGCTGCCCGACGCCATGATGCAACTCGGTCCGGATCAAGGAGCTTTTCTCGCCTGGCTGGCACAACTCATCCGAGCCCGCTACGCATTGGAAATCGGCACTTTCACCGGGTTCAGCGCTCTCACCGTCGCAATGGCGCTTCCAGCCGAAGGAAGACTCGTAGCATGTGATATCAGCGAAGAGTGGACTTCAATTGGCAAGCCCTACTGGAGAGAAGCCGGTGTGGCCGAGAAGATCGATCTCCGCATCGGACCGGCCGCAGCAACTCTTAAACAATTGAAGCGTGAGTTCGGCCAGAACTCGTTCGATTTCGCCTTCATTGATGCGGATAAACCGGCCTATGATCTTTATTATGAAGCCTGCCTCGAGTTAGTCCGTTCCGACGGTGTCATTGTGCTCGATAACGTTCTCCGCGGAGGGAACGTCGCCAATGAACAGGCAAATGACGATGCGACCCAATTGATGCGCAAGCTCAACCTCAAAATTCGCGAGGACCGGCGCGTATCTTCCGTCATGTTGACCTTGGGCGACGGCTTGACCGTAGTACGAAAACTCTGATCCAGGCGGGCGCGGGATCGCTCCGAAATAGAGTTCGCTCCACTTTTCATGAACACAATCCGTTTTTCGGAAGTCGTGAACTCGAGCGGGAAGCCCGACACCCATCTACTGCTCACTGCTCCGGCCAAGGACCAGAAGTTACAGACGGCGATAAAATCGAATCGCGTGATGACTGTATACCAGGGCTCCGGAAGCACGAAGGCTGACTACGGAATAGTCGGATTTGCCGAGGGATCATCTCGCCAGTTTCTCCTATTTCCAAAAGCACTGAAGTCATCCGAAGGCAAGCGAGTCATAGGCATCAAGTATGATTTGCTTGAATCAATGCCTGTTTCGAAAGAGGAGATGATATCCAAACCAAAAAGTGGCAAAGCATCCAGGCCAACCCGCGACCAAGGGCCCAGGGAAGTAGACCTCCGACCGGCTAACCGCAAGGGCGACTTGTCCGACGAAGCCGCCTCCGACGTTCGAAGCATCGCTAATAGTGGGCGAAGTCGCAACAGAGCCGATAAACCGACCGGCGAACAAATAAACAGCGAGCCGAAATCCTTGACCGAAGTCTTGGCGAGGTCTGCAGGCACGACTACCTCGAAGAAGAAGCCATCGGCACGAGTACAGCCGCAGGACAAGAAGTCGGTGGAAGCTCCTCCCGAGAAGGTTGTTGAATTTCCAAAACCGGAGTCGAACGAGCAACGTTCTGGTCGTAATGACGAGTTAGAAGAACTTAAGCGCCGAGTTCGCGCGGCAATCGATGTTTTGGAACAGGGCAAGCAAGTCGCTGCCTATAATCTACTGAAAAGGATCGTTGAAGATTAAAGCGATTTGGCACAAAAGGACGTATGCGGATGCGGCGGACCTTGGAAAAAGGATGAAGGATAGCGAAAATTTGCCATCTGCTATAGGTCATTTGTAATCACCGCGAAGCGGCGCCGCCATGTCCCTCAAGGAATATGCCAGAAAGCGGGACTTCGAAAAAACCGCTGAGCCCGAAGCCAAGCTCTCCCGGAGCGGCACGGGCCGCCGCTTTGTAATCCAGAAACACGCTGCCTCGCGACTCCACTACGATTTTCGACTGGAGCTTGGCCGAACGCTCAAATCGTGGGCGATTCCGAAAGGCATCCCGTTTGCCAAAGGGGAAAAGCATCTAGCGGTCGAAGTGGAGGATCATCCGGTTTCTTACATCGATTTCGAAGGAACAATTCCCGAAGGTCAGTATGGCGGAGGCACCGTAATGGTGTGGGATCGCGGCACTTTCGAGCCACTGAGCAAGGCGCCGACTAAAGAGCTACAAAGCGGAAAACTTCATTTCGTACTGAATGGCTCCAAACTTAAAGGCGAATGGTATTTGGTTCGGCTCAGAGACCAAAAGCAGTGGCTCTTAATCAAGG
Organism: Chthoniobacterales bacterium; assembly: GCA_035601575.1. Lineage (GTDB taxonomy): Bacteria > Verrucomicrobiota > Verrucomicrobiia > Chthoniobacterales > JAFAMB01 > DASTDH01. The sequence goes on from DATNNZ010000090.1 coordinate 6,178, forward strand.
CCGGAGAGGATATGAAGCCGGTTTCCAAAAAGCTGGATGATACCTCTGCGCTTTCCGGTAAAAGCATGAAGGAGCTATCCAAAGGGGACAGGATTTGGCAGTCCAGGCCGAGCGGCAAGTCAAATCGGCTAACAAAAAAGAAAGCATCGAGAAAACCATCGACGGCACCCCTCCCCGCTTTCGTCGAGCCGATGAAGGCGAAACTGGTTGACTCTATGCCGGCTGGCAACTGGATCTACGAAATCAAATTCGACGGCTTCCGGGCCTTGGCCCTGCGCGGAGGCAGTGAAGCGCGACTCTTATCCCGGAACGAAAAGGATTTAGGGGGGAAATTCACCGAAGTGATGGATTCAATCTCGGCACTGGATGTGCGGGATGCAATTATCGATGGAGAGATCGTCGCCTTGGACAATCGCGGGCATTCATCCTTCCAATTGCTGCAAGCGTTCGAAATGGGTGAGCAGCGTCCGCCTATATTTTACTATGCCTTTGATCTGTTGCGATTGAATGGGAAAGACCTGACAAATCTTCCGGTCGAAGAGCGAAAAGCAAAGCTGGAGAAACTTTTGCAGGAGCCGCCCGGCGTCATTCGGTATTCTGCCTCCATCGAAAACGCTGGCGAGGATCTGCTGGAACATGCTCGAGAGCTCGGGGTTGAGGGTTTGATTGGAAAGCGGGTTGGCTCCCGATATGAACCAGGAAAACGGAGCGGCGCCTGGATCAAGCTTAAGCTCCAACAGGAACAGGAGTTCGTGATCGGTGGGTACACAGATCCGGAAGGTACCCGCAAGTATTTTGGCGCGCTCCTGGTTGGCGTCTACGAAGGCGAAGAACTCAAATTTGCAGGTAAAGTCGGCACCGGCTTCAATGAAAATTTGCTCCGGACGCTTTTTTCCCAGTTCAAAAAAATCTCGAGCGACCGATGTCCTTTTGCTGATCTTCCGGAAAAGCGGAGCGGGCCATACGGCAAACCAATGACCGCATCTGAGATGAATCGCTGCCATTGGGTAGAGCCGATTCTCGTTTGCCAACTCAAATTCGCAGAATGGACGCGAGACAATCGTCTCCGCCAGCCAGTCTTCCTCGGGCTGAGGGGAGACAAAGATGCGAAGGAAGTCGTTCGGGAGAAAGTCGAGCCGCCTGGTGGGGTTTCACCCCGTGAAAATTGATGGCCGGTTTCAGCGGCGACCTGTCCGACTAGGCCGAAGGGCCAGGAACAATCAGATACAATTTGGTCTGCGCTGAAAGCGCATTTGAATACCGGATTCCTGCGGCACCAATCGATCCGCGGATGGGGGTTGCACATGATCACGAAATCCATGCTTGGCGTTCTCCTGAAACGCGCTTTCAGTGCTGAGCACGTTCTAATCCGATCACCTAGCCCTGCGGGCTAGGCTATCTTGAATCGCGACTTCGTCGCTGCCGTCGCCGATCGCCCCTCAATCGTGCTGGATCGGATTGATGGCTGACCCACGACCATCGCAAGTCCGTGGAAGTCGACACCCATATCCGTCCCTCACGACAGCTCTAATACCCTTTCCTCATTTTCGGCCTGCAGCCATGAATTCCATTGTATCCTTCCGCTCTTGAGATCGAAAACGATGTGGTTGGGAAACGCTGCCTCTCGAAATACGGCCCCAATCAACGTTTGAGAAACGTTGAAGACGACGGACTGATCGATCGTCTGCATCCAAGTAAAGCCTCGCGGGTGGGCGTGATCAAAGAAGCGGCCTGCTAACCAAAGCGTGGGCTCGAACTCTTCAAGCAGCTTGCCGGCCAACAATTCTTCCGGGCCGGCACTCCCACGGAATGCCGGCGGATGATGATGGATCACCAGCCAGGGCAGGTTAGTCATTTTGCGGAGTTCAGCGCCTTCGGTCAGCCACAAACGTTTTCGATCGATTGTGGAGATATAGCTTAGCGTAGTAACAATCAGCCGCTGCCGGACAACAGAGGTCCGACCATCTGAGACCAAGGTGTTAATCGAATCCAGCGCCGCCATCCACATCGGGACTGGACCGCGCGAAGAAGAATCAACTTCATCCACGGTGTCATGATTACCCGAGGAAATTGCGACGCGGGTTTTTCGCGCCAAAGAGCGGAGAAACGCCTTGGCCTTGAGGATCTGAACATTCGGCGGTTCGGGACGAAAAACGTTGATGAAGTCACCGGCAATCGCTACCAGGTCGTACTCATTAGACCTTTCATCCAGCCATTTGAACCAGCGATTGGTCCATCCAAGTTCAGCGGTGAAAAGAACGCGCATCAGAAAAAACTACAACCGATTCGCCATAGTGGCATCTACCCAAAAAAGCACCCCTGTTTTGCTGAAACAGGGGTACTTGCCCGTCAGGAAATTAACCCAATTTCCGGACTAGAAATACCACTCAACCTGGGTACCAATCAACCAACCTTGGTTAGTTTTGCCGTTGGCATAGGGCGATGGACTGAATCCGCCGGTATTGCCACCTTCCCCAATCGAAGTGGTTGAGCCCTTCAGCGAGTTGCTCCAGATCGAATAGGTTCCGAACACGCGCAACTCAGGGCGGGTGTAATATCCACCCTTTGGCTTGATCGTCGGAGCAATTGTAAAGACGCACATGTCTCCGCTGCGGCTGAAAGCAGTGGGACTGAGGGTGCCTGGATTAACAATAACATTACCCGCATTGTTCGTCTGAAAACCACGGACGTTATCGATATAGCCGTAGTGAACCTGGGCCTGGATTGCGATATTGTCCGCGATCCAGATAACAGGTCTGATACCACATTCGTAAAGGTTACGCGTGGAAGGAGCGTTCTTGATAACGAGATTGGGCGTTCCGTCCGCCAGCGTTGGAAAGCGCGGGTTTACGAAACTTTCCTGCAGCCGGAAACCTTCTGAATCCTGCTGCCAGAATCCCCAGAGACCGACGGAGAAGCAAGGATTCGGATTCCAGACGAAATTAAAGCCGGCTCGGAATCGGCGCTGGTTCTGGATCGCGTCTCCGGCATTGACGACGGCATTGGCTGCGATCGCAGGATTCCTGATTACAGCCGAGTTTACAAATCCTGTAAGTGCGCCTAGATCGGTCTGGGTGTTGAAGTTGGTCGCTCCCCATCCGGCCAAAGCCCACAACTGCAAAGTGCTCTTCGGACCGATTGCGCTGAGGTCGAACGTGTAAACCCCGCCACCACCGATGCCATATGCATCTTGCGTACGAACCGGATGGGTCAGTATCGCATCGCCAGCGGCTAGCAGATTGCCATTGAAGTCTTTCGTGAAGGTCGTGCCCTTCTCATAGTTGCCGATAAGCACCAACATTAATTTGCCGGGGCCGATCTGAATATCCTTCAACCGAACATCGAGGGTATGCTTGTAAAAACTTCCTGTATTCGGTGAGTTAATATCGTCATCCAAGCCCCCGAGATAGGCGAGCCAGAGTTTGCCAATACCCACGTCGATATTCTTCACACCGGCGCCATACCCGGACAAATCCAGCCAGAAGTAATCGTTCGAATCGATATTGAACCGGTCGTAGAACCGTTGACCACCCCAGAAGGTGATTTCGGGAGCCGCTTTAAAGACGTTGGCCATTTCGAGGTACGCTTCGCGCATCACGAAATCGAAATCGCTCCCGTTTTCACGACCGCCGGTCAGGCCAGTGACGAATGTGGCACGATTCTGTTGGTACCGAATAGCCGGTGTAAACACCATGGAAACGTCCATCACGTCCGGGTTGTCCCCCAGCATGTGGGCCTGTTTCCAGGTTAACTCAAAGTAGGTGTCGTTTTCGTTGCCGAGACGTGAACGACCGCCTTCGTTATCTGGCAATTCAAAGTTGAAGTTACCGCCGCCGCCGTTGCCATTAAACTGGACACCAGCACGGACGTACGCCGTGAAACTGAAGTTTCGCGTCAGCGACTTGAGGAACGATTCATCCAGCACAGGACCTTTGCCTTCGTATTGTTTACCATTGTCATCGGTCAGAACGCGGGTGTTCAGAATCGTGCCGGAATCCGCTTTCGATTCGAGGGACTGCATCTTGGACTCCATGGCCGCGATACGGTCTTCGTATTCTTTCTGCATCTGCTGGTTCTGTTGCTGCACCTTTTCCATCTGGGCCTTGAGCGCAGAAACATCGCTCGAGTCGGAGGTCTGCTGGGCGAAAAGAGTCGGTACCGTTAGTAACGATAACAATGTTACTAAGCCATACCGAAAATATGTTCTAGGGGGATCACAATTGAGTTTTAACATTTCCATTCAGTTCAGGGGTTAAGGGGAATCGACGCGGAAGGGCTACGCGCCCGATGGGAACAGGTTTTAGTTCGCCCGTCAGATAATTCGAGGCTAAAGGAGCGCGATCAGACGAATGGATAAAATTATCGAACGATGGGCTAAATATGGCAGTTTATTAGCTTGGTCGAGCAATCCAGCCGACGCAGCATAACCGCGTTGAGTAACTCCGATGTGCTCGCGCTACCCATTTAGGGTAGGGCGAAAACCTCGGCGCTCGGGTCGTTGCGCTTATCCGTTTCGCATCCCCATGCGCCGGGTTTGAGCCACGTCCCGGGATCGCGTCATGAAGTTGATTCAACTGCAAGGATCCCCCAATTGGCCGTAGCAGGCCGGATCAGCACGTAGCATGGCTCAAACCCGGCGCATGCGGGATGCAAAACGGACCAGCGTAACGACCCGAGCGCCGAGGTTTTCGCCCTACCCTGATGGGTACCGCCAATATGCCGAGGTTATTCAACGCCTTATCGTGCGTTTGCGGGACCGAGGCGCTGGCGACACACTCCTCACTAGTCTTGCCTACATTCGGACCCCTACCGATGCTTCCGCCGGAACTGAATCGGGGTCATACCGGTATGAAGTTTGAAGGCTCGCGAAAAATGCTGAATGATGCCAAAGCCACATTCGACGGCAATCGACTCGCACGACAGTTCGGAGTTGCGGAGCAAGTGTTCGGCACGCGAAATTCGCGCCTTATTCAAAAATTTGTGCACTGGAATCCCGGTGTCCTGCTGAAATAACTTGGCCAAGTGGGCACGCGAAATTCCCACGTGCGCGGCTATTTCATTGAGAGTCCACGGTTCACGGAACCGGGTTTCCAGCAAATGAATGGCCCGGAGCACTGCGGGATGCCGCGCGACGCTGGAACGACTATTCAGAGGCTGAGTAACCGCACGCATTACGTCGAGAACGAGCATGTCCAGCGCGAGTCGAAGCGCTGCGCTTTGATGGTTCAAGGCAACGGTTGCTTCCTCGAGCACCCGAGTAAAACTGCGTTCAAGGTGGTGAGCGTTATCGATCGAGAAGATCGGCGAAAGCTGTCTAAAGAGGTCCCAGTCCGGATGGCGAGCGGCTACCGCAGCGAGATCGAACCCGACACTGAGGACATGCGCCGGTTCGTTGGAAGTATGTTCGTGCCAATGATTGATGTGCGGACCAACACAGTAAATCGTTCCCGGTTTCAAAATAAACTCGCTCCCGCCCATGGAATAATGATGGCCGATTCCAGCCACCTGGTAGTAAAACTCCCAATGCCGGTGGAAATGGGGCCCTACTCTGCCCCGGCTCGGGTGCCGGATATCGCTGCAATCGACAATGTCCGGAATCAGCCGATCCATTTCGGTGGCCCAGAACCCAGAGATCATTCCGTTTTGGTGAAGCAATTTCATCCTTGAAGCGGTTAGAGGAATAAGGACAATTCGTTTAGATTCGCTCAAGAAGTCCTCCGCGCCAAGTTCTGTAATTACGGCTACCGGATTGATCAATCGGATAATTGTCTATTAGTTCGGAGGGCTTGGGCCAATAGCATGTTTCGAAATGGAGATATTTCTGAGCACGAAGAAGTGCTCAAGGGATGGAACAGTGTCGTAAGGATTGGTAACACCATTCGGCGCCCAGCTCGGCCATCGAGTCGAACAATTCAGGCGTTACTTCGTCATCTTAAAGCTCAGGAATTCGCGGGCGCGCCCGAAGGGCTTGGATTTGATGAAGAGGGCCGGGAAATGCTGAGTTATGTTCCGGGATCGGCCGAGCACTATCCGTGGCGGGCCTTTGTTTATTCGGAAGGTAATTTGTACAGCGTAGCGCGATTGTTACGCCGGTATCACGACGCAACCATCAGTTTCAGCGAACCGGATGATGCCACCTGGGCAGTCAAGATTCCAGGTACCGCGGAAGTTATCTGCCACGGCGATATTGGCCCTTATAACACGATCTATGTTCGGAAAGAGGCGGTCGCTTTTATCGACTTCGAATCAGCCGCTCCCGGTCCGCGGCTCTGGGACGTGGCTTTCGCTGTTTATCGGTTTGCGCGGCTTTGTGAGTTATCAAATATCTTTGCAGTGAGTGACGCTCACCTGGACCGGATTGCCCAACGGATTCGCCGATTCTGTGACTACTACGGCTTCGAAGAGAGAAAAAGTCTGCTTGGTACCGTGCTCCAGCGGTTGGAATACCAGATTGCTTGGATTTCTGCTCTCGAGAATGTCGATATTCATCGGAGAGCTATTGTTGAGGAACATCTTGCCTTCTTTCGAAGAGACGCCATTGCCATCGCTCGACATGTCGAGAAGCTGGGACGGTATCTTTGATTTGGCGGGATCTTCGAAACGTAACCTCCGGTTGGCGGGCATTGGTCCTCGGTAGCGGCCCGCCACGGCAGATTTCGCGACGCGTCAGTCATCGTAAATGCCTCTCGAACGTCCGGGTCGTTTTCCGGTAGCGGCGACTGTCCCGTTATACAGCGGCGCTTGCTAATCACATTCTGGGCAAACGAAGCGGTTGATCGTGCCCGGGTCACAAAATGCAGTCGCCATCGGTCTGCATCGCGATGGCGACTGCGATTTTTGGTCGCTTTGACGCAAGCCGCGCTGATTGAGTCATCTGGTTCCGCCAAAGCTAAAAGCCTTATTGGACAGTCGCCGCTACCAATCCTAGCTCCGTATTCCATCCGAGGACGACCACGACGACGAGGGCGAAATAGCTTTGTAACTATTCTCTAATCGCTCCGGCGGAGATTCCGGCCATGATACGGGGTTGGAATATGGCCACGAACAGCAGGAGTGGCAAGCCGACCAGCAGCGAGGCTGCGAGAATCTGGCCCCAAGGGGTCTCATGATAGGACAGGCCGCCGAAGGTAGATATGGTAACTGGCAAGGTTCGAGCTTGATCGCTGGCGGTAAAGGTAAGCGCGAACAGGAATTCGTTCCATGCACCGATGAACGTGAGCAGAGCAGTCGTAAAAAGACCCGGAGCGCTCAACGGAAGCAGGATTCTCCAAAACACGGTCAGCGGGCCAGCACCATCGATGTAAGCGGCCTCTTCCAACTCAGCGGGAAGACTATGAAAATACCCTCTCAATAAAAGAATAGTCAGCGGTAATGCATACACCAGATACGCGCCAGGATGGCAAAACGCAGGATCCATTTTCCCTTGAACGGTGAATTGGCGGCTAAGGCAAACAGCAAACCGAACACGCCTTCAACCGGGACCGCGATAAAGGTGAACCGCAGAGAATTCCAAATCGATTCTAAGAACTCCGGATCGCGGAGTAAGCGAACATAGTTGTCGATTCCGACGAAGGTCGAAGCAATTGAGCCGTCGAGTTTCGTTTTCTGGAAGGTCAGAACAAACGCTTGTGCCAGAGGATATCCAACGATGAGCAATAAGACGAGCAAGGTGGGCGTAACTAGGAACCAAGCCAGGCGGATCCGACGTCCGGCCAGGTAACGCCTGTCCCGGCTTTCTTCTTTTTCTCCTCGCTCGAGTTGCCCGCCAAGCGCTGTGGATGCCATCCCCTGTCTATTCCAATAAATAAGAATCAAGGCAAACGGTAACGGCGCAATTGCCATCTCTGGTAGAATCAATTACAGCTCGCTAGCAATGAGCCTGATACGGAAACAACTGCTGTGGATAGTTTTACTAACAATTAGCGCATGAACATTTTCCACGCATCATCGCGAACAACACGGTGAACGGCCACTTGGTTTCAATGCCAATCGCTACCGACGTCGGTCTCCTCTATTATCGAACTGACCTGCTGCACAAATATGGATTCCAG
>DATNNZ010000091.1:0-6978 GCA_035601575.1 Chthoniobacterales bacterium
TCGAAGGAAATCAAAAGTCTCGTAGCCTTCTCGAATTGCGAATTCCATGACGTGTAAAACAATGAGATTCCCCGGACCGAACCGGGCATAATCTGGGTCGAAGGCTCCGATGTAGTAGTAGAGTATGCGGTCTTTGCAGAACGCTGCTAAGGAAGCAATTGCAACCTTATCTAAATAGAGGGTGAACAGACGAAGAGCCGATGCTCGCTCTAACTTATGAAATGCTTTCCGAAAGAACATCTGCGTGTCCGAGTTCGCGAAGATTCCGGGCAATCCTTGCCGTTGCCAGCGCTTTGCATGCAAAATGAACAAATCAGAGATTGCGGTGTCCAGGGTCTGACGGTCGGCTAGCCTCAGATCAATGTTGCCAATTCTTCGAAGCTGTCGAAAGTTCACATTGACCCTCTTTTTCATCGATTCCGTCAGAGACAGCACTGTGCCCGTATCCAGTTGTTGGAGGTGAACGGTTGGACAAGGCGTCCCTGGGCGAACCTCCTCATGAACAGAGCCGGGAGTCGGCATCGAACGTAGCAAAGCATGCGATTGCAGTTGGACAAACTCTGCGAATTCACAGCAGGCAAGCTCGTTAACCAGCCATTCTTGAATCAGGCTGTAGACTTCAACTCGGTCTTCTTCGACGCATAAACCGTCCATGTAATCCGAAACTTCTTGACCGAGCAGGCGTAAGACCGCCTGACCTCCGGAGCGAACTATGGTGATTGGAATTACCGCGATAAGACGCTCGCGGCGTCTAATCGAGAGAACTTTGAATCGTCCCGGCTTGAAGACGTGTAGGTAGGGCAACAGCCAGGCAGGCGATTGGAATGGAGTCGTATTCCCGCAAGTCTGCCACAGCACATTCCATTCTGCTTCAAGTTTGCCTGCATCTTCTAGATGAGTGGCAACGGTGAGCGTTACGGATTTAACTGTCTGTGTCAGGTTCACCGGATAAAAAGGGCCGCCTGCATGGTTAAGTGAGAACCAGCGCTTTAAAAGGTCTGGCGAAACGTTATTTTGCCCGGGACGGCGCGTGGATTTGTCGCGCTAATCTGCGCATCGATTAATTTACGATACAATTTAACATAGCTTTGCGTCATTCGATCGAGAGAGAATCGGGAAGAAGCTGCTTCCAAGCAATGGAAAGGATTCAGGTGGCCGGCGGCAAAAATGGCGTCGGCCATTTCCACAGCGGAGTGAACAACGAATCCGGTTCTGCCGTCCTCGACAATTTCGGGTAAAGCACCGGATGGGAATGCGATGACAGGCGTACCGCAGGCAAGTGCTTCCATGGCGACTAATGAACTAGTCTCGGGCGCAAGGCTTGCTTGGAGCAGGCAGCGCGCACGGGATAAAAGCGACCATTTGGCAAGTTCGTCGACGGGACCGATGAAGCGGCATTGTTCGTCCAAGAGCGGCTCTACTTCGGAGGTAAAATATTCCTGATGCTCGCGATACGGGAACACCCTTCCGGCCAACAGACACGGCATGCTCGCTTTGCGAGCAGCCGTTAAAGCAGTGTGAACATTCTTTTCGGGTGCGATTCTGCTTAGGCATACGGTGTAGTTAGCTTTCTGCGCCGGATGTCGGATTAGCGAGGGGACACCGTTCTCAATTGGTGCCAGCAGCAGCGTCGAGTTCGGGCAGCTCCGTCTTTGTGAAGGCGAGACGCAAAGTAGACTCGTATACTTGCGGGGTAACGTGAAAATCCAAGATGGATAAAAGCTTACTGGTAGGTGCAAAGTCACCAAAAGCGGCCGATCATCCTGTGGTAGGTATTCATAAAAATCAGCTCCGTGCATATGGATGAGACTTGGGTCATATCGATCGACCGCCTCTGCTATGATCCGGCGGAGCTGATGATAGGTTTCGTTTCGAAGCTTGGAGGTAATCTCGCTCGGAATGGGGGGAGAACTGATTAGCACGCCGGCGATTCGGGATTCCGGGGGTGCTACAACGATCGATTCATGACGGTGCTGAACAAGGGACTCGTCCAAACGCCGTAAGATCTGCTCAGCACCACCTACGGAATCGCTGCCAACCTCAGCAAAAGGATAAGCAATGTTTAATACGCGCAAGTTCATGCGTCATCCGAAATGGTTTCACTCGATGCGCGTACCGCGAGCTCCCGCCATTCTGCTCCGCTAACACCCCGGTCAAATCGTTCGTAAAATAGCGGCCCCCGATGGGGTGGAGAATGAAAATCATACTTCGGCGCAACTCGAAAGCGCTCAATGTCAGTTGGAAAGGATTCCAGGACCTTAGCCTGTGACCGATAGACGGTGAAGGCGACTTGTTTCAAATATCGTTCGCTTGTCGAGAGCTTAACGGTCAAGCGGTCCAGTGCCCCGCAACAGTGTAGGAATTGACTGGTAGCAAACTGACCATTATTGCCATGGTAGAGGCACATCTCAATCAGCAGCGGTGCGTCTCTCCCTATCAGGTAAGCAGCTTGATGAACAGAGAACGCAGTGGAATCATGGTCCGGATGGCCCCCTTCGTACGCTGGAATGATCACAATGTCGGGACGCAACTCCCGTAAAAGGTTGGCGGCAACCATAATCAGTCGAGGCAGCTGAAAGGTTGTACCCTGGTCCGGCATTCCCAGTCGAATGACGTGGCCTGCCGGGATCCGAAGAAGCGCGGCGACCTGGTTCGACTCCCTTCGTCGTCTGCGCCGGAGTGGCGCGCAATTTTTGCCCAGCTTGACGGGTGCCCCATCGGTTACGAAGACCATGAAGCAAGCAGCTCGGAAGCGGGTCAAAAGGGAAAACGCCCCAATGACTTCGTCGTCGGGATGAGGCGCAAAGACTATAACTCGGCCGTGGGGTGGCGCGAAATTACTGCTCTCTTGTGAGACAGTGAACTGTGCCCGGTTCATAATTAGGGTAATTTCATTCTGTTGGCTTCACTGTACCGATTGGAGGATAGCCGCTCATGAGCTTCGAAAATGCGACGTGGAAGCCATCAATGGTACCGACATCGAGGTAGTCTGATCCCTCTTGGATGCCATATGCAGTGCCACCCAGCGCCAGCCACGTATTAATCAACGTCCCAAGAAATTCATCTCTTCTTTCGCGCTGGACCCAAAGCTGGTACAGCTCCCGGTAGATTGCTGTGTTCATTTTGATAGCACCCCAGATCCAGTTAGTCATTGCGTTCTGCTGTTTAACCTGGATCACCTCGACTTTTCCTTTTCTATTAACCACAACGGCGTCAAAATGTTCGGGTGCCGCCACCGGGAATAGAAGAAACGAGAGGACGTTGTCGGGTAGGCGCCGGAAACCGTCGGTAGGAAACCAGACTGTATCAGGCAACCCAATCAAGACCTGCTCTGTATCGGGAACCAACTCGATTGGCCGAAAAACGGCATCGCATAGACCAAGCGGCTCAGGCTGTATCAAATAGACGAAGAACGCTTCGTTCCGGCCGGAGCCGTGATAGCGAATAATATCGCTCTTGTTCGGGGCAATAACAAAACAGATTTTGGTGGCGCCGCCGATCATTAAGCGTTCGACGATGAAGTCGCTGACGGCGCGCGGTTTTTTCTGTTTCTCTAGTTGATCAAACCCAATTGGTAACAACTCTTTGGAAAAAGCCAGAGGTTGAATCCGTTTTCCTTCGCCAGCGGCAGGAATAATACCCCACATATTTCAATGCGCTTCCTTTATAAATGCTTGATTATTTCTTCAAATTCATGAGCACGATGTTCTGATGTGTGCTGAGCTAAGGCACGTCTCCGGCCTGCGGCCCCGAGGCCGTTCAAAGCGTCTGCATCCAAAAATAAGGCGTTAACGACGTCGACTCTTTGTTTGACAACCAAAATCTCCTCATCCGGCTGGAAAAATTCTTCTATTCCGGACCAGTGGTCTGAAAGTATTGGGGTCTGACACGCGGCCGCTTCGAATAATCGCCCAGACGGGCAAAAGCCCATTTCTGCCATGGAGGGGCGGGTTATGTTTAGCGTTAGATCTGAGGAAGAGAAAAACCGCGGGTGTTCAGACGGTGGTAGATGCCGCACGAAATGAATGTTCGGAGCCCATGGGAAGTCCTTAGGGTAGAGGGCGCCGCCGATCAGGAATCGTTTGAACGGAAGCGCGCAAGCGGGTTCGACGAACAGATGCTCCAGAGCGGTTTGCCGATCACTTGCGAATGTACCTAGATAGGAAAGGCTTGCAGCGTAGGTTTCGCTTCGCTCCGACGGACGATGGACCTCGGGGTCGACATGCCCATACAAAGTTGCTACCTCTCGTGCACCTAAAAGCCGTTTCAACAGCGGTGGTGCGCTGCCGCCGGTGAAGCTTAATACGAGATCAAACTGGCGAAGTCCATTCTCCGGAATGTAGGCCACGTTTCCCGTCTGTTGGTATTCCGTTAAGGTGATTGGAGCATCTAGGTCGTAAAAGACCTTCAAGCCTTTCGCTGCCTCCACCGATAGATCATTTGCTGGTAATGCATCGGGGCAGAAGGAAGTGATTATCACTGCGTCCGCTTGCGCCATGGCGGCTCGCGCTCGCTCTTTTATTTGGGTCCAGTCCTCGTAGAGGATCAGCTCGCCGTCCGTCCACCTCGTAAGGTCCCGGTTCTGAGCGTAATATGGCACGTTGCGTTCAAAAAACAGAATTTGATGTCCTCGCTTGGCGAGGGCCCGGCAGAGACCCCGCCATAAGGTCGCGTGCCCATTTCCCCATGAAGAGCTAAGAGTAAGTCCAAAGACAGTTATTCGCATGGATCGACCGGAAGCTTGAGCGGTTGCCTCTGATAAGATCGCGTCTGCACTGTGAAGTGGCTTTCGGCCCGCAGAGTGGCGATCAAAGGAGATTGGGATGTTCACAGCCCGGCTCTAGAACCATCCGGATGGAGTTTTTGAGTTCAAAAATCCATTTTACCCTGACGTTGATGATACAGCGATGGCGATGCTTGCGCTGAACGCAGCAAATCCTTCACCTGGAGCCATCATGTGGAGGAGTCTCGAGTGGCTCATGGGTTTTTCAGTGCCGCGATGGGGGATAGGCGGCGCGCAGGCAAAATGAAGCAAAGCGCGAGCGGCGCTGAGCCCTCAGCCGGCTTTCTTAAGCGGGTCCGTTGCTGTCTCCGGGCAAATGGTCTTGCGCTGCCGCCTCTTCTTCGATTTTATCGAGCACTTTTTCGGGTGCTATATCCCGCTTGAGCTCCGCCAAATCCGAGGCGCTGCCTTCCTCGACCCCGACTTTTTCTGCGATACGCGAAACGAGCTGGAGCAGACGTGTAACCTCGTGCTCAGCTAAGAGACTGATCTGCATGGCTAAGTCGGCCCTCGCTTGTTCTATGGCGCTCATGCGGTTTTGAGAGATAAGTATGAATGTGGAGAGAAAAATTGCCTCCACCGATGCGAGCATCGCAAGCACAACAAAACTCGGATCGAAGGGGCGTATACCGGCCCACCCGAGATTCACGATTACCCAAAGCCCGAAGAAAGCCGCGTGAATGTAGACGAACGGAATACTTCCCGAGAAGCGGGTAATCGCGTCGGCCATCTTCTGTTGGATGCTCGCGCTGCGTTCCTCGCTCTTCCGTTTCTCGAGTAGAGTCTGGATATTACGCGTGAGTATCGCATTCATTCCGGATTCGTTGTTGGAACAGCAGTTGTTATCGCTCACTTGAGGCTTAGGTGTTTACCAGGAAGAATTTGCGCCCGGCTGTGGATTCACGCCCGCAGTTCGTGGCTCGTTCCGAAGGTGGCTGTAAGCGTGGCACCGGGCAGTCGACCTTGGTGGCGCTTCTTCTGTCGCTTTGCGGAAGACGCTTCGAGGATTGCCATCGCGATGAGTTTGAAACAAGTGCTGATTGAAACCCGCCGTCTGGCTTCTCGCGAATCTTCCGTACTGCACAGATGGCCTATTTGCAATCGCCGCCAGGGATAAAGGCTCGCATCGCTTGGATATGCAAGAGTTCCAACCCGTCACCGTCTGGCAGAGAAATCTCGCTAAACACTAGATCGAACGGTTTGTTTTCGGCAACGGTGAGATCAAGAGGTTTTCGCATATTTTGCTGGCGTATGCCCGATGCCCTAATGCGTTCATTAATCTTCTTAACGCTCATTGCACGCGCGTCATCTTCAACGACTAAAATGCGCAGAGACCGCGGGACTTTATCTGCAGAGCCGGACGAGTTAATGCTCCTCGACTTTTCCTTCTACTTCGTTTTTGTCACCTTCAGTCTTGTCGGAATCGATGTCTTCAGTGTCGATGTCCTTGCTGCCGTCCTCATCCTCATCGCCTGGCTTGATACTTTCTCCTTCTGGGTTCATGTCCGTTAGTTCGGGACCCCTTCGAAAGACGGCTGCATTGAAACGGAGGAGAATGAACAGAAGTACCGAGCGCTCGCTGATCACCAGGAGGCGCTCAGGGCAAAGAATCTGGTATGACGGTCGGAACTGGACAGCAAAAACGTTCTACAACGAAGGAGCCAGCTACAGAAGATCATCAAAGTCCGATAATCTAGTTAAGGTCGGCAGATTCATTGTAGGGCACGGGATCGAGCTATTCAGGTTAGCTAAGGAGAAGGGACTGGAAGGTATAATCGCGAAGCGTGCGGCAAGCACTTATCAGCCAAGGAGGCGCTCGCCGGATAGGTTGAAGATCAATGCGCGACTAAAAAAGAAGTTTGTGATCGGCGATATTACCAAAGGCAAAGCAAGCCGAAAACAAATGTGAGCATTGCTCCTGGGCGTCTATGAATGAGCTGCTTGAAAAGTTACAGTTCTCTTCTCCGTTCTGAAATAAAGGTTCCAATATTCATTCGAACCAAAACAACCGCCAAACGGACGATAATTGGATTTACCTGCAACATTTCTTCGTAGGACTCACGACCAGGTTACAGTCCTCTTACGAACAGACGGCGTGTGAGTGTAGTAAAACGAGGAAAGTCCTTCAAACAAACGGGCAGAAGCATCCCACCAAAATGAGCCGGATCGCACAACCGGGCCAAGGGGTACTTCGG